>NZ_JBVHMF010000008.1:219531-296741 GCF_055558595.1 Streptomyces sp. NPDC025721 | reverse complement strand
TTAGCAGCCGCCCGCGATGGAATCATGCGCCCCATCCCCCCCCCCCCCCCCCCCCCCCCCCCCCCCCCCCCCCCCCCCCCCCCCCCCCCCCCCCCCCCCCGCGTCCTAAGGGACAATGGCGGTATGGAGATGCCGATGAACGCGATGAACGAACGCTCGCCGGAAAGCTCGCAGAATCCGCAGAATCCGCAGCACTCACCGAATCAGCAGGTCCTGATCGTCGGTTCCGACGGAATGGCCCTGGGAGGCGCGCCGACCGGTGACGGCGGCGAGCACGGCGAGATCCCGGTGACGGAGATGGTCGAGCAGCCCGCGAAGGTCATGCGCATCGGCAGCATGATCAAGCAGTTGCTGGAGGAAGTGCGCCAGGCGCCGCTCGACGAGGCCAGCCGCGTACGCCTGAAGGAGATCCACGCCAGCTCGGTGAAGGAGCTGGAGGCCGGGCTCGCGCCCGAGCTGGTGGAGGAGCTGGACCGGCTCTCGCTGCCCTTCACCAACGACAGCGTGCCCAGCGAGGCGGAGCTGCGGATCGCCCAGGCCCAGCTCGTCGGCTGGCTCGAAGGGCTCTTCCACGGCATCCAGACCGCGCTGTTCGCCCAGCAGATGGCGGCCCGCGCCCAGCTCGAACAGATGCGGCGCGCCCTGCCGCCCGGCGCCGGCGGCCACGAGGAGGACGACGGCGGCAACCAGGGCGCCCGCTCGGGCCCGTATCTCTAGTCCGGATCTCTCGTCCGGATCTCATGTCCGGCCTTTAATCCGCATCCGAGCCGGTGAGGTGTCGCACCGGCGGGGGCCCGGTCAGTTCGAGCTCTTGCCGGTGGACACCCAGATGGTGACCTTGCCGCCCTTCTTCGGGTTGTAGTCCTCCAGATACTTCGGGGTCTGGCTGGTCACCGCGCCCTTGCCCCACTGCTGCTCGTCGGTCTGCTTGATCGTGTACTGCCAGCCCGCCGCCTTGATGCAGGCGACGACCGAGTCCACGTAGATCGACGTGAAGTCCGGCATCGTCATGACGTCCGGGTCGTTCGAGATCAGGTCGTTGTGCGCCTTGGTGCACTTGTCGGGGTCGATCGTGCGGCTCTGGTCGCCGTTCACGACGTCGCCCGCGCCGGTGCCCGTGGTCGGGTCGTCGGACGCCTGGGTCGAGGACGAGGTCGTCGGGCCGCCCGACTGGTCGTCGGCGCTGGGGCTGCCCTTGCCGCCGCCGCTGTTGGCCAGGACGATCGCGACGATCACCGCGATGGCCACGACCACGACGGCCGCGCCCGCGATCAGCGGTGTGTTGGACTTCCCGCCGCCACCGGTGCCGCCGCCGACCCCGCCGTGACCGCCGGGGCCGCCTATGCCGCCGCCCGGGTGACCGCCCGCGCGCTGCTGCGGCATCTGCTGCTGGTGCTGCTGGTGCTGCATCTGGGGCGCCATGGTGTACGCCGGGGTCGGCGGCGGCGTCGGGGACTGCTGCGGGTAGCCGTACGCCGAGGGCAGCGACGGGGCCGGCGCGGGCTGCCCGTAACCGCCCTGCTGCGGATTGCCCGGCGCGTACGGCGTCCGCATCTGCGGCGGCGGGGTCTGGAGCGGGCCCTGCGCGTACGGGAAGACCGACGCCGCCACGTCCTGGCCGCGGTTGCCGGTGGCCGGCGCGGAGCCGGACATCAGCGGCATCGTGTCGCGCCGCGTGGCCGCCAGGACCCGGTCCGCCTCGTCGTGCATCGCGTCCGCGGTCGGGAAGCGCTCCGCGGGGTTCTTGCGCAGCGCGCGCGCCACCAGCGCGTCCACGGCCGGGCCCAGCGCGCGGTTGAACGTCGACGGCGCGGGCGGGATCTCCTGTACGTGCTGGTACGCCATCGCCAGCGGCGAGTCCGCGTCGAAGGGCAGCCGCGCGGTCAGCAGCTCGAAGAGCATGCAGCCGACCGAGTACAGGTCGGAGCGCTCGTCCACACCGCGCCCCAGCGCCTGCTCCGGCGACAGGTACTGCGGGGTGCCGACCACCATGCCGGTCTGCGTCATCGAGGTGACACCGGACTGCATGGCGCGCGCGATGCCGAAGTCCATGACCTTGACCACACCGCGCTTGGTGATCATCACATTGCCGGGCTTGATGTCCCGGT
Source organism: Streptomyces sp. NPDC025721 (assembly GCF_055558595.1). Classification (NCBI taxonomy): domain Bacteria; kingdom Bacillati; phylum Actinomycetota; class Actinomycetes; order Kitasatosporales; family Streptomycetaceae; genus Streptomyces; species Streptomyces sp. NPDC025721. The sequence goes on along the minus strand of NZ_JBVHMF010000008.1, from coordinate 294,633 downwards.
GGACCAGGCCCATCTCGTGGCTGACCGCGAGCGCCGCCAGCACGTCCCCGGTGATCTTCAGCGCCTTGTCGGCGGGCATCGCGCCGTGCTGCGCCACATCGGCGGCCAGCACGTCGCCGAGCGGGCTGCCCTCGACGTACTCCATGACGATGTACGGCACGAGCTGGCCGTCGATGGTGTCCTCGCCGGAGTCGAAGACGGAGACGATGTTGGTGTGGTTCAGCTTCGCGACGGACTGCGCCTCGCGGCGGAAGCGCTCGCGGAAGGACTGCTCGTTGCCCAGGTTGGTGTGGAGGGTCTTGACGGCCACCGGCCGGTCGAGCACGGTGTCGTGCGCCAGGTGCACAGACGCCATGCCGCCCTCGCCCAGCAGGTCGCGCAGCACGTACCGCCCGCCGCCGACCGAGCGCCCCGTGTACTCGCCCTGCGTGGCGTCCCCGCTCATCTGTACCGCTACCCCCTGGAAAGTCCACCGGGGAGAGGGTCGCGCCGGTACCTGTGCGGTTGCCTGTGGCGATATTCGTCCCCGAGCTTGCCCGCCAAGTCTGGCCCATCGCACGGACACGTCAAGTTCGTTGACCATCTCGTCACCTGACGCACATCGGGCACGCACATGCTGTGTATCCCCGCGGGACCGCCGTATTGAGGTGCTGTGACGCGGACGTGTGCCCGGCGGGGCACGCGAAAGCGGTACGGTGGCCGCTCCGGGGCATCCGTACGATACGGGCGTCCGCGCGCGCCCGCCCGGACGATGACCGCGTACGAACGACGGCGAGGACTGATGGTCGACCCCAAAGAGACGGCCCCGGGCCCCGGAGCGTCGGAGACATCCGGCCAGTGGGGCGTGGGCACCGTCGTCGGCGAGGGCCGCTACCGGCTGACCGGGCGGCTCGGCCGCGGCGGCATGGCCGAGGTCTTCGCGGCGGAGGACGTACGCCTGGGCCGGATCGTGGCGGTGAAGCTGCTGCGCACCGACCTCGCCGAGGACCCGGTCTCCAAGGCCCGCTTCACCCGCGAGGCCCAGGCCGTCGCGGGTCTGAACCACCACGCGGTGGTCGCGGTCTACGACTCCGGCGAGGACCGTACGCCCACCGGCACCGTCCCCTACATCGTGATGGAGCTGGTCGAGGGCCACACCATCAGGGACCTGCTCTCCAGCGCCGAGCCGCCGCCCGTCGACCAGGCGCTGCTCATCGTCTCCGGCGTCCTCGAAGCGCTGGCCTACAGCCACCAGCACGGCATCGTGCACCGCGACATCAAGCCCGCCAACGTGATCATCACCACGAACGGCGCGGTCAAGGTCATGGACTTCGGCATCGCGCGGGCGCTGCACGGCGCCCAGAGCACGATGACGCAGACCGGCATGGTCATGGGCACCCCGCAGTACCTCTCGCCCGAGCAGGCGCTGGGCAAGGCCGTCGACCACCGCAGCGACCTGTACGCGACCGGCTGTCTCCTCTACGAGCTGCTGGCGCTGCGTCCGCCCTTCACCGGCGAGACGCCGCTCTCGGTGGTCTACCAGCACGTCCAGGACGAGCCGCAGGTCCCGTCGCAGATCAGCGACCGGGTGCCGCCCGAGCTGGACGGGCTCGTGCTGCGCGCGCTCGCCAAGCAGCCGGACGACCGCTTCCAGAGCGCCGAGGAGATGCGCGGTGTCGTCCAGTACGCGCACCAGGCGCTCGTCCAGCAGGGCGGCTGGACCGGCGGCATGTGGAACACCGGCGTCATCACCCCCCTCGCGGGCCCCCGGACCGGCGGCATGTCGCCGACCGTCGTGGCACAGGGGCGGCCCGGCAACAGCACCACCGCCGAATTCGGCGCCCCGCTGCTCGCCGGAATCTCCGGCACCGGTGACGACGACGGCGGTCAGGGCTACGGCGAGCGGCCGCCGGGCGGCGGCGGCAACCGCTGGCTCAAGCCGGTGCTCTTCGCCATCGCCGCGGTGCTGGCCATCGCGCTGGGCGTCTACTTCGCCACGCGCGGTACCGGCGGGGACGGCGGCGCCCCCGCCAACTCCCCGTCGCCGTCGGTGACCCAGGACACGGGCACCCCGTCCGACCCGCCGTCCACGGAGCCGACGGAGACCGGGTCCAACCAGACCGACCCGACCACGACTCCGGCGACGACCCCGCCGACGACTCCGTCCACGACCCCGCCGACGACTCCGACCACCAAGCCCCCGACGACTCCGCCGACGACTCCGCCGACCACGCCCCCCACCACCCCCCCGACCACGCCCCCCACCACCCCGCCGACAACCCCGCCGACGTCGGACGCGGCCACCCCGGCGGAGTAGCCCACCCGCACGGCGGGTCGGAGCCCCGTAGGGGCGCGGGGAACTGCGCGCTCAGCCACGGCGGTGGCGAGCTTTAAAAACCGGCCCCAGTGGGGCAGATGCTGTTGTTTTCGGGCTGACAGCCCGGTGGGGGCTGGTCGCGCAGTTCCCCGCGCCCCTAAAAACTCGGGGTACCGCCCTGCGTAAGGGGGCCCTTGTCGGGGGGGCCGTTAGGACGTGAAGGCGTCGATGACGGCGCCGTATTCGGCCGTCCACCAGACGGCCAGGGCGGAGGCGGGCGGGAAAAGAGGATCGCTGCGGGGGTCACGCCGCTGATAACGCCACTGGAGCATCCAGAAGTCGTTGAGGCGTTCCCACCAGACGCGGTGGACGGCGGTGGCCAGCTCGGCGACGGGAACCCCCGCCGCGGAGCGGTAGGCACGGGCGTAGGAGCGGATCTTCCGCAGGTCGAGACGCCCGTCCAGCGGGTGGACGAAGAAGATGGCGGCGGCGCGTACCGCCTCCTCGGCACGCGGCTGCACACCGAGCCGGTCCCAGTCGACGATGGCGGCGGGCTCCTCACCGCGGTAGAGCAGGTTGAGCGGGTGGAAGTCGCCGTGCACCCAGCCGCTGACCGTCCCGTCGGCGTCCGGCGGCCGGCGGTGGGCGTGGCGGCGCAGCAGGGCGCGGCGCTCCAGCAGCCGGTGCTCGGCGAGTTCGTCGAAGGCGTCGCGCGGGCGGTGCCGGCGTACCAGCGCGAGCAGTTCGTCGATCTGCGCGTACGTACGGTCCGGGTCGGCGCTCGGGTGGTGGCGTTGGTCCTCCGGCGGGGGCGGCTGCACGCGGGCGAGTCCGGCGTGCACCATGCCGAGCAGCGTGCCGAGCCGCCGCGACTGCGTGGCGGTCAGCTCGGTGCCCTCGCGGTGCCTGCCCTCGATCCAGGGGAAGAGCGCGTATCCGTGGCCGCCGAGCCGCGCGACCGTACGCCCGCGGGAGTCCGGCAAGGGCGCGGCGACGGGCAGTCCGAGGCCGACCAGACCCCGCGTCGCGCGGTGCTGCCGGGCGATCACGCCGGGGTCCGCGGTGTCCCGGGCGACGTACTGCTTGAGGAAGAACCGGCCGCGGGTGGTGGTCACCTCGTAGCCCTTGTTGAGCAGCCCCCGGGGAACGGGTACGCAGGTCAGCGGGGTACCCGCGTCCTCGTAGCGGCGCAGCAGAGCGGTCAGCGAAGCCCGCGCCGGCGGCACCTTCGCCGTGCCCGTCACGTGCAGAAGCGTAGATCACCGCGACACCCCGCCCGCGCGGACTGGCGCCGACCCCCTGGGACGTGCTAGGGCATATGCCTCCGGTCACCCTCGGCATGCATGCGGGCCACGTACGCGGCGGCCTGGGTGCGCCGCTCCATGCCGAGCTTGGCGAGCATCGAGGACACGTAGTTCTTCACCGTCTTCTCCGCCAGGTGCAGGCGCTCGCCGATCTGGCGGTTGGTGAGGCCCTCGCCGATCAGGTCGAGGATGCGGCGCTCCTGGGCGGTCAGGTCGGCCGTACGGTCGTCGCCCTCGGAGCGCGCGCCGCCGTGCCGGAGCCGGTCCAGGACCTTGGCGGTCGCGACCGGGTCCAGCAGCGACTTTCCCGCGGCCACGTCGCGGATGGCGTCGATCAGGTCGTTGCCGCGGATCACCTTGAGCACGTATCCGGCGGCGCCCGCCATGATCGCGTCGAAGAGCGCCTCGTCGTCCGCGAAGGACGTCAGCATCAGGCACTTGATCGACGGGTCGTGCGAGCGGACCTCGCGGCACACCTCGACGCCGCTGCCGTCGGGCAGCCGTACGTCGAGCACCGCGACGTCCGGGCGGGTGGCCGGAATGCGCGCCACCGCCTCCGCGGCGTTCCCGGCCTCGCCGACGATCTCGATTCCCGGCTCGGCCGAGAGGAGTTCGTGCACCCCGCGCCTGACCACCTCGTGGTCGTCGAGCAGGAACACGCGGATTGTGGGGCTATTTCCTTCTACAGGCACCTGCCCAGCGTCGCACCGCCGGGAGCTCCCCGCCTCTTACGGACGACAGCCCGCGCCTCTTACGGACGACAGCGCCGCCTCTTACGCACTTTCCGTATCCGGGATACGGTGCGGTTGTCCCGGTGGCCTGCGGTAACGCGTATTTACTAGGAACTCCAAGCAAAACCGCAGGTCGGACGGCTTCGCGCGATGGCGTGGGTTATAGGTAACGTCTCTGTTGCAGGCCACTTGGCCGGGGCACTGTCACGCCTGGCTCGGCCATGCCGCACACACCCCGTGCGCCGCGTCGTACCAGGTGAGCCGCACACTGGCTGCCCGGCGGATCCCGGGGGCCGGACAGACGGAGGAGCGAACGTGAGCGTGAAGAGCACTGCCGCTGGGGCCACCCCCGCCAGGAGCGGGGGGCGAAGCACCGCCACTCCCGCCAAGGGCAGGGGACGGACCACCCGCGCAGCAGGCGCCAAGCGCCGTGGCACCGAGCCCGAACTCGTACAGTTGCTGACGCCCGAGGGCGAGCGCGTCGAGCACGGCGAATACTCCATCGACCTGACGCCGGAAGAGCTGCGTGGCCTGTACCGCGACATGGTGCTGACCCGCCGTTTCGACGCCGAGGCGATCACCCTGCAACGCCAGGGCGAGCTGGGCCTGTGGGCCTCGCTGCTCGGCCAGGAGGCCGCGCAGATCGGTTCGGGGCGGGCCACCCGCCCGGACGACTACGTCTTCCCGACCTACCGCGAGCACGGTGTGGCCTGGACCCGTGACGTGGACCCGCTCAACCTGCTCGGCATGTTCCGTGGTGTGAACCACGGCGGCTGGGACCCCAACGAGAACAACTTCCACCTCTACACGATCGTCATCGGCTCGCAGACACTGCACGCCACCGGCTACGCCATGGGCGTGGCCAAGGACGGCGCGGATTCGGCCGTCATCGCGTACTTCGGCGACGGCGCCTCCAGCCAGGGCGACGTGGCGGAGGCGTTCACCTTCGCCGCCGTCTACAACGCGCCGGTCGTCTTCTTCTGCCAGAACAACCAGTGGGCGATCTCCGAGCCGACCGAGAAGCAGTCCCGCGTGCCGATCTACCAGCGCGCCGCCGGATACGGCTTCCCGGGCGTCCGCGTCGACGGCAACGACGTCCTCGCGGTGCTCGCCGTCACCCGTGCGGCCCTGGAGCACGCGCGCAGCGGCCAGGGCCCGATGCTGGTCGAGGCGTTCACGTACCGGATGGGCGCCCACACCACGACCGACGACCCGACCCGCTACCGCGCCGACGAGGAGCGCGAGCAGTGGGAGTCGAAGGACCCGATCCTGCGGCTGAAGACGTATCTGGACAAGCAGGGCCTGGCCGACGAGGCGTACTACGCGTCGATCGAGCAGGAGAGCGACGTACTGGCCAAGCGGGTGCGCGACGGCGTACGCACGATGGAGAACCCGGACACCATGGCGATCTTCGAGAACGTCTACGCCGACGGGCACGCGCTCGTCGACGAGGAGCGCGCGCAGTTCGCCGCGTACCTGGCCTCGTTCGAGTCCGAGGGCGCCGCTTCCGGAGAGGGACGCTGACATGACCCAGATGTCCATCGCCAAGGCCCTCAACGAGTCGCTGCGCACGGCGCTCGACAACGACCCGAAGGTCCTCGTCATGGGTGAGGACGTCGGCAAGCTCGGCGGCGTCTTCCGGATCACCGACGGCCTCCAGAAGGACTTCGGGGAGGGGCGCGTCATCGACACCCCGCTCGCCGAGTCCGGCATCGTCGGCACCGCGATCGGCCTCGCGCTGCGCGGCTACCGCCCGGTGGTCGAGATCCAGTTCGACGGCTTCGTCTTCCCGGCCTACGACCAGATCGTCACGCAGCTCGCGAAGATGCACGCCCGCGCGCTCGGCAAGATCAAGCTGCCGGTCGTCATCCGTATCCCCTACGCGGGCGGCATCGGCGCGGTCGAGCACCACAGCGAGTCGCCCGAGGTGCTGTTCGCGCACGTCCCCGGCCTGAAGGTGATCACGCCTTCGAACGCCTCCGACGCGTACTGGATGCTCCAGCAGGCCATCGAGTGCGACGACCCGGTGATCTTCTTCGAGCCGAAGCGGCGCTACTGGGACAAGGGCGAGGTCGACACCTCGGCCGTGCCCGGCTCCCCGCACAAGGCGGTCGTGGCCCAGGAGGGCACCGACCTCACGCTCGCCGCGTACGGTCCGATGGTGAAGGTCTGCCTGGAGGCTGCCGCGGCCGCCTCGAACGAGGGCCGTAGCCTGGAGGTCGTGGACCTGCGCTCGCTCTCGCCCCTCGACTTCGACACTCTCCAGACGTCCGTGGAGAAGACCCGCCGCCTGGTCGTCGTGCACGAGGCCCCGGTCTTCTACGGCACGGGCGCGGAGATCGCGGCCCGGATCACCGAGCGCTGCTTCTACCACCTCGAGGCCCCGGTACTGCGGGTGGGCGGTTTCCACGCCCCGTACCCGCCGGCCCGCCTGGAGGAGGAGTACCTGCCCGGCCTGGACCGCGTACTCGACGCCGTCGACCGCGCGCTGGCGTTCTGAGGAGAGGGTTGTGACGACCATGACCGCACCTGCACAGCGCTTCCGCGAATTCCGGATGCCGGATGTCGGCGAGGGCCTGACCGAGGCGGAGATCCTCAAGTGGTACGTGGCCGTCGGTGACACCGTCACCGACGGGCAGGTCATCTGCGAGGTGGAGACGGCGAAGGCCGCCGTCGAGCTGCCCATTCCGTATGACGGGGTGGTGAGCGAGATCCGCTTCGGCGAGGGCACGACGGTGGATGTCGGTACGCCGATCATCGTGGTGGACGCCGGGGGGGACGGGGCCGCCGGTTCCGCCGATTCGGCCGGTTCCGCAGGGTCCGCCGGGGTCGCGGCCTCGGAGCCGCCCGCCGTGGAGACTCCCGCCCCCGAGGCCCCGCCCGCCGAGCCCAAGCGGCAGGCGGTGCTCGTCGGATACGGCGTCGCGCCGTCGGCCACGACGCGCCGTCCGCGCAAGCAGGCGGCCCCTGAGGTACCAGCCCCTGACGTACCGACCGCTGACGTACCGACCGCTGCCGTACCGGCCCCCTCCGTACCGGCCCCCTCCGTACCGGCTCAGGCCGCCGAGCTGAACGGTCACGACCGTGCGGCGGCGGTGGACCGGCCGCTGGCCAAGCCGCCGGTGCGGAAGCTGGCCAAGGAGCTGGGCATCGACCTGGCGACCGTGGTGCCGACCGGGCCGAACGGCGTGGTGACCCGTGAGGACATCCGCGCGGCGGCGGCCCCGCCTGCCGCGCTGCCGCCGGTGACGGCCGCGCCCGAGCCGCTCGCGGCGACCGCCGGCGCCCGGGAGACGCGTATCCCGATCAAGGGCGTCCGCAAGGCCACCGCCCAGGCGATGGTCACCAGCGCCTTCACCGCGCCGCACGTCACGGAATTCGTGACGTTCGACATCACGCGGACGATGAAGCTGGTCCAGGAGCTGAAGGAGGACCGCGCCTTCACGGGCGTACGGGTCGGCCCGCTGCTGCTGGTCGCGAAGGCCCTGCTGGTCGCCCTCAAGCGGCACCCCGAGGCGAACGCCGCGTGGGACGAGGCCGCGCAGGAGATCGTCCACAAGTCGTACGTCAACCTGGGGATCGCCGCCGCCACCCCGCGCGGTCTGATCGTCCCCAACATCAAGGACGCGCACGACAAGACGCTCCCCGAACTGGCCGCCGCACTCGGCGAACTGGTCGCCACCGCCCGTGACGGCAAGACCTCGCCGGCCGCGATGCAGGGCGGCACGGTGACCATCACCAACGTCGGTGTCTTCGGCGTGGACACCGGCACGCCCATCCTCAACCCGGGCGAGTCGGCGATTCTCGCCTTCGGCGCGATCAAGCTCCAGCCCTGGGTCCACAAGGGCAAGGTGAAGCCGCGTCAGGTCACCACGCTCGCCCTCTCCTTCGACCACCGCCTGGTCGACGGCGAACTCGGCTCCCGCGTGCTGGCCGACGTGGCCGCCATCCTCGAACAGCCCAAGCGGCTGCTCACCTGGGGCTGACGCCGTCACCCGCACGGAGGGCCCGGACGTACAAACGTCCGGGCCCTCCGTCGTGCGTGCGTCCCACCCATTCGTCCCCTTTTATGCTGCCATCACCCCATGGCCGTCTCCGTCTCCGTCGTCCTGCTGCTCCTCGTCCTCGCCGCCATGATGATGCGCAACAAGTCCCTCAAGCCCAGCCACGCCGTCATCTGCGTCCTCCTCGGCTTCTGCCTCTCCTCCACCAGCCTCGCCCCCACCATCCAGTCCACGATGAACTCCACCGCCTCCCTGGTCAGCACGATCCGTCCCTGACGAACGCCGCTGACGCCCGCAGGACCATGAGCGGCCCCTCCACGGCCGCCACCATGGCGAAGGGGAACCGGTCGAGTTCGAGGCAGAGCGCGATGTCGTCGGGGTGCACTCCTTCGCGCACCCCCTCCGCCAGCTCGGCGGCGGCGCGCGACGTGGCGGCGCGGCGCAGGAACTCGGCGGCGTCCGTTCCGGCCCCGGCGGCCCGCCCGGCGATGTACTGAGCGCACGCCAGGTCCTCGTCGGCCTGACCGTCCTCGCCGGTGACCACGAAGGTGACGCCGTCGCCCGCGTGCGCCCGCAGGTGGTCGGCCGTCGCCTCCGCCACCACGAACGCGGCGCACAGCACCAGCGGCGCGTCCTTCACCGCGAGCGCGCCGACCGTCCCCGCCGTGGTCTTCTGTACGACGGTCCGTCCCTCCAGGTCGAGCGACCGCATCAGGCCCGGTGAGTTGACGGTGTCGAACCCCGGCGCGGGCGCACCGTCCTTGACCGTCACCCAGTCCGGATGCCGGGCCTTGAGCGCCAGCGCCTCGTCCAACGACCCGGCCAGCACCACCTTCTCCGCCCCGCGCCCGAGCGCCCAAGCCGCCACGGTGAACGCCCGCATGACGTCCACGACCACCGCCACGGCCGGTGCCCGGCCCCGCTCGCCGAGTTCAGCGATCCCGAGAAATGAAGTCTCCATACCGCCCATGCTCCCCCTCACTCTCGCCGTCGCCCCAGGGGCGTCAGATCCAACTCGGCCCAGACCGTTTTGCCCACGTCCAGGGGGACGACGGCCCAGCGGGCGGCGACGGCCGCGACGATCAGTAAGCCCCGGCCGGACTCGTCGTCGTCGCTCACGGCCTCGGGCACCTGGGGTCGCCGCTCCCCGCGCGCGTCGGTGACGCCCACCCGCAGTACGTCGTCGGCCAGCCGCACCTCGACCCGGAACAGCCGCCCGGCCACCCGCCCGTACCGGACCGCGTTGGTCGCCAGCTCGCTCACCAACAGCCCGGCGTCCCCGGCCACTTCGGGGTGCCCCCACTTCTCCACCAGCTCGGCGGTCCGCAGCCGCGCCCTGCTCACACTCCGCGCCGTCGGTGCGTACAGGCATGTGTCATACGTCGTCTCCGCGTCGCCCATCCCGGCGACCTCCCAGCCTCGCGCGTCAGCCCGCGCACGGTCCCTGGCGGTGGCGTCGCCCCCACGCCCTCCGCCCCACCCGGGCATGACGCAGCGGTGCACTTCCGCCATGCGGCGCCGCTGTGCGAGCGGGTCGTCACCGACGGTAGAGGGTGAGTCTCTTGTGCAGCAACACGAATGAGCAGAAAATTCTACTCGAATTGAGTTGTGCCTCTCCGGGACCGCGCCACAGACTGTGCTCACGCTCTGGGAGGGGATGACCGCCATGAACGACCGTGCGAACCGGGGGACTTCGATCTCCACCGTCCTGGGCCGCAAGCTCGGCGGCGACCTCCTCCGCATGCGCGAGACCTGCGGCCTCAAGCAGTCCCATGCGGCCCAGGCCCTGACCGCCTCGGTCCCCAAGGTCGCCAAAATGGAACGCGGCCTCGTCCCCATGCGCGACCCCGACATCCGCGCGCTGTGCCACCTCTACGGCGTTGACGACGAGGCCGTCGTGCAGGGCCTGCTGCAAATCGCCCGGCTGGACCGGGAGCGCCGCAGGGCGAAGGGCTGGTGGAAACACGAACCAGAGGTCATCGGTCTGTCCGAGTACATCGCCATGGAAGACGTGGCCTCACAGATCCGCACCTGGCAACTCGCCTTCGTTCCCGGCCTCTTCCAGACGGCGGACTACGTCCGTGCGCTCGCCGCCAGCGGTAATGCCTGGGAGGACCGGGACGAGACCGAACGGATCGTCGCCGTCCGGATGAAACGGCAACTCCGGCTGACCAGCAATAAGCCGTTGAAGGTGCACGCCGTGGTCTGGGAAGCAGCGCTCCGCCAACTCGTGGGCGGGGGCGAGGTCATGCGTGAGCAGCTTGCTCATCTCGCGGAAGTGGCGCGGCTCCCGAACGTGCATCTCCGGGTGCTGCCGTTCCGCGCCGGGGCCCACATGGCGATGGGCGGGGCCTTCAGCATCGTCTCGTTCGATGACAGCTCAGCGCTCGATGTCGTGCACATGGATACGATTGCGTCCACCCAGTGGGCGGAGAACGTGGGTCAGGCCGAGGCGCACGCGAGGCATTTCGAGCAGGTCGCCAAGCTCAGCCTGTCCGCTCACGCGACTCTTCAGTTGCTCGACGACATCGCCAAAGGTCTATAAACGTGCCCTCGTTCAAGTTCAAGAAGTCCAGCTACAGCGGCCCGGACCCTGCGGGTCAGGAATGCGTTGAGGTCGCCGTCAACGTGCCCGGCACCGTACGTGTCCGCGACTCGAAGAACCCCGAGGGCCCGGCCCTCGCCTTCACCCCCGTCGAGTGGACGCACTTCCAACGGGCTCTCGCCGCAGGCGACTTCGTCAACTGACCGGCAGCCGCCGGTTACGGCGCCCGCACCACGGAACCACCTCGGCGTGCGCGCCCGACAGCCCCGACCGGCGCCGCTCGCCGCCTGACGGGCGGGGAACGTACCGCCGGTCAGGCCGGGACGGCCGGGGAGGCGGGCTGGATCGCGCGGCGCCTGACGAGCAGCACGATGATCAGGGCGACCTGGAGCAGGATGATCAGGAGGGTGCCCAGTGACACCTGGGGCTTGTCGCCCACGAGGTTGGAGATCAGGCTCGTGTCCCACAGGCCGTGGACGAGCATCGGCAGCACGAGGACGCCGCCGGCGCGCAGGCACAGGTAGAAGAAGTAGCCCGAGGTGGAGACGACGGCGGCCTGCCCGAGCGCTTGTGGTCCCTGGCTGATGGCGTTGCTGATGTGGACGAGGCCGAAGACGACGGAGGAGCAGAGCGCGACCTTGCCCTCGGTGAATCCCGCCCGGCGGAAGACATGGACGCCGATGCCCCGGAACATGAGTTCCTCGCCGACGCCGACGAACAGCCCGAGCAGCAGCAGGCAGGCCACGAGAGACAGGCTCTGGTCCGCCAGGTGCGGGTAGTTCAGCCCGATCACCGCGGCGGCGATCATCGAGATCGGTACCCAGCGCACCCAGCGCCGCACCGGCGCGCGGTAGCGCAGGACCTCGCCCCACCAGCCAAGCCAGGAGACGACCGCGGCGCCGAACGCGATCGACGCCCCGATCGGGATCAGCGCGTTGCGCACCAGGGACGCGGTCGTGGGGAACTGGCTGTCGGAGTCACCGGTGTCCACGCCGATCAGCAGGCCCAGGCCCTGGATGATGCCCACGTACACGACCACCACGACGAGGAACCAGGGCCACGACAGCCTGCGTCCCGCCCCGGCCTCCGGTATCGCTTCCGCCGTGTCGCGCATCGTGCAGCCCTTTCAGTGGCGGCGAGGTTCGCCGCCCGACGGGCACCGTCACACATCGCCGCGGTTCCCCAGCAGACTCTCATACCGGAATGAACACCCCTCGTGCCCCTTCCCCGAACCGGCGGCACCACTCCGAGGACCGGCCGCCCGTCCGCGGTGGCCGTCCCGGCGGGCCGCGAAAGCCGGCGGGCGATCGGGGATTCGGCTACTCCGCGCTCCTGACACTTCACCGCGCCGCTGACACTTCACCGTGCCGGTGATGCCGAACGGGCATATGACGTCGAGGATATGGCAAAACGAATATGCCGGGAATCGTCTCGGGGCGGGAGGCGCATCATCCATGTGACCGCGCATGGGGGTAAATCGGCTATTCGGGAGGGGCGATGAGGCCCGGACCGGTGGGAACCGGACAGGCTCGGGTGCCGTGAAGTGGTGCGCAAGGAAGGTGAGTTGGGCGGGGCGGCCGGTCGGCAGGGCGGGGGACGGGCTGGTCAGGGCGGGAAACGACGGGACGGCGGCGGGTTGCGGCGAGAGAAAGTTGATCTTGGCCGGAAGGGGCGAAAACTTGCCTCGGTGAGGCGGCCTCGGGGTGCCTCGAATTGCGCATGAGTGATATCGAGCCCCACGCGTCCCCGCTGTGTACCAATTTTGAAGATCAATATCGCCGAATGGCCGTATAGGTGATACAAGGTCGTACACCTGTGCGCGCGTGCCTCTCCGGCCTGCGCTGTCGTCACTTCACTCAGCAGGCAGGAAAATCCTGAGAGGGCCGCTCAAATGCAACACCACGAACCGCTCTGGTCCAACTCCCTTTATCCGACGTTCGCTTACGTGATCGCCTTTGTCGGCTCCGTGCTCGGCCTGGCCTGCTCGTCCCGGCTGCACCTCGTGGGATTCGGGCGGGGAAAGAGCTGGCTCGGATCGGGAGCCGTCGCGCTGGGCACCGGAATCTGGGGCATGCACTTCGTCGCGATGCTCGGCTACGACGTCCAGGGCGTGACGCTGCGCTACAACGTGACGCTGACCGTGCTGAGTTGGGTGCTCGCGGTGGGTGTCGTCGGCGTCGGGATCTACGTGGCGGGCCGGGACTCGTCCTGGCCGTCGCTGCTGGCGGGCGGCCTGCTCGCCGGGGTCGGCGTGGCGGGTATGCACTACCTCGGCATGGCGGCGATCATCATGCCGGGCACGATGAGCTACGACGGCTCCACCGTCGCCCTGTCGATCGTCATCGCCATCGTGGCCGCCACGGCGGCGCTGTGGGCGACGCTCCGCGCGCGCGGCCCGCTCTTCATCACCGGGGCCGCGCTCGTCATGGCCTTCGCGATCAGCGGCATGCACTACACGGGCATGGCGGCGGTCAGTTCCACGATCACCGACCACACCGACCCGACCACGGGCGTCTCGGCCTCCGCCTTCGTCCTGCCCCTGATCGCGGGCCTGAGCCTGATCGTCTTCGTGGTCGCCTTCGCGGTCCTGATGAACCCGACCGAGGAGCTGGCCGCCGACAATCCGGCCCCCGTCCGCCAGGCCCCGCCCCAGCCCGCGACGACCCACGGCGACTGGCCGTCCTGAGCCCGGACGCCCGGAAGCCCGGACGCGTACGAACCGCCCTCCCCGGTCGTCCCGGCAGCCCCACCAGCGGGCCGACGCGGCCCGCTCGGTAGCGTGGACCGGGTTCCGGCGGCCCGAGGCCGTTACGGGGAAGTGTTGTTCACGGGGAAGCAGGGACTCATGGTTAACCGAAAGCACCGCGTCGCGCTGGCGGCGGGCCTCGCGGCGACGTGTCTCGTCCTGACCGCCGGGTGCGGCGGCTCGTCGTCGGACGAGACGTCGGACACGTCCACGGAGAAGAGCGGGGACGCGGGCAAGGGCAAGGGCAAGGGCGGGAAGAACGCGGCGCCGCTGCTGACCGTGGCCGAGGCGAACAAGATCGTGGACACGTATCAGGCGCTCAACAACGAGGCGAACGCGAAGCTCAGCCCGGCGCTGATCGCCAAGGCCGAGGCAGGGGCCATGCTCGCCTTCGACAAGGGCTACTTCACGCAGGCGTCCGGGCTCGACCAGAAGAACGTCAAGGCGAATCTGGCGGGCTTCGTGTACGTCAACCGCGCGTTCTACATCCCTCCGGCCGCGGCCAACACGGACTGGTTCATGGTGAGGGCGCAGGGCGCGGAGCTGAAGGACGGCAAGCCGGGCGCGCCGTGGACGACCGGCACCCGCTTCATCGTCTTCAAGCACACGGCCGACGGCTGGCGCGCGGTCAACTCCCAGGACTTCTCGGGCGACGAGCAGAAGAAGATCCCGGAGATCGCGCTGGACGCGGACGGGCTGGCGCGGGTCGCCGAGCCGACGGCGAAGATCGGCGGCACCGCGCCCGCGGACCTGGCCGACATGGTGGCGGACCTCTACGTGACCGGCGGCGCCGACACCCCGCTGGCGCGGACCAAGGCGCGCGAGAACGCGATCTCCGCGTATAACAACCGTCTCAACGGCCTCGACGGCCACGCGTACAACGACTACAAGAAGGCCGCCCCGCGCGTCGGCACCACGTACGCGCTGCGCACGAAGGATGGCGGGGCCCTCGTGCTCAACGACAGCGCCGTCGACGAGACGTCACTGGCCAAGGACCTGACCTCGTACATCACCCTCGGCAAGCGGCTCAAGCCGTTCGTCAAGAAGGGCGCGAGCGACCACATGTACCAGGTCGTGAACCACGAGATGCAGATGGAAGTGGGCGTGATCGCCCCGAGCGGCACCCCCGCCGTCTACGGCCTCGAACAGCAGACGACGAGCGTGGACGCGACCCCGATGAGCACCGTCTGACGGACGGTGCGTCCGCGCCGACAGTACGGCGGGCGGCGGCCGTGGAGCCGCCCGCCGCCCGCCGCCTCGCGCCCGTCTGACCCTCCGTCCCGCCCTCTGTCCGTCCGGGACGACATCACCCGAAGACGGCGACCAGCCGTCCGATCACCTCGCCGCGCTCCAGCCGCCCGACACCCTCGCCGATCTCCTCGAATCCGATCTCGGTGACCCGCGACGACAGCTTCCCCTCGGCGACGAGGTCGAGCACCGCCGCGCAGTCCTCCTTCGATCCGGCCTGGGAGCCGACGAGTTCGACCTCGTTCAGGGTGAGCGCCTGAAGGTCGATCTCGCCGCGCGCGCGGCCGAGGCCGACCTGGACGATACGGCCGCCCCGGCGTACGGAGTGGATCGCGCCGTCGGTGGTCGTCCCGAACCCGGCGAAGTCGACGACCACGTCGAGGTTCTCGCCCGCGAAGTCGGTGATGTCGCCCGCGACCTTCTCCGCGCCGAGCGAGCGGGCGAAGTCGTGCACGCGCTCGTTCTTCTCGGCGACGAACACCGTCGCGCCGAGCGCCAGCGCGGTCTGGGCGCCGAGCGAGCCGAGCCCGCCGAGGCCGATGATCCCGACGCGGGAGCCGGCGGTGACCCTCCCCTGCACGGAGACCGCGTGGTACGAGGTGAGCCCGGCGTCGGTGGCGGCTGCCGCCTGGTCGAACGGCACCCCGTCCGGCAGCGCGACGACGAGCCGTTCGAGGACGACGACCTCGTCCGCGAATCCGCCGTTCTTCGATGTGCCGGGACCCTCGATGGCGGCCGGGATGACGACCTTCTGGCCCACGGTGAACCGCGTCACGCCCGAGCCCACGGCGGAGACGACACCGGCGATCTCGTGACCCAGTGTGATCGGCCGGAACGGGAGCAGCGGCGTCAGTGTGCCGTCGAGAAACCCGACGTCGCTGTGGCACAGTCCGGCCGCGCGGACGTGCACGACGAGTTCGTCCGCGCCCGGTGCCGGGGCCGGGACCTCACTGAGGGTGAGGGGCTTGCCGATGTCGGTGAACTGCCATGCGCGCATTTTCCGCTCCTTGGACGGTGGGCTCCCGGCGGGGCCGCGCTGACGTCGGCGGTCACCCGGAAGAATATTGGTACCTCATCCCAAAAATACTCCTCCACTACGCTCGGGCGATGACCACCTCCCGAAGGAGCCGCGGGCGACCGCCCGCCTCGACCCGCGAAGCCCTGGAGGAAGTCGCCTTCGACCTGCTGCTTCGCGACGGCTACGAGGCGACGACGCTCCAGGCGATCATGGCCGCGGGCGGTGTCGGGCGCTCGACGCTCTTCCGCTACTTCGGGTCGAAGGCGGGGATCGTGTGGGGCGAGTTCGACCGCGCGGTCGAGCGGCTGCGGGCCGCCCTTCGTGACGCCGACGACGTACCCGTCATGACGGCCGTACGGTCGGCGGTCGTCCGGTCCACGCGGCTTTCGCAGGCGGCGGCGCCGGACTCGTGGCTCGACCGCTTCCGCGTGCTCGACCGGGACCCCGCGCTCGTCGCGGAGGCCGCCGCGCACTGGCGCGTATGGGGCGAGACGGTGAGCGGGTACGCGGCCGGGCGCACCGGCCTCGACGCGGGCGACCCCGTCCCGGCGGCGATCGGCGGCGCCGTACAGGCGGCCTACGTCGCGGTGCTCAGGCGGTGGGCCGGGGCGGCGGAGGCGCGCGGGGACGACGCCGGGGCCGAAGCGGTCGACATCGACGAGCTCGACCGGGACCTGCGCCCGGTCAGCGACGCCTTCCAGGCCGTCCTGGACGGCGTGACGCGAGGCTGAACGGAGGCTCCGCCGCCGCTTGGCGACCTCCTTCGGTCTCCTTGTCCCGCGGCGGCGGCCGTATTGCGACGGTGAGCGCGAGCCAGCCGAAGCGCGAGGGACATCAGGACCGCTTGACTACCGCTGATCTACTACTTTCTCCGGGACTGGTAGATCGGTGCTGTGACCTGCTCTTTTACCGCCGGATGCACGGGGACGCGGAGGCGAATGGCCCCCGCGGGAGTCAGGGGTGGGCGAGGAGGAGGGCGGCGGGGGTGGGGGAGTCGGGGGCGATGAGGGTTTCGGTCGCGACCGTGAAACCGGCCTCCTGGAGCCAGGCGGTCATCCGGGCGGGCGGGCGTTTGTGGACGTGGACCTTCATGGGGTGGCCGCCGTAGCCCTCCGTCTTGAGGCGGGAGACGGAGCCGGTGTGGAAGCCGGTCAGCAGCGGGGCGCCGGGGCGCAGGACGCGGTGGAAGCCGGAGAGGACGGCCGGGACCTCGTCGTCGGGGACGTGGATCAGCGACCAGAAGGCGACCAGGCCGGCGAGTGACGCGTCGGCGAGGTCGAGGGCGGTCATCGAGCCGACCTCGAACCGGAGTCCGGGGTGGTCGGAGCGGGCCACGTCGATCATGCCGGGGGAGAGGTCGATGCCGAAGGCGTCGACGCCCAGGCCGCGCAGGTGGGCGGTGACATGGCCGGGGCCGCAGCCCACGTCCGCCACGGGACCGCCCCCGGCGCCGGTGACCTCGGCGGCGAACAGAGCGAGGGCCGTACGCAGGGCCGGCGCGCCGTCCAGCGCCTCCCGTACGAAGTCCGCGTAGCTCACCGCGACCGTGTCGTACGAGGTTCGGGTGTCCGCCAGCCAGTCGTCCGCAGCCATGCTCCGAGACGGTAGCCCCGCGGCCCGCCGCCGCCGAAGCGCCCCTGCGCGACGGGCTCCTGGCATGTCCATATCCCGGACGCCCGTACCGTCCCCTCAACTGTTGTATCTATGATGCGTGCATCATGGATGCCAGCACTCTCACCGTCGCCGCGCCCGGCCCCGCCGTCAAGGCGCCGCCCGCCGCCGAGCGGGTCTATCTGCACGTCAAGTCCGGTGTCCTGGACCGGAGTTACGAGGGCGGCACGCTGCTCACCGAGGGGGATCTCGCCGACGCGGTGGGGGTCTCGCGCACGCCGGTGCGCGAAGCGCTGCTGCGGCTGGAGGCGGAGGGGCTGATCAAGCTCTACCCGAAGAAGGGCGCGCTGGTGCTGCCGGTGTCGGCGCAGGAGATCGCCGACGTGGTGGAGACCCGGCTGCTGGTGGAACAGCACGCCGTGGCCAAGGTGGTCGGGGCGGTGCCGCCGCGGCTCATCGCGCGGCTGGAGGAGTCCCTGGCCGAGCAGCGCGGGCACGCGGAGACCGGCGACCTGGCGGCCTTCGCCGTCGCGGACCGCTGCTTCCACGCGGAGATCGTCCGCGCGGCGGGCAACCGTATCCTCGCGCACCTCTACGACCAGCTCAGGGACCGTCAGTTGCGGATGGGGGTGGCCACCATGCACGCCGAGCCGAGCCGGGTGGCGAAGAACATCGCGGAGCACACCGAGATCCTGGACGCGCTCAGGGACGGCGCGGCCGACACGGCCGCCGACGTCGTGGACCGGCACGTCTCGTGGGTGAAGGTGCTCGCCAGGGGCGAGTCGTGAGCCGGAGCCCGGCCGCGGAGAAGGTCCTGCCGGGCGACCCGCCCGGCGGACGCCGTGCCGCCCTCGTCTGGGGCGTCGGCACCTCCGTCTACCTCGTCGCCGTCGTCCACCGCACCAGCCTCGGCGTCGCGGGCATCGACGCCGCCGACCGCTTCCACATCGGCGCCTCCGCGCTCTCCAGCTTCTCGATCCTCCAGGTGCTGGTCTACGCGGGCATGCAGATACCGGTCGGCCTGATGGTGGACCGGCTCGGCACGAAGAAGGTCCTGCTGCTCGGCGCCGTGCTGTTCACCCTCGGCCAGGGGGCGTTCGCGCTGTCCCACTCGTACGGCATGGCCCTCGGCGCCCGCGCCGTGCTGGGCTGCGGCGACGCCATGACCTTCGTGAGCGTGCTGCGGCTCGGCTCGCGCTGGTTCCCCGCCAGGCGCGGTCCGATGATCGCCCAGGGCGCCGCCCTGTTCGGCGTCGCGGGCAACCTCGTCTCGACCGTCGTCCTCTCCCGCGTCCTGCACTCGGCGGGCTGGACCCCGACCTTCCTCGGCACCGCCCTGGTCGGCGCGCTCGTCCTCGTCCTGGTTGCCCTCTTCCTCAAGGACCACCCCGAGGGATACGAACCCGCGCCCGCCGAGCACGCGGGCCTGACGTACGTACGCCGCCAGATCGCCGCCTCCTGGGCCGAACCCGGCACGCGCCTGGGCATGTGGACGCACTTCACCACCCAGTTCTCCGGCATGGTGTTCCTGCTGCTGTGGGGGCTGCCGTACCTCGTCGAGGACCAGGGGCTCTCGCGCGGCGCGGCGGGCGGGCTGCTCACGCTCGTCGTCGTCGCCAACATGTTCTTCGGCATGGTCTTCGGGCAGCTCATCTCCCGCCACCACGGCGCCCGCATGCCGCTCACCCTCGGCGTGATCGCGGCCACCGCCGCCGCCTGGGCCACGACGCTCGCCTG
Organism: Streptomyces sp. NPDC025721; assembly: GCF_055558595.1. Lineage (NCBI taxonomy): Bacteria > Bacillati > Actinomycetota > Actinomycetes > Kitasatosporales > Streptomycetaceae > Streptomyces > Streptomyces sp. NPDC025721. The sequence continues at coordinate 275,393 of NZ_JBVHMF010000008.1, read as the reverse complement.
GGGCGGCGGCCACGGCCAGGACCCGATGTGGCTGCTGGTCGCCCTGTGCGTCGTCCTCGGCGCCTGCGGGCCCGCCTCGATGATCGGCTTCGACTTCGCCCGCCCCGCCAACCCGCCCGAGCGCTTCGGCACCGCCTCCGGGATCGTCAACATCGGCGGCTTCACCGCCTCCGTCCTCACCCTGCTCGCCGTCGGCCTGCTCCTCGACGCGACCGGCGACGACTACCGGATCGCCTGGAGCAGCGTCTTCGTGCTCCAGGCGGTCGGCACCGCCCAGATCCTCCGGCTCCGCCGCCGTGCGGAACGGCTGGAGCGGGAGCGGATCGCGGTCAGCCGCGTCGAGAGCGTGCACCGCCTGCCGGCGGCGGTCACCTCCGACTGACGCCCGGCGCGGCCGTACGACGCTGTACGGCGGCGGGGTTCATGGCGGGCGCGCCGTGATTCGGGCGCGCCATGATTCGGGAACGGCGTGATTCGGGCGCGCCATGATCCGGGTACACCATGATCCGGAAACGCCATGATCCGAAAACGGCGCCCGAGGCGCCGGGCGCTACTTCGTGACCGCGATGTGCGACAGGATCGCGTCCGCCAGTTGCCGGTCGCCCTCGATCTTGAGCTGGTCGGCGAGCGCGGCCGGACGCGCCCGGCCGGTGAGCAGCCGCAGGAACGTCTCCCAGTCCACGACGAAGGTGACGGCCGGACCGAGCGAGACGGCCGAGTCGATGCTGCCGTGACCCTCGGCGTTCACCCGTACGGTCCGCATGAACTCCAGCGGTCCGTGCACGTCGAAGACGACCGCGGAGCCCGGCTTGGCGCCCGCGTCCTCGGCGACCAGCTTCGGCAGCGAGCGCAGGAGGTAGTCACGGGCCAGTACGGCCGCGGGGGAGGCGAGGTTGCCCGGGGCGTCGAGGGCCCGGCGCAGATCCTGCTCGTGCACCCACACGTCGAAGACGCGGCCCCAGAGCTGTTCCTCCAGGGTGACCTCGCCGCCGCCGATCGCGCGGACCTCGGCGTCCGGCTGCCGCGACTCGTTCCTGAGCTGCCGCGAGCGGCGGATGATCGTGTACTCCAGCTCGGACGTCATCTCCGGCGCCGTGTGGTGGCGGCGGATGTCGACCGGGACCTCCGTGTAGCGGGCCGTCTCGCTGGTGATGTGGCGGAGGTCGCTGGGAAGTGTGTGGATGGGGCGCGGGTCGCCCAGCAGCTCGCACTCGAAGCCGATGATGTGGGACACGACATCGCGGACCGACCAGTACGGGCACTCGGTGTGGCGGTTCCACGCGCCGTCGGGCAGCGGCGTCACCAGTTCGTTGACGGATTCTATGGAGTGGGTCCAGGCGTCGATATACGGCTGGAGCTTGCTGTGGACGGTCACGGGACCCCTCGACGGTCGGTGCGCGGTCGTGGCGGTTGGCGCCTAAGTTACGCTGCGCGCGGGCGCCCACGCAGTGCTTTCGAGTGACGATGGTAGGCCCGGCTTGACGACCCAACGTATGGGCGGTGTCCGAGTGCGCGCAACGCTTCTTCAGATCGACGTGGACCAGAGGGAATCGGTCGCCTCGCGGCGCGACCGTGTGGCAGCGATGGTACGTGCCCACGCGGACGCGGATCTTGTCGTGCTGCCCGAACTGTGGCCGGTCGGCGCCTTCGCCGCCGAGGACTTCGCGGCCGAGGCCGAGACGGCGGACGGCGGCCCGACCGCCGAGGTGATGAGCGCGGCGGCGCGCGACGCCGGGGTGTGGCTGCACGCGGGGTCGATCGTCGAACGCGACGTCGTCGGCGGCGAATTGTTCAACACCTCGCTGCTCTTCTCCCCCGACGGCGCTCTCGCGGCCGTCTACCGCAAGATCCACCGCTTCGGCTTCGACCAGGGCGAGGCCGTCCTCATGTCCTCCGGGCACGACATCGTCACCGCCCGCGTCCCCGGTACCGTCCTCGGCCTCGCCACGTGCTACGACCTGCGCTTTCCCGAGCAGTTCCGGCTGCTGCTCGACGCCGGGGCGCAGACGCTGGTCGTTCCGGCGGGCTGGCCCGCGCGGCGGCTCGCCCACTGGCGGCTGCTGGTGCGCGCCCGCGCCGTCGAGTCCCAGGCGTACGTCCTCGCCTGCGGGACGGCCGGCACCCACGCCGGGGTGGAGCAGGCCGGGCACAGCATGATCGTCGATCCCTGGGGTGAGATCGTCGCCGAGGCCGGGCCCGCCGAGCAGGCGCTCTCCGCCGAGGTCGACGTCTTCCGCGTGGACGTCACCCGCGCCGATTTCCCCGTCCTCCGCGACCGCGTCCTCGGGGTCCCCACCCCGAAGCCCCGCTAGGGCCTGTCCGGCCGCGAGAAGGGCCCGCCGATCTTTCAGGGGCGCTGCGGGCACCCACCCGCGCGAGGTTCGGGCACAGGGGCGGCGCCCCGGAAAGACCGGGTCGCCGCCCTGCGCAGGGCTATTCGTCCTCGTGCTCCTTGTCGACCATGCGGTCGACGCACACCGCCACCGCGATCAGCATCGCGGCATCGGCGTCCTCGCGCTCGATGTCGATGGCGTAGGCGTCACGGAGGGTGAACCACTTGCGGGAGATGCGCGCGAGGCGCTCCCCCTCATACTCGATGTCGAACTCCTTGTCGATGATGTCGCCGCGCACTTCGAGTTCCTCGCCGGAGGCGAGCTCGGCGCGGAAGACGTCGCGGAGCAGGTGGAGGCGCTTCTTGCGGACGGTGACGAGGACGTCGCCGTCGCGCTCGATGGTCATGGCGTCCCGCAGGGACACCAGCTTCTTGCGGATGACGGCGACCTCGTTGCCGTCCGGGTCCTGGAGTTCGAGGGTGTCGCGGATCCGGAGGACCTTCCCGTCGACGTAGAAGGCCCTGCGGCCGTGCTCGTCCTCGATCCAGTAGTCGTCACCGATGGCGAACATCTTCTCTCGCACCACGTATTTCATAGGGAATGCCTACCCCGGCGGATGCTGTTGGATGGGGATATGACTGCACGTGCACGTGTCCGGGCGCCCGAGCTGACCGGCAAGGGCGGCTGGCTGAACACCGGCGACAAGCATCCGACCCTCGCTGACCTGCGGGGCAGCATCGTCATTCTGGATTTCTGGACGTTCTGCTGTGTGAACTGTCTGCATGTCCTGGACGAGCTGCGGGCCCTGGAGGAGCGGCACAGGGACACGGTGGTGATCGTCGGCGTGCACTCGCCGAAATTCGTGCACGAGGCCGAGCACCAGGCGGTCGTGGACGCGGTGGAGCGGTACGAGGTGCACCACCCGGTGCTGGACGACCCGCAGCTCTCGACGTGGAAGCAGTACGCCGTACGGGCCTGGCCGACGCTGGTGGTGATCGACCCCGAGGGGTACGTGGTCGCGCAGCACGCGGGCGAGGGGCACGCGCACGCGCTGGAGCAGCTCGTGACGGCGCTGGAGAAGGAGCACGCGGCCAAGGGCACCCTGCGCAGGGGCGACGGCCCGTACGTACCGCCCGAGCCGGTCGCGACCGACCTCCGCTTCCCCGGCAAGGCGCTCGCGCTGCCCGGCTCCGGGCACTTCCTGGTGTCGGACTCGACCCGGCACGCCCTGGTGGAGCTGGCGGCGGACGCCGAGAGCGTGGTGCGGCGGATCGGCACCGGCACGCGCGGGCTGGCCGACGGCAACGCGGAGACGGCCCGCTTCAGCGAGCCGCAGGGGCTGACGCTGCTGCCCGACGGCAGCGTGATCGTCGCCGACACCGTCAATCACGCGCTGCGCCGCGTCGACCTGGGCACCGGGCACGTGACGACGGTCGCGGGCACCGGAAAGCAGTGGTGGCAGGGCTCCCCGACGTCCGGCCCGGCCCGCGAGGTGGACCTGTCCTCGCCGTGGGACGTGGCCTGGTTCGACGACCGGGTGTGGATCGCGATGGCGGGCGTGCACCAGCTCTGGACGTACGACCCGGCGACGGAGACCGTACGGGTCGCGGCGGGCACGACCAACGAAGGGCTGGTGGACGGGCACGCGGCGCAGGCGTGGTTCGCCCAGCCGTCCGGGCTCGCGGCGGCGCCGGAGCGCGGCGAGGCGGGGGCGCCCCCGGCCGACGGCTGGGGAAGGCTGTGGATCGCCGACTCCGAGACCTCGGCGCTGCGCTGGGTCGAGCGCGCCGACGACGACCCGGACGCGGACGCGGACGCCGCAGGCGGTGACGGCGGTGAGCCGCGCCGCTACATCATCCGTACGGCCGTCGGCACCGGCCTGTTCGACTTCGGCCACCGCGACGGCCCCGCCGGGCAGGCGCTGCTCCAGCACCCGCTGGGCGTCACCGCGCTGCCGGACGGCTCGGTCGCGGTCAGCGACACGTACAACAACGCGCTGCGCCGCTACGACCCGGTGACCGGCGAGGTCACCACGCTCGCGACCGGCCTGCGCGAGCCCTCGGACGCGGTGGTCGTGGACGGCGACATCGTCGTGGTGGAGTCCGCCGGGCACCGGCTGACCCGGATGCACCTGCCGGAGGAGGCCGTCCGCGTGGAGGCCGTCGCCCACCGTACGCAGCGGGACGCGACCGACGTGGCGGCCGGTGCCTTCCGGCTCGACGTGGTGTTCACCGCGCCCGACGGGCAGAAGCTCGACGAGCGGTACGGGCCCTCGACGCGGCTGCTGGTCAGCGCCACCCCGCCGGAACTCCTGGCGGAGGGCGCGGGCAAGGGCACCGACCTCTTCCGCGACCTGGTCCTCGACCCGTCCGTCACCGAGGGCGTCCTGCACGTCTCCGCGATGGCCGCGTCCTGCGACGACGATCCGGCCAACCCCTACCCCGCCTGTCACGTGCACCAGCAGGACTGGGGCGTCCCGGTCCGCGTCGGCGCCGACGGCGACTCCCGGCTGGCGCTGGTCCTGGCGGGCCTGGACGCGTAAGGCGTACAGGCGCCGTACGGGCGTGCCCGGGCGGTGAGTAAGCTCCGGCCATCACTCTTGATCCGCCGGGGGGCGGAGCGTCACCTGGGGAGGGACCGAGTGCCTCGTCGCGCTCTCACACGCGGCTCCGTCGCGGCGGCCACCGTCGTCGTCATGGCCGCCGGGCTCGCCCCGGCCGTCACCGGCGGCACGGCGTACGCGGACGGTACGCCGTCCGGTACCGCGTCGCAGGAGACCGTCATACCCGCCGGTTCGCGGTGGCTGCCGCAGAGCGAGCCGCTGATCACCGCCGGGAACGACGGATACCTGGTCAGGGGGGCCAACGGCGCCCACTGGGTGAATCCGGCGGACGGCAGCGAGGGCCCGGTACTGCCGGATCCCACGCCCCTGGCCAACACCGGCCTGTCCGCGCACCTCATCCGCAACTTCCCGTCCCAGTCGGTGACGATCACCGACTACGACACCAACACCTTCCGCACGGTCACCGCGCCGGTGGGCCAGCGCTGGGTGCCGTTCGGCTTCAGCCTCGACCGCGTCCTCACCAGCGAGACCGCCGCCGACGGCACGCTCGCCGCGCTGCACGTGATCGGCGACGGCAAGGACGGTTCCGCCGACCTGACCGTCGCCGGGCTGCCCCCGGGGACCGCCGTGCCCGACTGGCCCGACCTGCTCGCGCAGAACCGCGACCACGCCGTCCTGCGGCTGACTTCGGGCGCCGCGCCCGGCACCGCGCACAATTACCTGCTGGACTACCGCACCGGCACGCTGCGCGCGATCCTCGCCGACGTGCCCGCCGCCGAGCAGACCACCGTCGTCCTCGGCAGGGACCGGGTGCTGGCGTACGGCGGCGCGGCCACGACGGCGTACACCGTACGGCTCGACGACCCGACGGCCCCCGTCGAGAAGACGCCGCTGCCCACCGACGGCCGGGACGGTACGCCGAAGCTCACCGTCACCGGGGACCGCGTCCTGGTGCTGGAGCGGTCGACGGACAGCCAGTCCGCGGGACTTCCGCTGCGGGCCGTCCCGGTCGGCGGCGGCCCCGCGCGGACCCTGCTGGCCAAGGTGGCCACGGACATGGCGACCGCGCCCGACGGCTCGGTGCTGGTCGAGGGCGGCACCGGACCCGACGACTGGGCGGTCCGCCGGATCACCGCGGCCGACGGCGCCGACGCGACCGTCACCGACCTCAAGACGCTGCCGCCGGTCGCGGCCACGGTCTACGGACTGTCCTACAGCGCCGGGCGGCTGGCGTACTCCGACACCACCCGGCCCTACCCGGCCCTGGTACGGCGCGATGTGGCCGCGGGCCCGGCGCCCGCCGTGTCGGAACCCGAACTGCTGTGGAGCTACGGTCCGAAGCCCGCCGACTGCGGCTCCGGCGTCGCCTGCGTGCACCTCCAGGGCACCGGCACCGGCACCGTGGCCTTCTCCGCCGCCAACATCATCACCGTGCCCCAGCCGCCGTCCCCGACCGATTCGCGCGCCGTCTTCCTCGGCGCGCCCGGCACGGTCACCGACGCCGCGGGACCGTACGTCGTGGTGCACACCGGCACCCCCGCGCGGCAGAAGGTCTTCGACCTCCGCTACGACGGCACCCTGTTCGACGGCCCGGTCACGGCCTCCGCGCTGTGGGGCCGCACCTTGTGGGTGCCCGGCAGCGCCACCGGCACCGTCCGCCCGTACGACCTGGAGCGGCGGACGTACGGCGCCACGGTCCAGACGGGCGCGCCGTGCGTGCCCAAGGAGCTTCAGGCGGACGGGCGTTGGCTGTACTGGTCGTGCGGCACCAGCGCCGGGGTGCACGACCGTACGACCGGCAAGAACGTGCCGGTGCCGACCGGGACCGCGCTGCTGGGCGACGGTTACGTCGTCCGGCACGACACGACGGCGGGCCGTCTGATGCTCACCGACGTGCACACGGGCTCGGCCGTCGGCAGCAACCTCGCGGAACTGGCAGCGAGCGACCTGACCGACGACCGAGGCGTGACGTGGGCGGTGGACAAGTACGGCGGCGGTGTCGCGTACGTCGATGCGCAACACCGCTTCCACGTGCAGCCGTTGACCTCGATACCGCGCAGCGCGGTGTCGGTGCTGAGCAGCGACGTCGGCCCGGCCGTCGTCGACGTCCTGGACCACCCCGAGGACTGGTACGGCAGGTGGACGCTGTCCCGGCCCGTCGCGGGCTGGAGCCTGACGGTCACGGACGAGGCGGGCAGGACGGTCGCCACCCGCCGCGGCTCCAAGGGCGCGCAGGTGTCGGCGAGTTGGAATCTCAAGGGCGCCGACGGGGCGTGGGTCAGGAACGGCCGCTACACCTGGACGCTGACCGCGCCCCCGGCCGACGGCGGCCCCGGCGGGCTCTCCCTCACCGGCCTGATCGTCGTCAAGGGCGCCGCGGGCGTGCACGACTTCACCGGTGACGGGACCGGCGACTTCTTCGGCCTCACCCCGTCCGGCCGCCTGGACCTGCGCGCCGGCAACGGCAAGGGCAACGTCAACGCGGCCCGCTCCACGTCCGGTTGGCCGACGTCCTCGCTGTACGTGCCCTACGGCGACCTCGGCGGCGACCGGGTCAACGACCTGCTGGTCAGGGACGCCTCGGGCCAACTGTGGCGCTACGACGGCAAGGCGGGCACGAACTTCACCCCGTCCCAGCCGCGCACGCTCATCGGCCCCGGCTGGAACGCGTACGACGCGCTGGCCTCGGTCGGCGACCTGACCGGTGACGGCCGCGCGGACCTCGTGGCGCGTACGCCGTCCGGCAGCCTGTACCTCTACGCCGCCGACCGCAACGGCAGGTTCGGGCCGCGCACCCTCATCGGCGGCGGCTGGAACACGTACAACCTGCTGATCGGCTCGCAGCACTCCGAATCCGTCGGCTACGGCCGTCAGCTTCTGGCCCGGGACAAGGCCGGGGTGCTGTGGGCCTATGACGGCGACGGCAAGGGGCACTTCGGGCCGCGCGTGAAGATCGGGTCCGGCTGGAACATCTACAACTCGATCGTGGGCGTCGGCGAAATCCGGCCGGTCCGGGGGGCGTACCTCACCGGACTGGTCGCCCGTGACGCGGCGGGCGACCTGTGGCGCTACGACGGCCGCGACAGCGAGCCGGGCTTTGCCGCCCGCGTCAGGCTCGGCGCGGGCTGGCAGATGTACAAGTCGCTGTTCTGAGATCCGGGGCTGACCTCACGTCAGAACGCCGGTGGTACTGGCCTGGTGTCAGTACCGCCGGTCACCCGGGTAGTAGCGCTCCTCGACGGGCGGGATGTCGCCGTCGGCCGTCGGGGGAATCCGGCGGCGCTTGAAGATGCTGACGTAAGCGGCGAGTCCGATGATGCCGACGGCCATCATGATCAGGCCGAGCAGATCCATGTTGACGCCCTTGGCGTGCCAGTCGGTGGCGAACGTGATGATCGCACCGACCGCGATCAGAATGATGCAGCCTCCGATGCCCACAATTACCGCTTCCTTTGGCCTAGTTGTGCTCCGGCGTTCTGAAGCAGCGCCTACCCCGGACCTCGGGGCACAAGCAGGCGCATCGGGTCGCGGGCGGGCCGGGGCGCGGCCCCGGCCCGGAAGCAGGCCCCGGAAGGCCCCGGGAAGCAGGCCCCGGAGTCAGGCCGCCAGGAAGGCCGTCAGGGCGCTGGCCAGCAGATGCGGGTCGTCGGCGCCGGACATCTCACGGGCCGAGTGCATCGAGAGGATCGGCACCCCGACGTCGACCGTGGTGATGCCGTGCCGGGCGGAGGTGATCGGGCCGATCGTCGTCCCGCAGGGCATCGAGTTGTTCGACACGAAGTGCTGGTAGGGGACGCCCGCGGTGTCGCAGGCCGCCGCGAAGACGCCGCGGCCGGTGCCGTCGGTGGCGTACCGCTGGTTGACGTTGGTCTTCAGGATCGGGCCGCCGTTGGCGCGCGGGTGGTGCGTCGGGTCGTGCCGCTCGGCGTAGTTGGGGTGCACGGCGTGGCCGGAGTCCGACGAGACGCAGACGCTCGCGGCCAGCGCGCGCTGCCGCTCCTCGAAGCCGCCGCCGCGCGCGTGCACCGAGCGGCTGAGGACGTTGCCGAGCAGCGGGCCCTGGGCGCCGGTGTCGGACTGGCTGCCGTTCTCCTCGTGGTCGAAGGCGGCGAGCACCGGGATGTACGTGAGGTCCTGGCCGCCCGCCGCGGCGGCCAGCGCGGCGGCGCCCGCGTGCACCGACAGCAGATTGTCCAGCCGGGGGCAGGCGAACAGCTCCTCGTCGCGCCCGAGGAAGGCGGGCGGCTGCGTGTCGTGCGTCATCAGGTCCCAGCCGACGACGTCCTCCGGGTCGAGGTCCGCCCGCTCGGCGAGGTAGCCGATCAGGTCGCCGTCCTGGGCGTCGCCCAGGCCCCACACCGGCTGGAGGTGGCGCTGCTTGTCCAGCGTCAGCCCGTCGTTCACGCCCCGGTCCAGATGGATCGCGAGCTGCGGCACCCGCAGCAGCGGGCGGTCGGTCGCGACCAGCCGCGTACTGCCGTCGCGCAGCGTCAGCCGGCCCGCCAGGCCCAGGTCCCGGTCCAGCCAGCTGTTCAGCAGCGGGCCGCCGTAGATCTCCACCGCCACCTGGCGCCAGCCCTGCGACCCCATGTCCGGGCGCGGCTTCACCCGCAGATTCGGCGAGTCCGTGTGCGCGCCGACGATCCTGAACGGTGTCTCCGGCCGTGCGCCGTCCGGCACGAACCACGCCACCACCGCGCCCCCGCGCAGCACATACCGCCCGCCCGGCTCGGCCCCCCACTTCTCCGTCTCCGCCACCCGCCGGAACCCGGCCCCCTCCAGCCGCTCCGCCACGGTCGCCACCGCGTGGTACGGCGTCGGACTCGCCTGCACGAAGGCGGCCAGATCTTCGGTGTGCTTACGGCCAAACGCCGGACGCTGAGAGCTCATGCCCTCAGCTTAGTTTTCGGCCACATGGCTCGCCCCGTTAGGGGCGCGGGGAGCTGCGCGAGCAACCCAACACCGGCGGGCAGTCCGGCGACCACCGGACTGCCCGCCGGGGCGGGTTGGAAGGAGTCCCCGGGGGCGGGTCAGAAGGAGTCCTCCGGGAGGTCCATGAGGCCGAGGTCGACGGATTCGGCCAGGGACCGAGCCGTCCCCACGCCGGGAAGGACATTGGCGGCGAAGAACTTCGCGGCGGCGACCTTCCCCGCGTAGAAGGCGGCGTCCTTGGCGGAGGCCCCGGAAAGCTTCTCGGCGGCCACGCCGGCCCCGCGCAGGAGCAGGTACCCGATGACCACGTCACCGGAGGCGAGCAGCAGCCGCGTGGTGTTGAGCCCCACCTTGTAGATCGAGCGGACGTCCTGCTCGGTGGCCGAAAGGTCCGTGAGCATGGCGCCGACGATCGCCTCCAGGTCCACCGCCGCCTTGGCGAGCTGGTCGCGGGCGGCGGCCAGGTCCTCCCCGCCCGTGGCCTCGGCGAGGAACTTCTTGATCTCCTCGCTGAGCGCCGTCATGGCCTGCCCCTGGTCGCGGACGATCTTCCGGAAGAAGTAGTCCTGGCCCTGGATGGCGGTGGTGCCCTCGTAGAGCGTGTCGATCTTGGCGTCCCGGATGTACTGCTCGATCGGGTACTCCTGGAGGTACCCGGAGCCGCCGAAGGTCTGGAGGGACTGGGCGAGCTGCTCGTACGACTTCTCGGAGCCGTAGCCCTTGACGATCGGCAGCAGCAGGTCGTTGAGCCCGTGCAGCCTCGTGGCGTCCTCGCCGGCCGCCTCGGCGACCTGGATGGCGTCCTGCACGGAGGCGGTGTAGAGCACCAGCGCCCGCATGCCCTCGGCGTACGCCTTCTGCGTCATGAGCGAGCGGCGGACGTCGGGGTGGTGGGTGATGGTGACCTTGGGCGCGGTCTTGTCCATGAACTGCGCGAGGTCCGGGCCCTGCACGCGCTCCTTGGCGTACTCCAGCGCGTTCAGGTAGCCGGTGGAGAGCGTCGCGATGGCCTTCGTGCCGACCATCATGCGGGCGAATTCGATGATCCGGAACATCTGCCGGATGCCGTCGTGCTTCTCGCCGATCAGCCAGCCCTTGGCGGGGAGCCCGTCGCCGAAGGTCATCTCGCAGGTGTTGGACGCCTTCAGGCCCATCTTGTGCTCGACGTTGGTGGCGTAGACGCCGTTGCGCTCGCCCAGCTCGCCGGTCTCGAAGTCGAACTCGTACTTCGGGACCATGAACAGCGACAGGCCCTTGGTGCCGGGTCCCGCGCCCTCGGGGCGGGCCAGCACGTAGTGGATGATGTTCTCGGACATGTCGTGCTCGCCCGAGGTGATGAAGCGCTTGACGCCCTCGATGTGCCAGGTGCCGTCGTCCTGCTTGACCGCCTTCGTGCGGCCCGCGCCGACGTCGGAGCCCGCGTCGGGCTCGGTGAGGACCATGGTGGAGCCCCACTGCTTGTCGACCATGAGCGCGGCGATCTTCTTCTGCTCCTCGGTGCCCTCCTCGTAGAGGATTCCGGCGAAGGCCGGGCCAGAGGAGTACATCCACACGGCGGGGTTGGCGCCCAGCACCAGCTCCGCGTAGGACCAGATCAGGGAGCGCGGCGCGGTGGTGCCGCCGATCTCCTCGGGCAGGCCGAGCCGCCAGTACTCGGCGTCCATGAAGGCCTGGTAGCTCTTCTTGAAGGACTCGGGCACCGGGGCGGTGTTGGTCTTCGGGTCGAAGACCGGCGGGTTGCGGTCGGCGTCGGCGAAGGACTCCGCCAGCTCGTTCTCCGCCATGCGCGCCAGCTCGGCGAGGACGTCCTTCGCGGTCTCCACGTCCATCTCGGCGAACGGACCCGTGCCGTAGAGCTGGTCGCGGCCGAGCACCTCGAAGAGGTTGAACTCGATGTCGCGGAGGTTCGACTTGTAGTGGCCCATGACGTCGGCTCCGTATCGCAAGTGGGGTGGTCGTGGCACTCGTGGAAAATAATGCTACCCGTCGGTAATAAGAAGCAACCCCGGAAGGGTCGGATGTGACCGTTTCCTCGTCCCGGGGGCCGTTACTCTTGAGGCCGTGTACGGCTACGAGCAGAGCGTGAATCCCGGACCCGGCCCGGTCCAGGGCGCCGCACCCATGCCCGGTGGCTATCCGGAGCCCTCCCCGCCGTCCCTGGCCGACGCGGTCCGCGCCTTCACCACGGGTTCGATGGCCGCCGAGGACTTCCAGGCGATCTTCGCCACGTCCAAGGTGTACTGCCCGCGCGGCGACAATCCGGGCTTCCTGGCGCTGCACGACACCCAGCAGCCGGTCATCCCGATGTTCACCTCCCTGAAGGAGTTGCGGCGGTACGCGGGCAAGGAGTCCAAGTTCTTCGTGATCACCGGCGCCGAGGTGCTGGACCTGCTGCCCACCGGCTACGGCTTCGTGCTGGACATCGACGGCCAGCATCGCATGGTCTTCGACGCCAAGGCGGTCGAGCAGATGGTCGACTTCACGATGCGCCGGATGTACGGCTGAGGCTGCCCGGCCGCACGCCTGAGGCCGTACGGCGGTACGCCTGAGACCGTACGGGCGCACGTCCCGGACCGTACGCCCGCGCTTTCGATCTTCCCCTCCGGTGAGTGCTGGAATAGTCACGCCTTGCGAGATGTTCAGTGTTCAACTACTTTGGAACCGGAGCATCCCGAAGGAGGCAGTCATGCCCGCCGTGACCGTAGAGAACCCGCTGACCCTGCCGCGTGTGAGCGCGCCCGACGACGCCCAGCCCCGCAAGGCGCTACAGGTGTCCACCGCCCCGAGCGGTTTCGAGGGGGAGGGCTTCCCCGTGCGCCGCGCCTTCGCGGGCATCGACTACCGCAACCTCGACCCGTTCATCATGATGGACCAGATGGGTGAGGTGGAGTACGCGCCGGGAGAGCCCAAGGGCACCCCCTGGCACCCGCACCGCGGCTTCGAGACCGTCACGTACATCATGGACGGCACCTTCATCCACCAGGACTCGCACGGCGGTGGCGGCACGATCACCAACGGCGACACGCAGTGGATGACCGCCGGGTCCGGTCTGCTGCACATCGAGACCCCGCCGGAGTCGCTGGTCACCAGCGGCGGCCTCTTCCACGGCCTCCAGCTCTGGGTGAACCTGCCGAAGGCCGACAAGATGATGCCGCCCAAGTACCAGGACATCCGGGCGGGCGGCCTGAAGCTGCTCACCTCGGGTGACGGCGGCGCGCTGATCCGGCTGATCGCCGGTGACCTCGCGGGCCACGAGGGCCCCGGCGCGACCCACACCCCGATCACGATGATCCACGTCTCGGTGAACCCCGGCGCCTCGGTGACCCTGCCCTGGCGCGCCGACTTCAACGCCCTCGCCTACGGCCTCGCCGGCCGCGGCTTCGCGGGCCCCGACGCCCGCCCCTTCCGTATGGGCCAGGCCGTCGTCTTCGGCAAGGGAGACTCCCTCACCATCCGCGCGGACGAGACCCAGGAGTCCCGCTCGCCCAACTTCGAGGTCGTCCTGCTCGGCGGCCTCCCGATCCGCGAGCCGATGATGCAGTACGGCCCCTTCGTCATGAACACCCACGCCGAATTGGCCCAGGCGTTCGACGACTTCCAGGCCGGCCGCCTCGGCACCATCCCCGCCGACAGCCCCCTCGGCCACTAGTCACGTCGCCCACGCGGTGCGGCCATCCCTTCGGGGAGATCCCGTGCCGCCGTGGAAACACGTACGGCTTCGTGAGCATGCACCCCGGTGCCCCCAGCCCTGGATACGCGTCCGCAGCGGGGAAGTTGGGTACGGTCCGACCGGGCCATCGGGTCGGTCACGGAGGCGAATGGTGAAGAGCGCGGGGTTAGGGCTCACGGCGTTCGAGAGCAGAGCGGGTCAGGCCGGTAGGACACTCCTGCGCAATCAGGGCTACGACGGTGGCTGGGGACTGACCCTGACGTCGGTGTCGTCGATCGTGAACACCGGCGAGGTCCTGACGGTCTTGCGGGCCGCCGGAATCGCCGGTCAGCCGGTACGTACGGCGCTCGGGTTTCTGACCGCCGCCGTTCCGGAGCACTGCCAGCCCCGGCACAAGGGCGGTCGTGGCGAGCACACCCGGTTCGTCGCGTTCGGCCTGGCCGGTCTGCTGTCCCACCCGGCATTCCTCCACCACGCCGGAGTCGCGGAGGCCGTGGTCCGGTGCGTCGGTTGGCTTGAGGGCCACGAGGTCGACCACGGCTGGCCCGAAGTGCTCGGCCTGGATGACACCTCGCTGCACCAGACAGCCCTCGTCGTGCACGCGCTGGCCCAACTCCGCGACATCCTCAACGGTTTCGGCCCCGGCGTCGTGCTTCCGGGCGGGGCCGAAACCGGGCGACTGCTCCATCGTGTCGAGCCGCTGATCGACCACGGCGTGCACGGTTTGCTCTACCACCGTCGTCCCAGCGGGGCGTGGGGATGGCGTACGTACGTCGACACCGACCCGAGCCCGAGCAAGACCGCGCTGTGTTTGCTCGCGCTCTCGGCCGTAGCCTCCGGTACTGGGCCCGGCGGCGAGCCCGCCTCTCGCGACATCCCCTGGGAAACCGGAGGAGTCAACGGCGCGGTGCGGACGAGGCGGCTGTCCGAGGTGGTCACGGAGGCGGGTCAGTGGCTGCTGTACAACCACCACCGTTGGGAGTCGTTCGTTGAGGACGACAAGGACGTGCAGGGCACGGCCTGGGAGCACATGGCGTACGCGCTGTGCACTCAGGCCGCTGTCCGGGCCGGAGCCAGTCCGCGCGATCCCCGGCTCGTCAAGGCATGGCGGCTGATGGACGACCTGTGGGATGCGGAGGCCTCGTTGTGGAACGAGCCGGGCGCCTCAGGCAAGCGAGCCACCATCCGGGCCGCCGCTTACACAGTGGCCGCCTACGAGGAGGCGATGCGGCGCCTGACGCGGTTGAGCCTGGTTGACGGCGATACCGAGCCTGCGGGCGAGGCACCGGCTGAAACGGCCATCGAACACGTCACGCTCGGACCCGGTCAGAGCATCGCTGTCACCGCACACGGCAGCGATACGGAGGTCGTCTGCGGTTTGTCGAACCGGCTGTTCGACCTGGTGCAGATCGTGCACGACGCCCCTGGGCAGGGGCTGACGACGGAGCGGATCGCGGGGAGGCTGTACGTTGCGCCGTCCTCGGTGCCCAAGTACGTCCAGCGCTTGAACCGGGCGGTGTCCGCAGCATTCGGCGGTGCTCCGGCCCGGCTGCTCCTGCCCGGGAAAGTCGGCGGGGCGAGTGGCTATCGTCTCGCGGGACGCGCGAATCCGAGCACCGTCACGCATTCGCCCGCGGCAGGGCGCGCTCCGCTGCCACCGGGTAGTTCAGCAGGGCGAACCGGGCCAACGACCGCACCTGGTCGAACGTCCTGAGACCGTCGATGTCGTCCAGACCGAACCAGGCCGCCCCGTACACCTCGTCGAGGTCCGCCTCCACGGCCTGTCCCCGGGTGCCCGGCTGCCGCCGGACGAAGTAGAACTGGAGCAGCGCCGGGGTTGGGAATCCTTCACGCTCGATGTCCACGTAGAACGGCACCGGCTCCGGGCTCGCGTTACCGTCGGCCGGGTGGATTACCGGCTGGGTGGAGATCGCCTCCACCAGCAGTCCGGTCTCCTCCTTGAACTCGCGCACCGCCGTGCCCGCGAACGACTCCCCGGGTTCGATATGACCGCCCGGCGGAACCCACTTGTCGAAGCGGTTGTGATGCACGAGCAGCACCTTCCCGGCCTCGACCAGGTAACCGGAGCAGCAGTACACCAGACCGGTATCGCGGGCGGTCTGGCCGTCGTGGATCAGAATCGAGCGGGGCACGCTCGCCACGATAGCCCACCGCCCCGCACCGAACTCCCTTGCCGATCAGGTGGGTTCACCGCACTGTCATCGCCCTCGCGATGACATGTCATCGGCAATGACACCGCGATGTCATCACGGGTACGTCTTCCCTGAACTGATGATGGCCGTATCCCGCCTCCGGCTCACACCGGGCCGCGGGCCGCCCTGTCGGCCGAGGAGAGGACCCGTGATGCGCACCCGTCCCGCCGCGTGGCGCACCCGGTACGAGCAGCGGTTCGCATCCCCGCAGACCGTGGTGGTGCAGCCTACGAGCTGGTGCAATCTGGACTGCCGGTACTGCTACCTGCCGTTTCGCAAGCTCACGCATCAGATGCCGGTGGACGTCGCCGTCGCCCTGGGCGCGGCGGTGGCCCAGTTCGAGGACGTCGGGCATCCGATCGGGATCGTGTGGCACGGCGGCGAACCGCTTGCGGTCGGCTCCGCATCGTTCGCGGCGCTGCTCGCGCCGTTCGAGACGCTGCGCCGGGCGGGACGGATCCAGCACTACGTGCAGACCAACGCGACGCTGATCACCGAGACGTGGTGTGATCTGCTGACCGCGTACGACGTCCGCGTCGGGGTGAGCATTGACGGCCCGGCCGCCATGAACGCCGAGCGGGTCGATCTGCGAGGCAATCCTGCCTTCGGCCGGATCCTGCGCGGAATCATCCGGCTACGCGAGCACGGCATCCCGTTCTCCGTGATCTCGGTCGTCGGCGCCGTCGGCATTGAGGCCCCCGAAGACCTGCTGGGCTTCCTCACCGAACTGGGTGCTCGCTCGGTGGGCTTCAACATCGAGGA
This sequence comes from Streptomyces sp. NPDC025721, assembly GCF_055558595.1. Taxonomy (NCBI): domain Bacteria; kingdom Bacillati; phylum Actinomycetota; class Actinomycetes; order Kitasatosporales; family Streptomycetaceae; genus Streptomyces; species Streptomyces sp. NPDC025721. Next base: position 258,920 of record NZ_JBVHMF010000008.1, on the reverse strand, counting down.
AATCGAGGGAGTCAACACCGCCCGGAAGCCACCCACGCCAGTGCAGGCCGAGGAGTTCTGGCGGCGCACCCTGACCTGGGCCCGCGAGCACTCCGGCACCCCGCCCGTCCGGGAGATCGAACGGCTCGCCGAATACCTCCAACAGGTCCGCTCCGGACGGAAGGCCGAGTGGGACCGGCGCCGCCTCGACCCGATCCCCACCGTCTCCTGGAAAGGGGACGTCGTCCTGCTCTCCCCGGAACTCGCCGACACCACCGCCCCCGACTACGACAACTTCACAGCGGGCAACATCCTCGACCGTCCCCTGACGGAAATCCTGAATAGCGCCCACCGGCTGCGCTACGTGCGCGATTTCCTCACCGGTCTGGACCGGTGCCAGGCCCAATGCGAGTTCTTCGACTTCTGCCGTGGCGCCCAGGCCGCCAACCGCTACTTCGAGAACGGCAGCCTGACATCCACCGCGACCAACTACTGCCGGGTCTCCCGGCAGGCTCTGGTCACTGCCCTGTCCACGCTCGCAACCAAGGAGACAACCTCATGAGGATTCTGGAGGCGCTGGCCGCATCCGACGCGCCCGTCGTGATGGAGTTGGTGACTACGCACGACGCCCCAGCAGCAGAAATCGTTGAAGGGACATGGGACAACAAGCCCACCTGGGACAACTGGCAGAAATCCCCAGCTCCATTCGACAACCGCCCTACCTGGGACAATTGGAGCAAGAAGTAGCAGACGTATTCTGCGGCCGGCAGGCCCGCCCAGCACCACGGCAGCACCACCGCGCTGAAAGGCCCCCGGATGGACACCCGCACGATTCGCCGCACGACCGTCACGCTGCCCGCCCTCGGCGAGGAAGGCCTGCTCCTGTCCAACGTCACCTCGCTGGAGGGTGGCCGGGGCCGGGTGGACGGCTTCCGGTACGCCGACGCCGATCTGCGGGAACTCGACCTTTACGAGGCCCATTTGGCCAGCGGGCGGATCTCCGCTCTCAGGACCCAGCGCACCCGCCTGGACAAACTCCGCGTCGACTCTGTGGAGTTCACTGGCTGTGATCTGGCCTCGCTTCAGTGGACCGACAGCAAGATCTCCCGCACTGTCTTCCGCGACTGCAAACTCATGGGCGCCACCCTCACCGACGTCCTCCTCGACAACGTCCTGTTCGAGAACTGCAAGCTCGACTACAGCACCTTCACCCGCGTCCGGGCCACCGGTCCCGTGATCGTCGCCAAGACGTCGCTGCGCGAAACCACCTTCACCTCCGGCGATCTCGGCACCGCCCTGTTCGACGACTGCGACCTGCGGCTGACTGAATTCGACGGCGGGAGCTTCCGTGGTCTGGACCTGCGCGGCAACGACCTCTCCCAGATCCGCGGCCTGGCCTCGCTCAAGAAGATCGTCATCGACCCGGCCCAGACCCTCCAACTGGCCGGGGCCCTCACCACCGAACTGGAAGTCACCTTCGGAGACGACCTCGACGACCAGTAGCCCCGCATCTGCTCACGGAGGCATGCCATGGGTCCGCGACTGGCATTCGACACGTTCGACGACATACGCGGCCGGTGCGACATCGCGCCGGTCCGGCACACCCGTGACGTACCCGGATACGACGACGGCGCTCTCCTCCCCGACGACGACTGGACACTCCTCACCGCGCTCGACGCCGCGACGCTGCGCGCCGATGACACCACACCGGACAGCGTTCTGATCGAACTCGTCCGCCCACCGCTGCCCACCCTCTCCCCGGACGAACTCAACGGCCGCCTCGAACTCGCCGCCGGTCTCGACCCCCTCAACGGCCGCTGGCCGACTCGTCTCCTGGGATGCACAATCAGCCCCGCCCATCGCGCCACCACCACCGAGGACTTCACCACCGGCCGCCGCATCGGCCTGCACATCGACAACTTCGACCGCCTGCCGTACGCCCGGCGCCACGAGAGCCGCCGACGGCTCTGCCTCAACCTCGGCCCCGGGCCGCGCTACCTGCTCATCGGCGACCGCGACATCCAACAGATCTGCCGCACCCTCCACACCGGCACCGCACTGGAACGGCACTACCCCCACACCGACGACGTCCGCCGCTACGCTGCCGCAGGACACTCTCTGCGCTGCCTGCGTATCCGCCTCGAATCCGGCGACGGGTACATCGCCCCGACCGAACTCCTGCCGCACGACGGTTCCACCACCGGAACCGACATGCCGTCGGTCGCCGCCTTCTGGCTGGGCCAGCCACCGAGCGTTACCTGAGCGCAGGCGTTCCTGCTCTCTGTCGCTCGGCGTTCGGCGCCAGCCGGGTGAGCTCTTCTCGCAGACGTACGACGCCGGGAGCGGCCGGTGGAGATTTATCCGTCTCATGGGAACCCGGTCCGGTGCACCACCCTCTCTTCACTTGATTCGTTTCACTCTCGACCGTGAGAACCCTGTGATGACACGCTCGATCAGCCGCCGCTTACTTCTGGCCGGTGCGACCGCCACGGCACTGCTGACCCTCGGAGCCTTCGCCGGCAGCGCCAGCGCGTCTGCCGCCCCCGCCGCCACTCCTCCACGTCGGCCTCGGCCGCAGACTCCGGCTCCCTGTCCCCCGCCGATGTCGTCAGTCATCCGTTCGTGTTCTACATCAACGGTGTCTTCGCCGAGTACCTCGCGAACATCTCGGCGAGCGGCAACTATCTGACCGTGACACGCGGTGGTGGTGGTCAGGCGTTCACCGACTGGATCAACGTGAACAAGGTCGTGCGCAACCCGAAGAACATCAGCGTCGTGCTGCATGACTACGCCGACAACCCGGTCAGGACGTACAACTTCTACGCCGCGTATCCCGTCAGCACCGCCGGTACCCAAGTCACCCTCTATTTTTCGGCGTCCAGCGTGTCGTAGGCAGGCGGGGAGCGTCACTCCTTGACTTCAAGTGTGGTTGAGCTTCTAGCGTGTTCTTCGGTTGATCGACTGACGACGGGAGAAGGCGGGCATGATCCTCGTGACGGGGGCCACCGGGAACATAGGCGGGGCTCTGGTGAAGGAGCTGCACGGGTACGGTGCCGGGGCGGTTCGGGGGCTTACTCGTGAGGTGGCGCGGGCCGCGTTTCCCGAGGGGGTCGAGGCCGTTGAGGGGGACTTCGGTGAGGTCGCTTCTCTGAAGCCGGCGTTGGAGGGGGTGCGCGCGCTGTTTCTCGTGTCGCGTATCGGCTCGGACGCCGACATCCTCGCCGCCGCCCGGCAGGCCGGTGTGGAGCACGTGGTGCTGGTGTCGTCCATCACCGTCCAGACCCACCCCCACCTCGGCCCCGCCGGGGAGAACCTGGACGTCGAGCTGCTGCTCAAGGGCAGCGGCATGGCCTGGACGATTCTGCGGCCGACTCAGTTCGCCTCGAACGCCCTGTGGTGGGCCGCGGCGATCCGCGAGGGCCAAACGGTCCTGGCGCCGCATCCGGGCATCGGCATCCCCACGATCCACCCCGCGGACATCGCGTCCGTGGCGCGCGTGGCGCTGACCGAGCCCGGTCACCAAGGCCGGACGTACGCCCTGACCGGTCCCGAGCTCGTGACCGCCCGGCAGCAGGCGGAGGCCATCGCGGTCGCCCTCGGGCGCGAGGTGCCCTTCGCCGAGATCAGCCGCGAGCAGGCCCACCGGGACCTGGCCGTGTTCATGGGTGACGAGGCCGCTGACGCGGTGCTCGACGTGACGGGCGGGGACGTCAACGACGAGTTGGTGAAGGTACGCGACACGGTTTCGCGGGTCACCGGCTCCCCGGCCCGGCCGTTCCACCAGTGGGTATCGGAGAACGTCGCCGCCTTCCGCTGAGGCGTTCCCGTGTCTACAGCAGGTGGTCGGCCTTGCCGGCCTTGATGTCGGTGATCAGGGTGCGGAGGGCTTCGCGGGTGTCGGTGAGGGGACGGTCTTCTTGGCCGTTGACGGCTATGTAGCCGTTGCCGTCGGCGTCGGTGCCGAGGCGGAAGCAGGAGCTGCCTTCGCCGCAGAAGGGGGCTTCCCAGGTGATGTCGGGCATCGGGTCTGATCTCCTCAGAGCTGGTGCGCGATCTCGCGGATGAGGTCGCGGGACCGGTCGGCGGACACGGACAACTCTTCCAACAGGTCGAGTTGCGCTCGGTATTTCGCGAGTTGCGCCTCGGCGTGGAGGAAGACCGGTCCGTGGGAGCTGTCGACCTGCACGGTGTCGAGCTGGCTCACGGCGCCTTCGGCGTAGACGACGGTGTGACCCGCGCCGGGGAAGGCCCCGTGGGCGAAGGGGAGGACCAGCACGGTGACGTTGTCCCGCTCGGAGACCTCCAGCAGGTAGTCCAGTTGGGCGCGCGCCACGTCAGGTCCCCCGAACTGCATGCGCAGCGCGGCTTCGTGGATCACCGCGACGTACGGGAGCGTGCTGGTGCCGGTGACCAGTTGCTGGCGCTCCGATCGGTGGGCGAGGCGCAGGGCGACCTCGTGCTCCGGGAGCTTGGGCACCACGGCGCGGAAGATGGCTATGGCGTGGTCGGACGTCTGGAGCATGCCCGGGATGTGGACCGTGTTGGCGCCGCGCAGCCGTAACGCGCCTGCCTCCATTTCGGAGATGTCCAGGAACCCCTGGGGCAGGCTGCCCCGATAGCGCTCCCACCATCCGGTGCCGCTCGGTTCGGCCATCGCGGCCAAGGCGTTGACGTACCGCTCGTCCGTGCATTCGCAGTTGACGGCCAGCTTGCGCACGCGCTCCGCGCTGATCGCCCGAAGTCCCGACTCCATGTTGGAGATTCGGCTCCGGTCGACGCCCAGGAGTCCCGCCGCGCTCTCGGCGGACATGCCCGCCGCCGTGCGCAGCCTGCGCAACTCGCTTCCCACACGCTTCTGTCGCTCGGTGAGGACCGTCCTCGTCGGCATGCCCTTCCTCCCTGTGCGTGTCTCGACCGCCTGCCACGGTGAGCATAGGCGCATGGCCGGGAGGCCATTTATTTGAAGCGCCTGGCAAAAGTGGCCCCATCCCCCTACCGTAGTAGCGCGCAGCTACGCACAACTATGTCGGAAGCGCACCGCGAGTGACGGCGGCATGCCACCGGCGAACCCTCAAGACGCCACAAGACCCCTTCGACGCAACGGAGTTCGTCATGCCTGAAATCCCCCGCTTACCAGCACTCTGGCGCTTCCCGGCGCGGCCGGAGTCCGTGCGCCGGGCGCGGCATGCCGTCGCGGAGGCGCTCCCTCGTGGGGTGGAGCCCCAACTGGCCGCGGATCTGGGGCTGGTGACCAGTGAGCTGGTCACGAACGCCGTGCGGCACGGGGACCGGTGCGAGGAGGAGGCGGTCATCGAACTGGTGCTGTGGCCCGCCGACGGGCACTACTGGGTGGCGGTGTCCGACGGCGGGCCGGAGAAGCCGGAGTTGGCCGAGGCCGGGCCGGAGAGCGAGGGCGGAAGGGGGCTGGTGCTCATCGACGCGCTCGCGGAGGTCTGGGGAGTCGTGCCGCGCCCGGTGCGCGGGAAGTCGGTGGTCGCCGGGCTCAGCGACGTCAGCCGGTCGAGGCCGGGCGCGGTTCGGACAGGCGGTTGGCCTGGTGGGTGAGCGCGCGGCGCAGGATCGGCGTCAAGGGGCGTTCGACCAGGCGGTAGATGAGGTAGGCGAGCAGCAGCATCGAGCCGATGGCCAGAGCGAGCACGCCGTAGTTCGGTATGCCGGTGTGGGCCTTCAGCTTCTCGATGACAAGCGTGCCCAGGATCTCGTGCACCAGGTAGAAGGGGTACGTCAGGGCGCCCGCCGTGGTCAGCCAGCGCCAGTCGACGTCGGCGACGCGGCGCACGAGCGTCACCGCGGCGATGGCGGCGAAGCCCGCGGCGACGAGGGCGATGACGACGGTCGGCGAGCGGTGGAAGGTGACGGCCACACCGGGCTTGGGGACGAGGCCCAGGACCGCGTAGTGCTGGCCGAGCAGGAAGCCGGTCGCGACGACGCCCCAGGTCAGCAGGTCGTGGCCGAAGCGGCGCAGCAGGTAGAGGCCGATGCCGCCGATGAAGAAGGGCGCGTACTCGGGCATCAGGGCCAGCTTGAGGAACTCCTGGCCGGACGAGTCCGCGTACAGGGCGCCGATCGTCCACAGGGCGCAGAAGGCCAGGACGCGCTTGCGGGTGGCGCCGCGCCACAGGACGGTGACGGCGAAGAGCACGTAGAAGCGCATCTCGGCCCACAGCGTCCAGGAGACGCCCAGGACGCGCTCGGAGCCCGCCGGGGTCTGGAGCATCGTGAAGTTGGTGAGCAGGTCGGTGCGCGAGACGGTCTTGTAGCCGAGGACGAACAGGACGACGGTCACCAGGATCAGCGCCGCCCAGTAGGCCGGGTACAGGCGGCTGATCCGGGAGATCGCGAACGCCTTGACGCTGCGGCCCCAGCCGCTCATGCAGATCACGAAGCCGCTGATGATGAAGAAGAACTGCACGCCCAGCGGTCCGTACGCGGCGGCGTGCGACAGGTGCGGGAAGATCTCCAGCGGCTGTCCGCGCCAGGCTCCGCTGCCCCGGAAGGCCAGGTGGTAGATCGCCACCATGAGCGCGGCCACCAGCCGCAGCCCGTCCAGCGCCCGCAACCGGCCCTTCCCGCCGCCGCGCGGTGCCGGTGCGGCGGACGCCGCCGGTACGTGGCCGGGCGACGTCGGGTCGCCGGGCGCGGTCGGGTCGCCGGGCGACGTCGGATCGTCCGTGGGTGCGGGGAGTTTCAGGCTCATCCCAGTGCTGCCTTTTCGCCGGCGTGAGTGTCAGGGCGCGCGGTCGGCCGTACGATCGCCCGTCACGTAGGCGTTCAGGCTAGGTGGAGGCACCGGCCCCACGGGGCGTTGGAGCGGGCCCAACCGCTCTGTGCGACCAGTGTTTTCCTCCGTTTCACGGCCGGTTCACACGACCGTGACGGATTCGCGTCCGCGGCCGACCCCGCCCCCCCGCCGGGCGGTCACCCGATCGACGGGCTCGTCGCCTCGTACAGCTCGAACCAGATGGACTTGCCGTCGCCGCGCGGGTCGACGCCCCAGGCGTCGGCGAGCTCCTCGATGAGCATCAGGCCGCGGCCTGAGGAGGCCATCTCGCCGGGGGAGCGGCGGTGCGGCATGTCGTCGGAGCGGTCGCCGACCTCGACGTGGAGGCGGCGGGTGCCGGGCATGCCGGTGACCATGGCGGTCAGTACGGCGTCCTCGTCGGTGTGCACCAGCACGTTGGTGACGAGTTCGGAGACGAGCAGGACGGCGGACTCGACCTGGTCGGCCGAGGTCCAGTCGTGCAGCAGGGCGCGGATGTCGTCGCGGGTGGCGCGGATGCGGCCCGGGTCGGTCTGCGAGACGGTCAGCACCGCGCGGCGGACCGGGACCGCGCAGGTCGGGCCGTCGGGGTCGCGGCGCAGCAGGACCAGCGCGATGTCGTCCTCGCGGCGGTCGGCCAGCGGCCCGGTGGTGTGGTGGGAGGCGGGCCCGTGCACCGCGCGGATCAGGGAGTCGGCCAGCTCCTCCAGATCGCCCGCGGGCCCGGCCTCCAGCACATCGCGCAGCCGCTGCCAGCCGGTCTCCAGGTCGTGGCCGCCGGTCTCGATCAGGCCGTCGGTGCACAGCAGCAGCACCTCGCCGGGCTCCAGGACCAGCCGGGTCGTCGGGTAGTCGGTGTCCGGCTCGATGCCCAGCGGCAGGCCGCCCGCCGTACGCCGGACGATCGTCGTACCGTCGCCGAGCCGGATCGCGGGCTCCGGGTGCCCGGCGCGCACCACGTCGAGCGTGCCGGTCAGCGGGTCGGCCTCCAGATAGAGGCAGGTCGCGAAGCGTACGTCGGCGGACTCGTCGGCGCTCAGCCCCTCGTGCAGGCCGTCGCGCAGCCCGTCCGCCGGCCCGTCGGGGAGCCCGTCGTGCAGCCCGGCCAGAAAGCGGGAGGTGCGCGAGAGCACCGCGTCCGGGTGGTGGCCCTCGGCCGCGTAGGCGCGCAGCGCGATCCGCAGCTGGCCCATGATCCCCGCGGCCCGTACGTCGTGGCCCTGGACGTCGCCGATGACGATCGCGGTTCGGCCCGACGGCAGCCCGATCACGTCGTACCAGTCGCCGCCGACCTGGAGGCCGCCGCCGGTCGGCACGTACCGGGCGGCCACCGCCATGCCCTCGATGCCGGGCCTGCGCGCGGGCAGCATCGTGCGCTGGAGGCCGTCGGTCAGGGCGCGCTCCGACTCGTGCAGATGCGCGCGGGACAGCGCCTGCGCGAGCATCCGGGCCACGGTGGTGAGCACCGAGCGCTCGTCGGGCGTGAAGGCCACCGGGTCGCGGAAGGCCGCCATCCAGGCGCCGATCGTGGACCCGGCCACGACCAGCGGGAGATACGCCCAGGAGGAGCGGCCGAACGGTTTCACCAGCGGCCAGGTGACGGGGAAGCGGTCCTCGTACGCGGCCGGCGACGGCAGATAGACCGCCTGGCCGGTACGGACCACCAGCGCGGCCGGGTAGTCGGTGTCCAGCGGCATGTCGAGGAAGGGGTCCTCGGTGCCCGCCGCCTGCCCGTGGTGCCCGATCACCGACAGCCGGTCGCCGTCCGTGCCGAAGACGGCGAGGCCGTCGGGCGAGAAACCCGGCATCGACAAGGTGGCCGCCACCCGCAGCACCTCGGCGGTGGAGTCGGCCTCGGCCAGCGCGCGCCCCGCGTCCAGCAGGAACGCCTCCCTGGCCCGCCGCCAGCCGCCGCCCGCCTGCGCCGCCGCCCGTGAGGGCCCGCCGCGCACCTCGTGCAGCGTGCCCGCCATCACCGTGCCCTGCGGGCGCACCCTGGCCCGTACCGTCCGCAGGGTCGCGCCGTCGTCGCCCACCACCCGCACCAGCGCCTCGGCGACCGTGCCCTCCGAGTAGGCCAGCGAGACCGCGCCGGCCAGCGACACGTAATCGGCGGCGTGCAGGCACGCCCGAACGGCGGACGTCCGGTGCTCGGCCGGGCCGCCGGACAGCCCGAGCAGGCGCGCGGCGCGGGCGTCGACCGTCACGGTGCCGGTGGCCTCGTGCCACTGCCACAGCCCGGTACCGACTGCGGCCAGGACGTCCTCGGTGCGCATTGTGCCAGTTTATGAGAATTGGGGCGTTATGGCCTAGTAGGGCGGCCTTCGTGGCCTTACGCCCCACCGAATCCGGAGTGAGGCCGGTGTGCGGGCGCCGGTAAGCTGTGCTGGGCCGCTGGCCCGGCCACCCACCCAACATCCAGCGTCGAGGACGAATGATGCACCGGTACCGGTCCCACACCTGCGGCGAGCTGCGCGCCACCGACGTCGACACCGACGTCCGCCTGTCCGGCTGGCTGCACAATCGCCGCGACCTGGGCGGCATCCTCTTCGTCGACCTGCGTGACCACTACGGCTTCACCCAGCTCGTCGTCCGCCCCGGCTCCCCGGTGTACGACCAGCTCAGCGGCCAGTCCAAGGAGTCCGTCGTCCGCGTCGACGGCCGCGTCCTGGCCCGCTCCGCGGAGAACGTCAACCCGGAGCTGCCGACCGGCGAGGTCGAGGTCGACGTGACCGCCCTGGAGGTGCTGGGCGCGGCCGACCCGCTGCCCTTCCCGGTCTTCCCCGAGGACAACGCGAACGAGGAGATGCGGCTCACCAACCGCTTCCTCGACCTGCGCCGCCAGCGCATGCACCGCAACATCATGCTGCGCACCCAGGTCATCTCCTTCCTGCGCCGCGAGATGACCGCGCTCGGCTTCAACGAGATGGCCACCCCGATCCTGTCGGCCACCTCCCCCGAGGGCGCCCGCGACTTCCTGGTGCCCTCCCGCGTGCACGCCGGGAAGTTCTACGCGCTGCCGCAGGCCCCGCAGCAGTTCAAGCAGCTCCTGATGATCTCCGGCTTCGACCGCTACTTCCAGATCGCGCCCTGCTTCCGCGACGAGGACTCGCGCGCCGACCGCTCGCCCGGCGAGTTCTACCAGCTCGACGTCGAGATGAGCTTCGTCGAGCAGGAGGATGTCTTCGGCGTCATCGAGAAGGTCATGACCGACCTCTTCACCGAGCTGGGCGGCGGACGCACGGTCACCTCGCCGTTCCCCCGCATCCCCTTCCGCGAGTCGATGCTCAAGTACGGCAACGACAAGCCGGACCTGCGCACCACGCTCGAACTGGTCGACGTCTCCGACGTGTTCGCCGGGAGCGGCTTCAAGGCGTTCGCCGGCAAGCACGTACGCGCGCTGGCCGTGCCCGACACCGCCGAGCAGCCGCGCAAGTTCTTCGACCAGCTCGGCGAGTACGCGGTCTCGCTCGGCGCCAAGGGTCTGGCCTGGGTCCGGGTCGGCGACGGCAACGCGTTGACCGGCCCGATCGCCAAATTCCTCACCCCCGAGGACGTCACCGCGCTGCTCGCCGCCGTCGGCGCGAAGCCCGGCACCGCGATCTTCTTCGGCGCCGGTGAGTTCGACGAGGTCTCCAAGATCATGGGCCCGGTCCGGGTCGAGGCCGCCAAGCGCACCGGCCAGTTCGAGGAGAACGTCTTCCGCTTCTGCTGGATCGTCGACTTCCCGATGTTCGAGCGCAACGAGGACACCGGGGCCGTGGAGTTCTCGCACAACCCCTTCTCCATGCCGCAGGGCGGCCTCGAAGCCCTCAACACCAAGGACCCGCTGGACATCCTGGCCTGGCAGTACGACATCGTCTGCAACGGCATCGAGCTGTCCTCCGGAGCCATCCGTAACCACGAACCCGCCGTCATGTACCGCGCGTTCGAGATCGCGGGCTACACCCGCGAGACGGTGGAGGCCGAGTTCGGCGGCATGCTCCGCGCCTTCCACTTCGGCGCGCCGCCGCACGGTGGCATCGCGCCGGGCGTCGACCGTATGGTCATGCTCCTCGCCGATGAGCCCAACATCCGCGAGACGATCGCGTTTCCGCTCAACCAGAACGCCCAGGACCTGCTCATGGGCGCGCCCTCCGAGGTCGAGGAGGCGCGGCTGCGCGAGCTCCACATCCAGCTCCGCCCTTCGGCAGGGCGCCCTTCCGCGGGGCGCTAGGACGGCGTCTCGGGAGGGGCGAGCCGGGGGGCAACCCCGGAGGCGGGTCACCGCGTTGAAGGGGTGTGGAGAGGAACAACGGTGTCGCACCCCGGTTTCGAGGAGTTCGTGGCGGCCCGCGGCCCCAGACTGCTGCGGGTCGCGTGGCTGCTGACCGGCGACCCGCACCTCGCAGAGGACCTGCTCCAGACGGTGCTGGCCAGGGTCTGGCCGAAGTGGCACCGGATCGCGGGCGACAGCCCGGAGGCGTACGTACGCAAGGCGCTGGTGCACACCCACGCCTCGTGGTGGCGGCGGCGCTGGCGCGGCGAGGTGCCGCACGGCGAGCTGCCCGACCGCCCGCAGCCGGCGGACCCGTACGGGGACGTGGACCTGGAGCAGGCGCTGGCCGCGGCGATACGGGAACTGCCGGTACGCCAGCGCGCGGTGGTCGTGCTGCGCTACTTCGAGGACCTGAGCGTGGCCGACACCGCGGATGTCCTCGGCTGTACGGAGGGCACCGTCAAGAGCCAGGCGTCCAAGGCGCTGCGGGCGCTGCGCGGACGGCTGCCCGAAGCGGTCGACACGGGCGTCGGAGGTGAACACCATGCCGGATGAGCGTTTCGCGGAGGACGAGCTGCGCGACCTGCTGGAGCGCGCGGTGCCCCAACTGCCCGCCCCCGTACAGCGGTTGGAGCGGGTCAAGGAGCGTGCGCTGCGCCGTCGCAGGCGCCGCGCGGTCGGGATGTCCGCCGCCGTCGTGGTGGCGGTCGCGGCGGCCGGGACGGTGCTGCCCGGTCTCGGCGGCGCGGCGAGCGCCCCGGCGCCGCCCGCCGTCGTCACCTCGCTCGCGCCGCCCGCGTCCGGCAGCGGCGGCCCGACGGCGAGCGCTCCGACGGCGACCGGCCCGGTGGACAGCGGCCCGAGCCCGACCCCGAGCCCCGGACAGACCACCCGCGCGACCGAGTCGGCGTCCGCCGCGTCGGCGGCGGTCACGTACCACTTCCCCGAACTGGCCGGTCTCGACCTGCGGTTGCCGCCCGGCTGGACGACGGTCGTCGCGCCCAAGACGGGTGACGTCTTCGCCTCCTCGCAGGCGCTCGGCCTGCCCACCGACGGCTGCGTCAAGCCGCTGGACGGCTTCTGCACCCCGCTGGTCCGCACCCTGACCCGCGGCGGGGCGCTGATGATGCTGACGCTCCGGCACAGCAAGACGACGGTGGACAAGCTCAACGCCGACGGCCACCCGGTGACTTCGTCCGTCGTCGTCAGCGCCTGCCGGGCGGTCGGCGGCACCGCGCAGACCAAGGCCCTGCTCACCGACGCGTCCGGCTCCGACGTCCTGATCGAGGTCTCGGTGTGCCTGGCCGACGCCACCGACGCGCAGCAGTCCCAGATCAACGACGCGCTGAAGAACGCCGTCTTCTCGTGAAGGCTCCCGTGAAAGGCCCCCGCCACGTCATGCGCACCACCCGCCGCCCCCGCCGTCTCCTGGCCGCCGCCGTCCTGACCGCGCTGGCCGCCGCCCCGCTGGTGTCCGGCTGTGTGGCCGGTGGCACGGGCGTGCGGGCGTCGAAGGTCGGCGACGAGGGGCCGCTGAGCACGGTGGTGAGCGGTCCCGCGGGCCGGGCGGGCAGGTCCGCGCCCGAGCCGGTGCGCACGACACCCGCGCCGCCCGCCCAACTGCCGGGCCTGGGGCCGAAGACGCGCTCGCAGATCCCCGCCGACGCGCGGCAGGCCGTCCTGGTCACCGGCGCGGGCCCCGACTCGCCGGACGCGAAGGTCACCTTCTACACCCGCGAGAACACGGCCGGTTGGCGGCCGTCGGGCCCGGTGTGGGCCGCGCACAACGCGCTGCGCGGCTGGACCGACACCCACCACACCGGCGATCTGCGCTCACCGATCGGCGTCTTCGGCCTCACCGACGCGGGCGGCCACCTCCCCGACCCCGGCACCGAACTCCCCTACGACCACGCGCCGATCGGCTTCAGCGTCTCCGGCACCGGCTTCAGGGGCGAGCCGCTGGCGGGCTCCTTCGACTACGTCATCGCCATCAACTACAACCACCTGCCCGGCACGTCACCGCGCGACTGGACGCGTCCGCTGGGCGCCTCGCGCGGCGGCGGCATCTGGCTGCACGTGGACCACGGCGGCCCGACCCAGGGCTGTGTCTCGCTGCCGCAGCAGGCCATGCGGACGCTGCTGCGCACCCTGGACCCGAAGCTGCACCCGGTGGTGGTGATGGGCGACGGGGCCGCGCTGGCGCGCTGAACGGCCGTACGCACGGCCCCGATCGCGTTCCTCAGGCGGCCGGTGCGTCCGGGTCGCCGCCGAACCGCTCGATGTACGACGCCAGGTCCTCGTCGGAGATCTTCGCGAAGAGCACCGGCGGCACCGTGAAGGGGGTGCCCGCGGGCACCGAGTCCAGCGCGCGGGCCTCGTCGGCGGTGACCCAGCGGGCGTCGTCGGCGGGCAGCGCGAAGGCGGCCCGCATGGCGGCGGCCGAGGCCGGGATGAACGGCTCGGACACCACCGCGTAGAGGTGGATGAGATTCATCGCGGTACGCAGCGTGAGCGCGGCGCCGTCCTGGTCGGTCTTGATCTCCATCCAGGGGGCCTTCTCCTCCAGGTAGGAGTTGCCCGCACTCCACAGCGCTCGCAACGACTGCGCGGCCTTGCGGAATTGCAGCGTCTCCATGTGGCCCTCGTATTCGGCGAGCAGCGCGGCGATCTGCTCGCCGAGCTTCGCCTCGGCGGCGCCGGCCGCCGAACCCGCGGGCACTTCGTCGCCGAATCGCTTGCGCGAGAAGGACAGGACGCGGTTGACGAAATTGCCGAGGGTGTCGGCGAGGTCCTTGTTGACGCCCGCCGCGAACAGCTCCCAGGTGAAGGAGGTGTCGTCGGACTCCGGCGCGTTCGCGATGAGGAAGTAGCGCCAGTAGTCGGCGGGCAGCAACTCGAGGGCGGCGTCGGTGAAGACACCGCGGCGCTGCGAGGTGGAGAACTTGCCGCCGTAGTAGTTCAGCCAGTTGAAAGCCTTGACGTAGTCGACCTTCTTCCACGGTTCACGGGTGCCCAGTTGGGTCGCCGGGAACATCACGGTGTGGAAGGGCACATTGTCCTTGGCCATGAACTCGGTGTAACGGACCGTGTCGTCGGCCTCGTACCACCACGACTTCCAGTCCCGTACTTCACCCTCGGACGCGGCGTCGGCCCACTCCTTGGTGGAACCGATGTACTCGATGGGTGCGTCGAACCAGACGTAGAACACCTTTCCGTCCGCGGCCAGCTCCGGCCAGGTGTCGGCCGGTACGGGAACGCCCCAATCCAGGTCACGGGTGATGGCCCGGTCCTGGAGTCCCTCGGTGAGCCATTTCCGCGCGATGGACGAGGCCAGGGTGGGCCAGTCGGCGCCGTTCGCGTCGATCCACGCCTCGACCTCGCCGGCGAGCTTGGACTGGAGGAGGAACAGGTGCTTGGTCTCGCGGACCTCCAGCGCGCTGCTGCCGCTGATCGCGGAGCGCGCGTCGATGAGGTCGGTCGGGTCGAGTACCCGCGTGCAGTTCTCGCACTGGTCGCCGCGGGCCTTGTCGTACCCGCAGTACGGGCACGTGCCGACGATGTAGCGGTCGGGCAGGAAGCGCTCGTCGGCGAGCGAGTAGACCTGCCGGACGGCCCGCTCCTCGATGAAGCCGTTCTCGTTGAGCCTGCGCGCGAAGTGCTGGGTGATGTCGCGGTTCTCCGCCGAGGAGCTGCGGCCGAAGTGGTCGAAGGACAGCTCGAAGCCGTCGTAGATCGCCTTCTGCGCGAGGTGGGCCTGGCCGCAGAAGACGTCGACCGGCAGGCCCGCCTCCTTGGCGGCCAGCTCGGCGGGGGTGCCGTGCTCGTCGGTGGCGCAGATGTAGAGGACGTCGTGGCCGCGCTGCCGCAGATACCGCGAGTAGACGTCGGCCGGGAGCATGGACCCCACCATGTTGCCCAGATGCTTGATCCCGTTGATATAGGGGAGGGCTGAGGTGATGAGGTGACGCGCCATTGCGGGCTGCTCCCAATTCGTTGCGGGGAGTGAGTAATTCCTCTACGGACGGTCAATATCGTATCGGACGACCGGGGGGCATCCGCCGCCCCTTTTCCGGGTAGCCGGGCTGTGAAGGGCTGTGAACAGCCCCGGGGGGTCGAGCCCTGAAGATCACAGCGAGTGACTGCACGTGCACATGCACGTGCACATGCACGTGCCTGCCCAACGAGTTATGATCTGCCGTACCAGACATGGCACTTATGGGGAGTGGCTGATGCGCCGGACGCACAACGGAATGGCTGCAGAAGACCTACGTGGAGTGGTCTGGCAGAAGAGCCGTCACAGTAATGCCAATGGAACGTGCGTCGAGTTCGCCGCCCTGCCCGACGGCGAGGTCGCCGTACGGAATTCGCGCTTCCCCGAGGGTCCGGCGCTGATATACACACGTGCGGAGATCGAATCGATGATCATCGGCGTGAAAGCCGGTGAATTCGACCACCTGGTCCCGTAATGCGCCGGTTGCGCCGCGACCCGCGTGGAACCGGCGGAACTAACAGGGTCCGCCCGGTGTGAGAAAAAGCGCCCAGACGACCTTTCCCGTGCCGCTCAGCGGGTGCCATCCCCAGTTCTCGCTGAACGAGTCCACCAGATGAAGTCCGCGGCCGGTCTCGGCCACGAAATCAGGGTCCTTGGCGACGGGCGCCACCCCGCTGGGGTCACGCACCGCACACACCACGCGCGAGGTCCAGCGCACCAGGCTCAGCCGTACCGGGGCGCCGGGCGCGCCGATCGGCACCGCGTACCGCAGCGCGTTGGTCACCAGCTCGGACGCGACCAGTTCGACCGAGTCGCGGAGCGTGGACAGATCCCATCGTTGGAGCGTCGCGCGCGTGAAGTGACGTGCCTCACCCACTGACTCCAGGGCGGCGGGCAGCTCACAGGTGGCTCCGTTACCCGAGGCCACGCGCTCAGGCGCGAGCACTCCCTGCCATAACGGCTCCAGCACGGCGACTGCCTCTGCCTTCATACGTGCCCCCGGGGTATCTGCACGTCCACCATGCTCATGGATCAGCACCCTCCGATGCAAGAGCGTCTGCACGTGCATCTGCAAGGAATTGATGCACGTGTCGGTGGAGAGTGACCGAACGGGTACACCGCGCAGTCCGTTAGTGGCAGACTGCTGATGAACCAAGGGCGGAGCGTGACCTATGAGCGCAGGGCAGCCGGGAGGCGGGTCCATCGTGCGACGAATGCTGCTCGGAGCGCAGCTGCGGCGGCTGCGTGAGTCCAAGGGCATCACCCGCGAGCTGGCGGGCTACTCGATCCGGGCCTCCGAATCGAAGATCAGCCGCATGGAGCTGGGAAGAGTCAGTTTCAAGGAGCGTGACGTCGCCGATCTGCTGACCCTCTACGAGGTCACCGACGAAGCCGAGCGGGCGGCCATGCTGGGCCTGGTCCGCGAGGCCAACGCGGCCGGCTGGTGGCACGGATACGGCGAGGTCATGCCGACGTGGTTCCAGACGTACGTGGGCCTGGAGGAGTCGGCCGCGCTGATCCGCACCTTCGAAGTGCAGTTCGTGCACGGCCTGTTGCAGACCGAGGACTACATAAGATCGGTGATCCGGCTTGGTCACCCCGAGGCAGCCGTGCCCTGGGTGGAAAGACGAGTCGGTCTACGCCTGGAGCGGCAAAAGCTTCTCGTCTCCGAGCAGGCGCCCCACTTCGTCGCCGTCATGGACGAGGGCGCGCTGCGCCGTCCGTTCGGCGGCCGGCAGGTGATGATCGACCAGGTGCGGCACATCCTGGAAGCCGCCGAGCGGCCCAACGTCGACGTCCGCATCCTGCCGTTCGCCACGGGCGGGCACGCGGCGGGCGGCGGCGCCTTCACGCTGCTGAGCTTCCCGGAGTCCGATCTGCCGGACCTGGTCTACCTGGAGCAGCTCACCGGGGCGCTCTACATCGACAAGCCCGACGAAGTGGTCGAGTACCAGAAGGCGATGAACGCGCTGAGTGATGTCGCGCTGACGCCCACCGCTTCCCTGGACTGGCTGAACTCCTTCCAGCGCGAACTGTGAGCCGTGCGCCCGGGGCCGACTTCCGCCGATGACGGCGGGAGCCGGCCCTTTGCGTGCGCCCCGCGCCCTTTGCGTGCGCCCCGGCCCTTCGCGTGCGCGCCGCGCCACGGACAGCCGCGGATGCGGAGCTTCCGCTCCCGATTCCGTCACCCTCCCCGCATTGACGATTACCGAAATGCGCACCACGTACAGTGTCTCGCCGGGCAATTCCCCCGAGGCGGAGCCGGTGTGACGCGCGTCATACGAGCGGGATGGTTCAAGTGGTAAACGTTGGGGCTTCGTCGTGTGCGTGCGAGCCACCGGACTGAAGGTGTGGGAATGGGCGTTCGTGGGCGCAAGCG
This sequence comes from Streptomyces sp. NPDC025721, assembly GCF_055558595.1. Classification (NCBI taxonomy): domain Bacteria; kingdom Bacillati; phylum Actinomycetota; class Actinomycetes; order Kitasatosporales; family Streptomycetaceae; genus Streptomyces; species Streptomyces sp. NPDC025721. Next base: position 241,531 of record NZ_JBVHMF010000008.1, on the reverse strand, counting down.
AGAACCCAAGCGCAGTCGCAAGCGCTGGATCATCGCGATATCCGTCGCCTTCGTGGTGCTGCTGGCCGGCGGCGCCGGCGCGATCTACCTGAAGCTCAACGCCAATATCTCGACGTTCGACTCGGCGGGGCTGAGCAAGAACCGGCCCAAGGCCGGGCCCGCGGACGCCAACGGCCACACCGCCGTCAACGTCCTGCTGATCGGCTCCGACACCCGCTCCGGCGCGAACGGCAAGCTCGGCGGCTCCGCCTCCGGCGACATCGGCCGCTCGGACACCACGATCCTGCTGCACGTCTACCCCGACCACAAACACGCGGTGGGCATCTCCGTACCGCGTGACTCGATGGTCGACATACCCCCGTGCCTGCTGCCCGACGGCAAGTGGTCGCCGGACCAGCCCAGGGCGCAGTTCAACTCGGCGTTCTCGATGGGCGACACGGCCAAGGGCAATCCGGCGTGTACGCAGAACACCATCGAGAAGCTGTCCGGGCTGCGCGTGGACCACACCATGGTGGTCGACTTCGAGGGCTTCGCGTCCATGACCTCCGCCGTGCACGGCGTCGAGGTCTGCGTGCCGAACAAGATCTACCAGGGGGACATGAACCCCAACCGCGGCAGCAAGGGCAAGGTCGTCCTCGACGCGGGCATGCAGAATCTCCAGGGCCAGCAGGCACTGGACTACGTCCGCGTACGGCACGGGGTCGGCGACAACTCCGACGTCGGCCGCATGCTGCGGCAGCAGGCGTTCCTGTCCGCCCTGATCGCCAAGATCAAGGGGCAGGGCATGAACCCGACGACGCTGCTGCCGCTGGCCGACGCCGCCACCAAGTCGCTCACCGTGGACCCGGGGCTCGGCAGCGCCACCAAGCTCATGTCCTTCGGGCTGTCGCTGAAGAACATCGACCTCAAGAACATCCAGTTCATCACCGCGCCGTGGAAGTACGACGGGCCGCGCATCGACCTCGTCCACCCCGACGTGGACGACCTCTTCGCGGAGCTGCGGGCCAACCGGACCCTGGAAGGCGTCGACGCCTCGGGCAAGCCGAAGTCGACGGCCTCCCCGACGCCCGCCGCCACGGTCGACGGCACCGGCGTCTCGGTCGGCGTCTTCAACGGCACCACCGTGGACGGGCTCGGCGGCAAGGCCGCCGACAAGCTCAAGGGCTCCGGCTACACCGTCACCGGTACCTCCACCGCCAAGTCCCAGGACCACGCCACCACCCGTATCGAGTACGGGCCAGCCGACAAGGCGCACGCCACCGAGCTCGCCAAGCTCTTTCCCGGCGCGGAGCTCGCTCCGCTCGACATCTCGGGCATCAATCTCGTCGTCGGCCAGGATTTCGCCTCGGCGGCGAGCAAGCCGAAGCCGTTGCCGACCAATCTCACGCAGCAGGCTCGCGCCGCGGACACCGACCCCTGCAAAAAACTCTCCTACGGCTAGCCCCCCGCCGGGCCCCTCCCGGCCAGGGCCCTCTTCCAGGGGCCCGACCCCCGGGCGGTTCCTCTGCGCTGGTCGGCACGCCGATTTTTTAGGGCGCGGGCCTGGGCGGTTCTTCTGCTGGGGCGGCAGCCACGTGTTTTTGGGGCGCGGCCCTGGTGCGGTTCTTTTGCCGGGGGGGCCAGCCACGTGTTTTTAGGGGCGCGGGGAACTGCGCGCTCAGCCACGGCGTTGGTGCGCCGTGAGAACCGGCCCCAGCGGGGCAGATGCGGTTGTTTTCGGGCTGAAAGCCCGGTGGGGGCTGGTCGCGCAGTTCCCCGCGCCCCTAAAAAGATCGGCCCACCGTCCGGGCCACGTGCGGGTGCGGGGGCGGGGCCCGGGAAAGATCGGCTTACCGTCCTGGGTGGGGGCGGGGCCCGGGGGCTAGTCGGCTACGGCGGCTTGGGCCGTGACACGGTTGATGCGGCCACGGACGAGATATTCACCGGGAACGGCGTTGCGGGCACCGAATTCGGCCCCCCGGGCGGAGCCCATGTAGCGGGAACCGATCTTGGTGGACCAGTGAAGCAGGGCGGCGGGGTCCTCGACGAGCTCGGCGGTGCACTCGAAGAGGACGTAGGAGTAGGGCGGCTCCTGATCGTCCACGCAGAGCGCGAAGCGGGCGTCGCGGCGCAGGGCCTTGCCCTTGAGGGAGTCGCTGCCGGTGTTGAAGACGACGCGGATGTCGGAGGGGTCGGTGTCGTCGAGCAGGAACCAGACGGGCGTGACGTGGGGACCGCCGTCCTTGCGCTGGACGGCGAGCTTCCCCGTGCGGGTACCGGTGGAGGCGAAGGCGCGCCATTCGGCCTCGGTCATGTGCTGCATGGGGTCAGGTTAGGGCCGGGCGGGTCCGGGGGTCAGGCCGCCCCGCCGTGGGCGCGGGCGGCGGCGCCGCGTACCTCCAGGCCGTCGAGGAGGTCGGCGGTGGCCGCGGCGACGGCGGCCACGGCGGCGTCGAAGACCTCCCGGTTGTGCGCGGCGGGCGCGCGGAAACCGGAGATCTTGCGGACGTACTGGAGCGCCGCCGCTTCGATGTCGTCCTCGTCCGGATCGGGCGTCATCGGCGGTCGCAGGGTCTTGATGCTTCTGCACATGCCTCCAGTGTCGCGCGGGGGTACGACATCGCGACCCGAACTCGGTCGCGGCGGCCCCTTGGCGTGCGGCCGTCGCAGTGCTTCAATGCTCTCCATTGGTTAGGAACCTTTCCTAACTGCACAGCAGGCCCCCGCAGTTGGCCGTTCCTCCGACGGCCGGAAACGGAGACGCACGTGCACCGATCCCCCCACTCGCACCGCTCGAACCGGCGCCCCAGCCGCCGGATAGCCATGATCGCCGCCGTCGGCGTACTGGCGGGCGGCGGCGCCTCGCTGGCCCTGGCCACGGCGGGCAACGCGGCCACCGCGCCCGGCGCGCACGCCGCCGCCGTCGCGCCCAAGGCGGCGGCAGCCGGTCTCGCCGACCCGCACAAGAAGGAAATCGCGATGGAGCTGGTCTCCAGCGCGGAGAACTCCTCGCTGGACTGGAAGGCCCAGTACAAGTACATCGAGGACATCGGCGACGGCCGCGGCTACACCGCGGGCATCATCGGCTTCTGTTCCGGCACCGGCGACATGCTGGACCTGGTCAAGCACTACAACGACCTCAAGCCCGGCAACGTCCTGGCCAAGTACCTCCCCGCGCTGGAGAGCGTCAACGGCTCCGACTCGCACTCCGGCCTCGGCTCGGCCTTCGTGAGCGCGTGGAAGACCGCCGCCAAGGACACCGTCTTCCAGACCGCGCAGAACGACGAGCGCGACCGCGTCTACTTCAACCCGTCGGTCAACCAGGCCAAGACGGACGGCCTCGGCACCCTCGGCCAGTTCATCTACTACGACGCCATCGTGATGCACGGCCCCGGCGACGACTCCGTCAGCTTCGGCGGCATCCGCAAGACCGCCATGAAGAAGGCCAAGACCCCGGCCCAGGGCGGCAACGAGACCACGTACCTCAATGCCTTCCTCGACGCCCGCAAGGCCGCGATGAAGACCGAGGACGCCCACGACGACACCAGCCGCGTCGACACCGAGCAGCGCGTCTTCCTCAACGCGGGCAACCTCAACCTGGACCCGCCGCTGAAGTGGAAGACGTACGGGGACTCGTACCAGATCCTGACGCTTCCGTAGCGCCCGACGCTTCCCGCCCCCGGCCCGCCGACCCTTGTGTCGGCGGGCCGGGTACGCTCCCGGGGTCGGATGCAGAGATCGGATGTATCGAAGGAGCCGCCGCCCATGCTGCGCTACGGACTGACCCACCCCGCGATCCTCGCCGCACTCGCCGCCGCGGGCCACGGCTCCCGCGTCCTGATCAGCGACGGCCACTATCCGCACACCACGGGCGCCAACCCGGCCGCCGAGCGCGTCTACCTCAACCTCAGCCCCGACCGGCTGCTGGTCACCGAGGTACTGGACGCCCTGGTCGACGCGGTCCCGATCGAGGCGGCGGCCGTCATGACCCCGCCGCCTGACCGTGACGACAATTCCGAGACGTCCGACACTTCCGACCTTTCCGCGCCGGAGATCTTCGCGGAGTTCCGTGCCGCCCTCCCCGGCCTCACCCTCGACGGCCTCGACCGCTTCGCCTTCTACGACGCGGCCCGCGGCCCCGACACCGCCCTCGTGGTGGCCACCGGCGACCGGCGTACGTACGCCAATCTGCTGCTCACGATCGGAGTGCGGTCGGAGGACCGCTGAGCGGCGGACGGCCTTCGCCCCCTGCCGTCCCGGCCGGGTGGCGGCTTACGCTGGGGCCCACACGCTGTGCACGCTCGACACGGGGGTTCCTTCCGTATGAACTGGCTCTGGTGGGTGATCGCCCTCTTCGCGGTCGGCGGTTTCACCTCGATCGCCGACACCGTCCGCACCGCGCTGCGCACCCGGCACGAGCGCACGATGGAGCGCCTTGAGGCGGACCGCAAGGAGCGCCGCGAGCTGGAGGCGGCGGGGCGCGGCCCCGAGCCGGTCTGCGGCTGCACCCACCACCTGGCCAAGCACGACAAGTCCGGCCGCTGCCACGAGACCGTCGAGGTCCCCACGGCCTGGGACGCGGACAAGAAGCCCACGCACTACGAGCCGGGCACGTGCAACTGCCAGCAGTACGTGGGCCCGCAGCCGCTCACCACGCTCTACGCCCAGGAGATCACCGACCTCTGACGACGCGTCAGCGCGGCTCTCGCGCGACGGTCGGCAGCGCGCGGGCCAGGGCGCGGGCGGTGCGCGCGGCGCGGGACTCCGCGCGGGCGACGGCGTCCGGCGCCGGGCCGAGCAGACCCTCCGCGAGGAAGAGGACCATGCCGTGCGCGGCCGAGGAGACGTCCAGTATCAACTCCACCGCGCGGTCGCCCGAGGTGAGGCGGCGGGCCGTCGGGAGCACGGCGGTCAGCACCTGGTCGCCCGCCGAAGCCAGGTTCGGATAGCGGGACTTGTCGAGTCCCGCGCTGAACGTGATGTCGAACAGGGCCCGTTCCTCCACCGCGAACCGGACGTAGGCGGCGGCGAAGTCCGCCAACTGCTCGACCGGGTCCGAGGATTGACGGACGGCGGCCGAGAACCGGCGGTGCTGCTCGCGGTACCCGCGCTCGGCCAGCGCCGCCAGCAGCGCGTCCCGGTCGGCGAAGTGCTTGTACGGCGCCGCCGCGCTGACCCCCGCCCGCCGGCTGGCCTCCGCGAGCGTGAAGCCGTGCGGCCCGCGCTCGGCGACGAGGCCGAGGGCGGCCCGCTCCAGGGCGTTGCGGAGGTCGCCGTGGTGCTGTCCACTGCGGCGGGCCGGTGCGGTGCGCTCGGCGGGAGGCGTCATATCCGCAGGTTAACACCCGTCACCACAAGGTGAATCACCGTAACCTCAGGCGTTCGCGACCGGCGAGGGGCGCACCATGAACACGTCGACCGCGTCCTCCGTCTCCAGGACGAAGCCCCATCGTTCGTAGAGCCGCCGGGCGGCGCTGCCCTGGAGGACGTTCAGCCGTACGTCCTCGCCGCGCGCGTCGGCGCGGCCCAGCAGTTCCCGCAGCACGGCCGAGCCCAACCCGCGCCCCTGGTAACGGGGTTCCAGATAGAAGTGTTCGAGCAGAGCGCCGCCGGTCTCGGCGGGCCGCAGCGTCACGCACCCGGCGAAGTCCCCCTCGACGGTGACGACCGAGGTGTACCGCGTCGAGAACGAGTCCCACAGCCGCTGCCGTACCCGGTGCCCGTCGTACCGCCCGAGCCGTTCCAGATCCGCCCGCATCACGACGGCCCGCAGCTCGGCTATCGGCTCCACGTCCCCCGCGACGGCCGCGCGCAGCGCCCACCGCAGGTCAGCGCTCTGTACCGCCCCATTCGTCCGCATCCCCCAAGTATCCGCGAGCGCCCGCGCCGCCCCGCCCCGGCCCCCCCACGCGCCACCGCCCCGGCAGCAGGGCTCGGGAGAGTCGTCCGCGCCGTCTTCCGCGAGGCGTACGGAGGCGCGGGTCAGGTGCCGGGGGTCCCGACGGGGCTGAGCGCCTGGGTGCCGACGACGCCGAGCAGGGTGAGGCGTTCGGCGTCCTCGGTGCCGGGCTCGGCGGTGTAGACCATGATCCGCAGATCGCTTCCGGCGACGCTGAGGATGTCGCAGTCCAGGGTCAGCGGGCCGACCACCGGGTGGTCGATCGTCTTGCGGGAGGCGTCGTGCCGGGTGACCTCGCCGGATTCCCACAGCTCGGCGAAGCGCGGGCTGCGGGCGCGCAGCTCGGCGACCAGGCGGCGCAGGCGCTGGTCGGCGGGGTAGCGGTTGGCGGTGGCGCGCAACTGGGCGACCTGGGAGATCTCCAGCAGCCGCAGCGACTCGGGGGTGTGGCGGACCCGGGAGCCGGAGCCGAGGAAATTGCGCCAGATCGCGTTGCGGTCGTTGCCCTGCTGCTGCCCCATCAGGGCCACGTACAGGGGGTTGGCCAGCAGCAGCGTCCACGCGGCGTCGCTGACGGCGACCGGCGTCCCGGTCAGCCGGTCGAGCATGCGCTGCACGCTCGGCGTGATGTACGCGGGGACGGTGCCCTGGCCCGGCGGGACGAGTCCGGCGACGTGGAAGAGGTGCTCGCGCTCGGCGGTGGTCAGCCGCAGCGCGCGGCCGAGCGCTTCGACGACCTGCTCGGAGGGGTTGGCCGCGCGGCCCTGTTCGAGCCGGGTGACGTAGTCGACGGAGATCCCGGCGAGCAGGGCCAGCTCCTCGCGGCGCAGCCCGGCCGCCCGCCGGTGGCCCCCGGCGGGCAGCCCGGCCGCCTCGGGGGAGACCCGGTCGCGCCAGCGCCGTACCGTGTGCCCGAACTCCGTGGTCGCCATGGTTCCACTGTGCACCGTGCGGCCCGCGCCGTCCTGGTACCGGCAGTCCCAGGAAGACCGGGCCACTGGCTGCCCCGGCGGGCCTGCCGCACCGTGGACGTATGACAACGACACTGATCACCGGAGCGAACAAGGGCCTCGGCTTCGAGACCGCCCGCCGCCTGCTGGCCGCGGGGCACACCGTCTACGTGGGCAGCCGGGACGCCGACCGCGGGCGGGAGGCCGTCGAGCGGCTGGGCGCGGGCGCGCGGGCGGTCCGGCTCGACGTCACCGACGACGCGTCCGTCGGGGCCGCGGCCGAGGCGATCGCGGCGGACGGCGGCCTCGACGTCCTGGTCAACAACGCGGGCATCGAGAGCAGGACCGCCGACAACGGCGTCGTCGGCGCCGCCGACCTGACCGCCGACGTCATGCGGGAGACGTTCGAGACGAACGTCTTCGGCCTGGTGCGCGTCACCCACGCGTTCCTGCCGCTGCTGCGCCGTTCGGCCGCGCCGGTCGTGGTCAACCTCAGCAGCGGCCTGGCCTCGCTGTCCCGGCTCAGCGCCCCCGGCACCCCCGCCTACGCGTATCCGGGCGTCGCGTACCCGGCGTCGAAGACCACCGTGAACATGATCACGGTGCAGTACGCGAAGGCGTTCCCCGAGATGCGGATCAACGCCGTCGAGCCCGGTTTCACCAAGACCGATCTGAACGGGAACACCGGGGTCCAGACAGTCGAGCAGGGCGCCGAGATCATCGTCCGGATGGCGCAGGTGCCGGCCGACGGCCCGACCGGCGGGTACTTCGACGCCGAGGGGCCGCTGCCCTGGTAGCCGCGGCCCCTGACGGGGCGGCCCCGACGGCCCCTGTACGCCGGGGCCGCGGGTGCCGCCCGGCTGGGTCTCAGCCGAACATGCCCGGCTCGTAGTCCCCCGCGGGCTGCTGAATGATCACGTTCAGCCGGTTGAAGGCGTTGATCAGGGCGATGCCCGTGACGAGGGCGGCCAGCTCCTCCTCGTTGTAGTGCTTGGCGGCGTTCGCCCACACCTCGTCCGCGACCCCCCCGGCCGCGTCGGCGATACGGGTGCCCTGCTCGGCCAGCTCCAGGGCCGCGCGCTCGGCGTCGGTGAAGACCTTGGCCTCGCGCCAGGCGGCCACCAGATTGAGCCGCTGCTGCGTCTCCCCGGCCGCCGCCGCGTCCTTGGTGTGCATGTCGGTGCAGAATCCGCAGCCGTTGATCTGGCTGGCGCGCAGCCGTACCAGTTCCTGGGTGGCGAGCGGCACCGTCGAGTCCGCCAGCACTTTGCCGGCCGCGGTGAGGTGCCGCAGCGACTTCGCGGCGAGCGGGCTCTCGAAAAGGTTCAGACGGGCTTCCATGGCGTTACTACTCCTCGCGCTCGTGCGTTTCCGCGCCGCCGCCGCCCTTCCACGACGTCCCCGGCGCACGCACCTCCCTGACGCCCCGCCCCACCCCGATGTGACCGCCCCCCGAAGTGACCCCCGTCTCCCCTCCGGGGGCGCGGGCGGGCGGGCGGTTATGTCGCTGAGGGGGAGGCGGGCGGGCGGGTGGGGAGGAGGGGTTTGCAGGTGGTGTAGGCCTTGGCCGTCTTCGGGTCGGAGGTGTTGAGGTCGCCGAAGCCGAAGCCGCCGCGGCGGGTGGTGGGGGAGGAGGTGGGGAGGGTGACGCCGTGGTCCTTGAGGCAGCTCGTGAACGCCTGGAAGGCGGAGCTGTCGCCGCCGGGGCCGCCGCCGCGCTGGCCGTTGAACTGGGGGCGCAGCGAGGCGCATGCCTCCATGGCCTTCTGGGTGGCCGGGTCGGCGGACTCGCCGCCGAAACCGCCGAAGCCGCCTGAGCCCCCGCCGAATCCGCCGCTCGGGCGGCCCGAGGGACGGCCCGAGGGGCGGCCGGACGCGCGGTCGGAGGGGCGGCCGGAGAAGGACGGCAGCTTCACGCCGTGCTGGGAGAGGCAGTCGCGGTAGGCCGCCATGTCCTGCGCGCCGCCGGGGGCGCCCTTGGCGGAGGACGACGGCGAGGACGAGGACGACGCCTTCGCGTCGGCGGACGCCGAGCCAGAGGAGCCCGACGACGAGCAGGCGGTGAGCAGCAGCGCGCCCGAGGCGAGGACGGCGACGCACGCGCCCGCCCGCAGCGCGGAGCGGCGCGCGGACTGCCGGGTGGTGGTCAGGGTCATGACCGTGGTCTCCTCGGATGCGGGGGCGGGGGGCGCCGCTCACCCACGCGCACGCGCGGGACACGAGCACCCATGAGTGGCGGCGCATGAGTGAACCGCCGCGAGTTAGGCACAGCCAGGGCGCGAGCTGTGAGTTCCCGGGGAGCCGGGGCGCGCGAGTCGGCCGCCGCGACCCGTACGGGCCCGCCGTACGGTCCGGTTGAGGCGTAAAGCGACCGCTTCGTGCCGTGGCGGGGCGGCCTCGCGCACGGCGCCGTTCCCAGGAAACTCCCAGCCTTCTCCCAGGCCATCAAAGGCGTCGGCGGCCAGGATGCGCGCCATGAAGGTGCTCCCACGGCGGCGCAGGGCCGTCCTGATCAACTCGGTGCTCGGCGTGGTGGTCCTCGCGGGCGCAGGCGGCGCCTACGCGGCGGTCAACAACGGTGACAGCGGCAACACCCGTGGTACGGGCGCGCGCGTGGTGACGGTGTCCAAGGGCACGGTGCTGGCGACGGTGTCCGGCTCCGGCACGCTCGCCTCGCCCAGTGACGCCGGTGTGGACTTCACCACGGGCGGCACGCTCACCGAGGTCGACGTGAAGCCGGGCGACAAGGTCACCAAGGGCCAGGTGCTGGCGAAGGTCGATCCGACCGACGCCGAGGAGACGTTGCAGCAGGACCAGGCGACGCTGACGGCGGCGCGGGCCAACCTCACCAAGGTCGAGGCGGGCGAGCTGGTCACCTCCACCACGGGCTCCGGCAGCGGCTCCGGCACGGGCTCCAACACCGGCTCCGGCGGCTCGCGGGACGCCGCCCCGACGCCCACGCCGTCCCCCACCTACACCGTCGACCCGGCCCAACTCGCCCAGGCGCAGGCCCAGTTGACCCAGGCCCAGAACGCCGTGGACGCCGACCAGCGCGCGGTGGACGGCACCACGCTCAAGGCCCCGGTGTCCGGCACGGTCGCCTCGGTCTCGGCCGCCAAGGGCCAGACGGTGTCGGGCACCGGCGGCACCGGCAGCGGCTCGGGCGGCCAGGGCTCGAACTCCAGCAGCTCCAACTCCACGTCGAGCAGCAGCGGTTCCAGCACCCCGTCCGGCTTCGTCGTCCTGACCAACCCCACCGGTATGCAGGTGACGGCGAACTTCTCCGAGGCCGACTCGCTGAAGGTCAAGGCGGGCCAACCCGCCACCGTCACCCTCAACGCGCAGTCGAGCACGGTGCTCAACGCCAAGGTGCTGTCGGTCAGTTCGCTCCCGGTGAGCAGCGGAAGCGGCAGCGGCGGCGGGAGCGGCAGCGCCGTGCAGTACGCGGCCACGCTCGCCATCACCAGCCCCACCGCGGACCTGCGGACCGGCCTGAGCGCCAGTATCCAGGTGATCACCGGCTCGGCGTCCGGCGCGCTGAACGTGCCGACCGCCGCGGTCTCCGGTACCGGCGCCAACCGTACGGTCACGGTGGTCAACTCCGACGGCAGCACGACCCGTACGTCCGTGACCGTCGGTGTCGAGGGCGACACCGCCGACCAGATCACCAGCGGTCTGAAGGAGGGCCAGCAGGTGCAGATCGCCACGGTCGCGTCCTCCGGCAACGGCGGTTTCCCGAGCGGCGCGTTCCCCGGCGGCCTCGGCGGCGGCGCGAACCGGATCGGCGGCGGGGGCGGCGGTTTCCGTACCGGCGGTGGCGGCGGTGCCGGCGGTGGCCGCGGATGAGGCCCGCCCTGCGGCAGCGCCTCGGCGGCCTGCGGCCCGGCGCCCGTACCGGTGACGCCGAAGAGAGTCCGGGCGCGGAAGAGACCTCGGGCGTCGAGCGGACCTCGGGCGTCGAGCAGACCTCGGGCGTCGAGCAGATCTCGGGCCGCGAGGAAACCGCGGGTGTCGAGGGGGACGACGACAGCCCCTGGGGCCGCCCGCCGGTCATCGAGGTGCGGTCGCTGCTGAAGACGTACGGGCACGGCGACGCCGCCGTGCGCGCGCTCGGCGGCGACCCCGACCCCGTCACCGGCGTCTCGCCCGGCGTGAATCTGCTGGTCGAACAGGGCGACATGGTGGCCGTGATGGGCAGTTCCGGGTCCGGCAAGTCGACCCTGATGAACATCCTCGGCTGCCTCGACATCCCCACCGAGGGCCGCTATCTGCTCGACGGCATCGACGTCGGCGGCCTGGACGAGCACCAGCTCTCGCTCGTCCGCAACCGTAAGATCGGCTTCGTCTTCCAGTCGTTCAACCTCGTGCCGCGCACCCCCGCGCTCGCGCAGGTCGAACTCCCCCTGGCCTACGCGGGTGTGCGGTCCGCCGAGCGCAGGAGGCGCGCGCTGGCGGCGCTCGCGCTGGTCGGCCTCGCCGACCGCGTCGACCACCGGCCGAACGAACTCTCCGGCGGCCAGCAGCAACGCGTCGCCGTGGCAAGGGCGTTGGTCACCGCACCGGCCATGCTGCTCGCCGACGAGCCGACCGGAAACCTGGACAGCCACAGCACCGAGGAAGTGCTCGCCATCGTCGACCGGCTCAACGCCTCCGGGCGCACCGTCGTACTGATCACGCACGAGGACGAGGTCGCCCGGCACGCCAAGCGGGTGATCACGCTGGTCGACGGCCAGGTGGTCGAGGACCGGCGCCAGGCACCGGCCGACGGCCCGCCGCCCGCGCTGCGCGACCCTGCGTCCTTCGCCGCGCACCACCCGCAGGACCCGGTAACCGGCGGCCGGCGTCAGGCCCTCACCGGAAGCCGCCACGGCAACGGCGGTACGGGCAACGGCGGTACGGGCATAGGCAATGCGGGCAACGGCAATACGGGCAACGGCTTCGGAAGCGGGGGCACCGCGTGAACCCCTTCGAGACCCTCCGCTTCGCCTTCGGCGGCCTCGCCGCCAACAAGGTCCGCTCCGGACTGACCATGCTCGGCGTCCTGATCGGCGTCGCCGCCGTCATCATCCTGCTCGCGGTCGGCAACGGCTCCTCGCAGTCCGTCAAGGACTCCATCGAGAAGCTGGGCACCAACTCGCTGACCATCTCCTCCGGCGCCGGATTCGGCGGTTCGTCCTCGTCGGCGACCACCGTCAAGCCGCTGACCGTGGACGACGCGCGGGCGCTCGCCGACCCGACGGCCGCGCCCAGCATCGAGTCCGTCGCCCCCGAGGTGACCACGTCCTCGCAGACCGCGCTGTACGAGGGCACCTCGCACGACGTCGCGCAGGTCGTCGGCACCTACCCCGCGTACTTCAAGGCGTCCAACAGCAAGGTCGCCAAGGGCGACTACTTCAGCGCCGACGACGTCCTCAACTCCCGCAAGGTGGCGGTGATCGGCTCGACCACGGCCACCGACCTGTTCGGCACGGCCGACCCGGTCGGCAAGAAGGTGGTGCTCGGCGGGACGCCGTTCACGGTCGTCGGCGTGCTGGAGACCAAGGGCGGCACCGGCTTCCAGGACCCGGACGACATCCTGGTCGCGCCGCTGCCGACCGTGCAGAACGCCTTCACCGGCTTCGGCTCGGTCAACCAGATCCTCGTGGAGGCCACGTCGGCCGACGCGACGACCCCGGCGCAGAACGAGATCACCACGATCCTGATGGGCACGCACGGCATCAAGGACGCCAACGCGCTGGACTTCCGGGTCAGCAGCCAGCAGTCGCTGCTCAGCACCCAGTCCGACACCAACAGGACGTTCACGGTGCTGCTCGGCGCGGTCGCGGCGATCTCGCTGCTGGTCGGCGGGATCGGCATCACCAACATCATGCTGGTGACGGTCACCGAGCGGACCCGCGAGATCGGCATCCGCAAGGCGATCGGCGCGCCCAAGGGCGTCATCCTCGGGCAGTTCCTCGCCGAGTCGACCCTGTTGTCGCTGGTCGGCGGCGGGCTCGGGGTGGTGGCGGGACTGATCGGCTCGCGCTTCACGATCGTCGGCATCAAACCGGTGATCATCCCGGAGTCCGTGTGGGGCGCCTTCGCCATCGCGGTCGCCATCGGCCTGTTCTTCGGCAGCTACCCCGCCAACCGGGCCGCCGCCCTGCGCCCGATCGAGGCCCTGCGCCATGAGTAGGCCGTCCACCACCACACCGCACGACGTACGAGGGACGAGGGAGAACCGGACATGGCGCGACGCCGCACCGAACTCGTGAAGGCCGACGCCGACACGGAGCTGCTGCCGCTCACCGACACGTTCGGCGAGGTGGAGATCGTCGAGCGGCCCGGCGAGGCGGTGCTCACCGAACGGCCGGAGGACGTCCTGTCCGAGCCGCCGGACGCCCGCGACATCTCGGCCGAGCTGGCCGCGCCGCCGCGCCGCAAACTGCCTTGGCTGACGCTGCTGCTGTCCGCGGGCGTCGTCGCCGCGGCGGCCTTCGCGGGCGGCGCGCTGGTGGAGAAGAACCACCTCAACGGCCGTTCATCCGGCGGCGGTTCGGCCGCGGCCCGCGACTTCGCCTCGGCCTTCGCGGGCGCCAACGGCCGTACGGGCACGGGCTCGGGTACGGGTACGGGCACGGGCACGGGCTCCGGTACGGCGCCGGGCGCGGCTCCCGGCGCGGGCGGCGGCACAGGCACCGGCGGCACCGGCTCCGGCGTCACCGTCGGCACCGTCAAGCTGGTGGACGGCGACACCATCTACGTCACCGACGCCCAGGGCAGCATCGTCAAGGTCACCACCGGCGGCTCCACGAAGGTCACCGTCACCAAGGACGGCAAGACCTCGGATCTCCAGCCCGGCCAGAGCGTGACCGTACGCGGCAGCGCGAACTCCTCAGGCGACATCGCCGCCACCACCGTCACCGAGGGCGCGGCCACCGCGGGCGGCTTCGGAGGCTTCGGAGGCTTCGGAGGCCGTGGCGGCGCCGGAGGCGCGGGCGGCGGTACGGGTACGGCGGGCGGCGCGGGCGGCTCGGGCGGCGGTACGGGCAACTGACCCCGCCTTCACAGGACGGGAGCGTACGGTGCGAAACCGCACCGTACGACGGGGGCCAGGAGGACTCCATGGACACGACGCCCGAGGCCAGCCTGCTGGTCGTCGACGACGAGCCCAACATCAGGGAACTGCTCTCCGCGTCCCTGCGCTTCGTCGGCTTCAAGGTGGTCTCCGCCGCCTCGGGCGCCGACGCGCTGGCCGCCGTCGCCCGTGAGCGCCCCGACCTGGTCGTCCTCGACGTGATGCTGCCCGACATGACCGGTTTCGCGGTCGTCCGGCACCTGCGCGAGGAGTCGGGGCCGCACGCGCGCCCCGGCAGCGGCGCCGCCGACCGGCTCCCCGTGCTGTTCCTGACCGCCAAGGACGGCGTGGACGACAAGATCAGCGGCCTGACGGCGGGCGGCGACGACTACGTCACCAAGCCGTTCAGCCTGGAGGAGCTGATCGCCCGCATCCGCGCGATCCTGCGCCGCACCGGCGGCCCCACCGACGAGGGGCGGCTGGTCGCGGGCGACCTGGAGCTGGACCCGGTCGGCCACCAGGTGCTGCGCGCCGGCCGCCCGGTCTCCCTCTCACCCACAGAGTTCAAACTGCTCGCCTACCTCATGGCCAACGCCGACCGCGTCGTGTCCAAGCTCCAGATCCTCGACCACGTGTGGGCGTACGACTTCGGCGGCGACCTCAGCATCGTCGAGTCGTACATCTCGTACGTGCGCCGCAAGGTCGACTCCGGCGCCGACGGCACGGTCAAGCTGATCCATACGGTGCGCGGCGTCGGGTACGTGCTGCGCCGACCGCAGGGCTGACGCCGTGCGCACCGTGCGGTCTCTCAGCTCCCTCAGGTCCCTCCGCTCGTTGCGGCTCTCCGCGCTCTCGCTGCGCTCCCGGCTGGTGCTGCTCTGCCTGGTCCTCGTCCTGCTCGGCCTCGCCGTCAGCGACACCGTCGTCCTCGGCACGGTCCGCGGCCAGCAGGTGCGGCGCGTCGACCAGCAGCTCCAGCGGTACGGCGAACCGCTCGCGCGGCGGCTCGGCACCGACGGGGTGCCCGCGCCGCGCTACGTACGGCCGGGGCCCGGCGCGCCGCGGCCGTGGCTGCCCAGCCAGTTCGTGGTGGCCTTCGCCGCGGCGGACGGGCGGGTCTCCGACCAGTTCCGGCTGCCGGTCTCGGCCGGGGACCCGCGCCCGCTGTGGCCGACGATGGACGCGGGGTCGCTGCGCGAGCGGCTGGGCAAGCCGTTCGACGTCGCCAGCGACCACGGCGGCGGGCGGTGGCGGGTGCTGATCGAACCGGTCGCCGCGGGCACGGCCGCCCCCTCCGCCGACCTGCCCGCGGGCGTCGTGGTCGCCGCGTCCCTGGACGAGGTGTCCTCCACGGCCTCCCACCTGCGCACCGCGTTCCTGCTGATCGGCGCGGTGGTCGCGGCGCTGCTCGGGGTGGCGGGCTGGTTCGCGGTACGGGCCGGGCTGCGGCCGCTGCGGCAGATCGAGGCCACCGCCGCCGAGATAGCCGCCGGGCGCCCGCTGTCGCACCGTATGCCCGCCGCGTCCCCGCGCACCGAGGCCGGGCGGCTGTCCGCCGCGCTCAACGGGATGCTCGCGCAGATCGAGTCGGCCTTCGCGGCGCGCGCGGAGTCCGAGAAGCAGATGCGCCGGTTCGTCGCCGACGCCAGCCACGAACTGCGCACCCCGCTGGCCGGTATCCGGGGCTTCGCGGAGCTGTACCGGATGGGCGCGCTGCCCGACGAGGCCGACGTGAAGCGGACGATGACGCGGATCGAGAGCGAGGCCGTACGGCTCGGCGGCCTGGTCGAGGATCTGCTGACGCTGGTGCGGATGGACGAGCAGCGGCCCGTGCAGCTCGCTCCGATGGACCTGCGCACCCTGGCCGTGGACGCCCTGCACGACACGACCGCCCTCGATCCGTCCCGGCCGGTCTCCCTCACCGGGCCGGGCGGGTCCGGCTCCGGCCCCGGCCCCGGTCCCGGTCCCGGTCCCGGCCCCGGTCCCGGTCCCGGCACCGGTCCCGGTCCCGCACCCGTGCTCGGTGACGAGGCCCGGCTGCGGCAGGTCGTCGCCAATCTCGTCGGCAACGCCGTCGCCCATACGCCTCCCGGCACGCCCGTCCGGATCGGCGTCGGCACCGTCGGCGGACACGGGGTCCTCGAAGTCGCCGACGCCGGGCCCGGGCTCGGGCCCGACCAGGCCGCGCGGGTCTTCGAACGCTTCTACCGCGTGGACGCCTCCCGCAGCCGGGGCGCCGGGGGCGGCGCCGGTCTCGGGCTCTCCATCTGTGCCGCGTTCGCTGCCGCTCACGGTGGGTACATCGAGCTCGACACGGCTCCCGGCCAAGGCGCCCTCTTCCGCCTCCGCCTCCCCTCCGCTTCCCCGCCCCCACCGGCCGGTGGCCCGGACACCACCGAACTGCCCCTCCGGGGCGGGCGGTGACCTGCGGCACGTCGGCTCGCCGCCCGGCCGAAAGACGGTGCGCCCCGTCAGGGGCGCGGGGAACTGCGCGGGCAACCCACCACCGGCCGGTGGTCCGGGAACAGCCGATCTGCCCCGCTGGGGCGGGCGGTGACGTGCGGCAGCGTCGTGGCTGGTGGCGCAGTTCCCCGCGCCCCTTAAAAGATCGGCTCGCCGTTCGGGCGAAAGACGGTGCGCCCCTAAAGGCACGTGGCTGAGCGCGCCCACGCGGCGGCAGCCGCAGATCAGGAACAGTCCCGCGCCCCTTAAAGGATCGGCTCGCCGCCCGGACGAAAGACGGTGCGCCCCGTCAGGGGCGCGGGGAACTGCGCGGCCAGCCCCCACCGGCCCGGTGGTCCGGACACCACCGAACTGCCCCGCCGGGGCGGGTGGTGACGTGCGGCAGCGTCGTGGCTGGTGGCGCAGTTCCCCGCGCCCCTTAAAGGATCGGCTCGCCGCCCGGGCGGCGGCGGTCGGGGCTACCAGGCGAAGGCTTCGGGGGAAGGGCCGGGGCCCGGGAAGATGGCGTCGAGGGCGGCGAGAAGGTCGACGGAGAGGTGGAGATCGAGGGCGCGGAGGGCGCCGTCGAGGTGGGCGGGGGTGCGGGGCCCGATGATGGGCCCGGTCACGGCGGGCCGGGTGAGGAGCCAGGCGAGGGCCACCTCCCCGGGGTCGAGCTCGTGCTCGGCGAGCAGATCCTCGTAGCGCTGAACCTGGTCGCGGACCACCGGATCGGCCAGGCCCCGCGCCGAGCGCCCGGCGTGGGTGCGGGAGCCGCCCCCCTCACGGGACTTGCGGATGGCGCCGCCCAACAGCCCCTGGTGCAGCGGGGACCAGGGCACGACACCGAGCCCGTACGCCTCGGCGGCCGGGAGGACGTCCATCTCGGCGGTGCGCTCGAAGAGGTTGTACAGGCACTGCTCGCTGACGAGCCCGAGCGAACCGCGCCGCGCCGCCGCCTCGTTGGCCTGCGCGATGTGCCAGCCGGCGAAGTTGCTGGAGGCGGCGTAGAGCACCTTGCCCTGCTGGATCAGGACGTCGATCGCCTGCCAGATCTCGTCCCAGGGCGTGGCCCGGTCGATGTGGTGGAACTGGTAGACGTCGATGTGATCGGTGCCCAGCCGCTTCAGGCTGGCCTCCACCTCGCGGCGGATGTTGAGGGCGCTCAGCCGCTGGTGGTTCGGCCAGGGCTCCTCCTGCCAGGGGTTGCCCTGCGTCATGTTCCCGTACAGCTTGGTGGCCAGCACCACCTTGTCGCGCCGGTCGCCGCCCTGGGCGAACCAGCTTCCGAGGATCTCCTCGGTGCGGCCCTTGCGCTCGTCCACGCCGTAGATGTTCGCCGTGTCGAAGAAGTTGATGCCCGCGTCCAGCGCGGTGTCCATGATCGCGTGGCTGCCGGGCTCGTCGGTCTGCCCGCCGAAGTTCATGGTGCCGAGGACGAGGCGGCTGACTTTGAGGCCGGTGCGGCCGAGCTGGGTGTACTTCATGGCTCCACAGCCAACACCTTGGAGTGCGCTCTATCGCAAGGGGCGGGTCTCAGTGATGGACGAGCCTCGGCCGGTCCGGCGGGACGTTCTCGTCGACCGGGCCCGTACGGGCGTCGGGGCCGGTGTCCGGTTCCGCGTGGCCCGCGCCGTCGGTGGCCGTGTCCCCGGCCACGCGGTCGAAGAAGCGCAGGATCTCGACCGGGAACGGCATCACGAGGGTGCTGTTCTTCTCGGCGGAGACGTCCACCACGGTTTGCAGCAGCCGCAGTTGGAGGGCACCCGGAGTGTTGGCCATCGTGGCGGCGGCGTCGGTCAGGCGCTGCGACGCCTGGAATTCGCCCTCGGCCGCGATGACACGGGCCCGCCGTTCACGTTCGGCCTCCGCCTGCTTGGACATCGACCGCATCATCGACTCCGGCAGCGCGATGTCCTTGATCTCCACGCGCTCGATCCGCAGGCCCCAGGGCTCCTCGGTCGGCTCGTCCATCACCGTCTTGAGCTCGGCGTTGACGTGGTCGCGGTCCGACAGCAGCGTGTCGAGGTCGGCGCGGCCGATGACCGACCGGAGCGAGGTCTGCGCGATCTGGGAGACGGCGCTGGGGTAGTCGTGCACGTTGACCAGGGCCTTGACCGGGTCCAGGACCCGGAAGTAGACGACGGCGTCGACGGTCACGGTCACGTTGTCGCCGGTAATGGCGCCCTGCGCCGGGACGCCGAGCACCTCGGTCTGGATGGAGACCTTGCGCATCCGGTCGACGATCGGGCGGATCGTCCGCAGGCCCGGCTGCCGCAGGTTCGGCAGCAGACGTCCGAAGCGGAAGACGACGCCCCGCTCGTACTGCTGCACATCGTGCAGGCTCATGGCGAGCAGGATCAGTCCGATCAGGACGACCACCACCAGCACAGTGATCAGAGCAACCATCGATCTCACGACCTTTCGGCGTGGCCGAAGACAGGCGCGCGCCGCACAGGCACGTGCCGCACCGCCACGCTCACCTGCACTTTCAGCCTACTCCGGCAGCCGCTTCCGGGGGCTGTCACCGGTCGCGGGCCGACTCCTCGGCCGACTCGAACTTCTGGGGCCAGGACGTGAGCCGGGTGGTCAGGCCGCCCACGGCGGTACCGGGTCGTGCAGGTGCCGCGCCCGCTCGACGAATTCCACCAGCGCCACGCGCTGCCCCGGGCTCAGCTCCCCCGCGAGCCCCGACTCGCGGATGTGCGCCCGCACCAGCAGGTAGTGGCTGTCGAACATCCCCATGCCCGGCAGCGCCCGCAGCAGCGCCTCCACCCGGATGCCCGCCGCGTCCTCGTCGCCCGCCGCCGCCCTGCGCAGCACTCGCGACAGCCCCACCATCCCCTCCGCCGCCACCTCGCTCAGCACCAGGGCCCTGCGGTGACTGGCCTCCCAATCCTCAGGGTCCGTGGTCCCACGGTGACGCGACCCCATGATCGTCATGGCCACCACCTCGCTCCCTTTAGTCCCTTTTATCCCTCTCCCCGGACGAGCGTACGCCCGTCCCCCCGCTCCGCAAACGGCTCACTCCCCGTGCCCGTACCGGGCCCCTGCGTGGGTTTTCCCAAGGCCGGGTCACCGGCGGCGGCCGTCGGTTACTGTGCGCGAATGTCTTACGCGCGGATGGACGGCGGGCGGAGCGCGCGGGGCGGCCCCGCCGGGCAGGGCGGATACGGCGCGTACGGCGGCTATCGGACGGGCCTGCTGTGGCTGGGCGCGGGCGCGGCCTTCGCGGTGCTCGCACTGGGCCTCGCGGTCGCGCTGTTCGGCATGATGGAGTTCGACGAGCGGTGCGCGCAGGGGATGACGAAGGGCCCCGGCCCGCTGGTGCGCACCCGGAACCAGGCGTTTCCGCCCGCCACCGTCTGCGAGTTCCGCGACGGCGACGTGACCTCCGTCGGCGGCGGCGCGGTGCTCACCGGACTGCTCTGGGCCGCCTTGCTGTTCATGACCGCGTGCGTGTTCCTCGCGCTGCTCGCCGAGTGCTTCGAGCCGCCGCTTCGCGGAGCCTTCGCCAGCGAGCTGGTCGTGCCGATGTCGCGGGACGAGAAGGTCCGCCGTACGGGGGCGGCGTTCTTCGTCACCGGCTCCTTCTTCCTGATGATCTACGCGCTGGCGGGCTGGAAACTGCTGGCCGGGCCGTCCTCCGCGTGCTCGGCGGGCGCCGACTGGGGCAGCGGCCCGCCGCGCACCGTGACGTACAGCTTCTTTCCGCCGCAGGCCACCTGCCAGTACACCAGCGGCATGACCGACCGGATCAACCCCGACTGGCTGGCCTCGCTGACGGCCGAGATGATCGCCCCCGCGCTCCTGGCGGGGCTCGGGTTCTTCCTCGCGTGCCGCCGCAGGAGCGCGGAGCGCCGGGGCGACCGACGGGGCGACCGACGGGGCGACCGGCCGGGCGACCGGCGGACGCCACGAGCGGGGACCGGACACCGGCGACGTAGCATCGCCGCATGGAGCAGCGGATTCTTGGCAGGACGGGCCGGAAGGTGTCCGTCGTCGGGCTCGGGACATGGCAGTTGGGTGCCGACTGGGGCGAGGTGCGCGAAGCGGACGCCTTCGCCGTGCTCGACGCGGCCGTCGCCTCGGGCGTGACCTTCTTCGACACGGCCGACGTGTACGGGGACGGCCGCAGCGAGCAGTTCATCGGGCGGTATCTCAAGGAGCGCCCGGACGCCGGGGTGTTCGTGGCCACCAAGATGGGCCGCAGGGCCGAGCAGGTGCCCGAGAACTACGTACTGGCCAACTTCCTCGCCTGGAACGACCGTTCGCGCGCGAACCTCGGCGTCGACACCCTCGACCTGGTGCAGCTCCACTGCCCGCCCACGGCCGTCTACTCCTCGGACGAGATGTACGACGCCCTGGACACGCTGGTGGCGCGGGGGCGCGTCGCGGCGTACGCGGTGAGCGTCGAGACGTGCGAGCAGGCGCTGACCGCCCTCGCGCGGCCCGGCGTCGCGAGCGTGCAGATCATCCTGAACCCCTTCCGCCTCAAGCCGCTTGAGGCGGTGCTGCCCGCGGCGGCCGAGGCGGGCGTCGGCATCGTCGCGCGGGTGCCGCTGGCCTCGGGGCTGCTCACCGGCAAGTACACCCGCGACACCGTCTTCGCCGCCGACGACCACCGTACGTACAACCGGCACGGCGAGGCGTTCGACCAGGGCGAGACCTTCTCCGGCGTGGACTTCGAGACCGGCCTCGACGCCGCCGCCGAATTCGCCGCGCTCGCGCCCGAGGGCGCCACGCCCGCGCAGACCGCGCTGCGCTGGATCATCCAGCAGCCGGGCGTCAGCAGCGTCATTCCCGGCGCGCGCGATGTCGCCCAGGCGCGGGCCAACGCCGCCGCTGCCGCGCTGCCGCCGCTGACCGACGCCACGCTGGACGCGTTGCGCGAGCTGTACGACCGCCGCATCAGGGCGCAGGTGCACGGCCGTTGGTGAGGCACGGCTGAGGCACGGCTGAGGCGCGGCTGAGGCACGGGTGCGCCGCCGGGCGGTTCGTGACCGACGGGTTGCGACCCGCTCGCCGGGCCGCCGCCCGCAGGGCCTACCGTCTTGCGGATGACTGCGAATGCTGCCAATGCTGAATTCCCTGGCGCCAGCGGGCCGTACGCCACCACCGAGGCTGAGCCGCGCGAGGTGGGCCGGGTGCGGACGTCGTACGCGCCGGATCACGACGGTGACCCCGACCCCGGGGAAATCGTCTGGACCTGGGTGCCGTTCGAGGAGAACGACGGGCGCGGCAAGGACCGGCCGGTGCTGGTCGTGGCGCGCGAGGCGGGCGGCACGGTGCTCGCCGTCCAGCTCTCCAGCAAGCGCCACGACAACGACCACGAGTGGGTGCCGATCGGCACCGGGCCCTGGGACCGTGAGGGCCGCGAGTCCTGGGTCGCCGTCGACCGCGTCCTGCGTCTGCACGACCAGGGCATGCGGCGCGAGGCGTGTGCCCTGGACCGGGGCAGGTTCAACCTCGTCGTGAACCGGCTCAAGGAGTTGTACGGCTGGGCGTGAGCCCCCGGTCCCGCATGACGCGTCGGGCAGCCGCGTCGGGCAGCCGCGTCGGGGGGGGGGGGGGGGGGGGGGGGGGGGGGGGGGGGGGGGGGGGGGGGGGGGGGGGGGGGGGGGGGGGGGGAGGGGGGGAGGGGAGGGGGGGGGGGGGGGGGGGTGTGGGGGA
>NZ_JBVHMF010000008.1:0-219521 GCF_055558595.1 Streptomyces sp. NPDC025721 | reverse complement strand
ACACCCCTCCCCCCCCCCCCCCCCCCCCCCCCCCCCCCCCCCCCCCCCCCCCCCCCCCCCCCCCCCCCCCCTCCCCCCCTGCCCGTACGTCGACGCGTACGCCGTACGAATGCCGGCCGCGTCGTACGGTTACGGCTGCTCGTTCGACGGACGGGTGCCGCCGCCGAGCTGGTCGTTCAGCTTGTCCTGGACCTGGTCGACCTGGCCGCTGTACTTGTCGCCGGTCTTCTTGTCGACCATGTCACCGGCCTTTTCGACGCCTTGGTGCGCCTGGTCCTCGTGACCCTTCAGCAGGCCCTTGAGCTTGTCGAGCATGGACATGGCTGCCCTCCTTGGGGGAACGCCTTGCTCTCCCCGTTGCCCTCCCAGCATCGGGGCCCCCGAAGGTTTTCGCATTCCGGACAGGTCCGGACGAGTTCGTACGTTCTCCGGGGACGCCTTCCGGAGCGTTTCCGCGGCGTACGGTCCGGTGAACGTATCCGCGTACCGGCGTATTGGCGCATTGGCTTACCGACGTACCGGCGTACGGCTCAGGCGGCCTCGGCGGTCGCGCCGTCCAGCGCGGCCAGCAGCCAGTCGTGCGTGCTGCCCGGGGTCGGCTCCGCCGGGCCGAACAGCTCCCCGGCGAGCTGCCAGTAGCGGTCGATCCGGGGGTCCGCGCCGAGCACCCCGCCGAGGCGGCGGCGGAAGGCCGGGGTGTCACGGGCGCCGCGCGAGCGGGCGTACGCGGCGACGAAGCAGTCCAGCGCCTCGCCCTCGTGCGGACGCCGCCCGGCCCGCAGGTGCGGGGCGGCGAGCCCGTACGCCTCGATGAGGCCGTCGTACAGGACGGCCGGGCGGTAGCCCTCCTCGGGCCGGTGCGCGGCGGGCTGGGTGGGGTCGCGGCCGTCGCCGGGGCTAGCGCCGGAGGCTTTTCCGGAGATCTTTCCCGCACCGTCGCAGCTCCCCGACACCAGCGCGTGCAGGCGCGCGAAGGCCAGGGCCTGCGCCGGGGTCGGCGCCTCGGGGAGCTGCGGAATCGTCCCGTCGAGGATGGCCGAGACCAGCCGGGCGGGCATCCGCGGCGGCAGCCAGCGCCGCCAGAAGCGGGCCATGGCGGCGGTGCTGGGCGGGCTCGGGAGCGCGCCGACCAGCAGCAGCCGCTCGGCGCGCTCCCCGGGGCCGCAGTCCTGGAGCGCCTGGAGCGCGGCCTCGCGCCAGCGCAGGGCGGCCAGGCCCGCGCCGACCTCGCGCAGTTGCCCGGCGATCAGGCCGTCGAGCACGTCGGCCGCCGCGTCGGCCCCGGCCGCGCTCGCGCGGTCGTCCTCGTCGAGGACCCGGTGGACGTCGGGGACCGCGAGGCCGAGGCCGCGCAGCGAGCGGATCGTGCGGAGCCGGTCGAGCGCGGCGGGACCGTACCTGCGGTGGCCCCCGCTGCTGCGGCGCGCCTCGGGGAGCAGGCCGCGGTCGGAGTAGTAGCGGACGGTCTTGACGGTGACGCCCGCGCGCTCGGCGAGTTCCCCGATGGTCCACAAACGGTCAGGCGGCACGGCTTGAACCTCCCTCAGGGGGAGTTCCTACGGTACCCGCGGCCGGGATAGCGGCCGTTCCGCAGGGTGACCGAGGAGATCTCATGACGGCGTACGTACTGGTGGCAGGCGCTCACACCGGCGGCTGGATCTGGCAGGAGACCGCGCGGGCGCTGCGGGAAGCGGGCGCGCGGGCGTATCCGGTGACGCTCACCGGCATGGGCGACGGCGGCCGTCCGGCCGGGCCCGACACGGATCTGGAGACGCACATCCGGGACGTGCTGGAGGTGATCGACGCGGTGGCCGCCGCCGAGGGGCCGGTGGTGCTCGTCGGGCACGACTACGGCATCCACCCGGTGGTCGGCGCCGCCGACCGCCGCCCGGCGCGTACCGCCCGCGTCGTCCATCTGGACACCGGTATCCCGCGGGACGGCGATCCGCCGCTCGCGCTCTACCGCGACCAGGAGCTGCGGGACCGCGCGCAGGACGGTGACGGGCCGGTCCCGCCGCCGTCCGGCCCTGAGGAGTGGGCACGGCACGGCAGTACGGCCGGGGTCCCGGCGGACGCGCTGGCCCGGCTGACCGACCGCGCCGTACCGCAACCGCGCGCCACCCTCACCCGGCCGCTCCGCCTGACGGGCGCGGTCGCGGCGCTGCCGGTGACGGGCGTCTTCTGTACGGCGAACGGTTCGAGCATCGCGCTGGTCGAGACGCTGGTCGGGCTCGGCGACCCCCGGCTCGCCGTGCTCACCGAACCGCGGGTGACCTTCTTCGACCTCGGCACCGGGCACTGGCCGATGCTGTCCGCTCCGCGCGGGCTGGCGGACGTCCTGCTGCGGGCGGTCGCGGGGGAGGGGCGACGGCTCGCGCCCAGGGGTGAACAGGCCCCCCAGCAACGGCCGTTCCCCCTCCCCGTCGCCGAACTCCCCCGCGAGCGGCACGGCCGCGTCGACCTCCACCTCCCCCGTGCCGAACACCCGTCCCCCGCCGTCGTGTTCGTCCACGGCGGCCCCGTATCGCCGGACGTCCGCCCGACTCCGCGCGACTGGCCGGCCTTCCTGGGCTACGCCCAACTCCTGTCCTCCCAGGGCGTGGTGGCCGCCACCGTCGACCACCGCTTCCACGACCTCACCGACTTCGACCGCGCGGCCCACGACGTGGCCGAGGCCGTCGCCCTCGTCCGGGCCGACCCCCGCGTGGACCCCGACCGTGTCGCCCTCTGGTTCTTCTCGGCGGGCGGCCTGCTCTGCGCCGACTGGCTCGCGGCCCCGCCGCCGTGGCTGCGCTGCGTCGCCCTGACCTACCCCGTCCTCGCCCCCCTCCCCAACTGGGGCCTGTCCGCCACCCGCTTCCACCCCGCCCCCGCCGCCCTCCCCACCGTCCTCACCCGCGTGGCCCTCGAGGTCCCCGAAATCGCCGCCACGGTCGACCGGTTCATCGCCTCGGCCGCCTCCTCCGACGCCCCCCTGGAGGTCGTCGAAGCCCCCGAGGCCCACCACGCCTTCGAATCCCGCGACCCCGCCCGCGTCTCCACCCCGCCCCTGCGCGCCGCCGTCTCCGCCGTCCTCGGCCACCTCACGGCGTGAGCGCGGCTCGGAATCCCGGACGCCGGACGCAGGGCATCGCAGTGGCGGTCGCCGGGACGGCCCAGAGTCCGTCTATTGACAACGACAACCGTTTTCGTATAGTGGACGTCATGGCACGCAACGAAGTACGTCCCGTGATCAAGCTCCGGTCCACCGCCGGTACCGGATTCACCTACGTCACCCGCAAGAACCGTCGCAACGACCCCGACCGCATGGTGCTGCGCAAGTACGACCCGGCGGCGGGCCGGCACGTGGAGTTCCGCGAAGAGCGCTGAGCGCCGGGAACCGGGGGTGGAAAGGGGCGGGGACCTGTGATGTCTCCGCCCCTTCGGGGGTTATTCGCCGACGTCTCGCAGCCGCAGGTCGGAGAGGGATTCGCGGCGGACGAGGAGGCGCGCGGCGCCGTTGGCGGCGGCGATGACCGGGGGACGGCCGACGAGGTTGTAGGCGGACGCCATCGAGAGGTGGTAGGCGCCGGAGACGGGGACGGCGAGGAGGTCGCCGGGGCGGAGGTCGTCGGGGAGGGGGACGTCGGCGGCGAGGATGTCGCCCGCCTCGCAGTAGCGGCCGACGACGGTGACCTCGGCGGCGCGGCGGGAGGACGCACGGCCGATCAGCCGGGGCGCGTAGCGGACGCCGTACAGCGCGGGCCGCGGGTTGTCGCTCATGCCGCCGTCGACGGCGACGAGAGTACGGCCGCCGGCGCGCTTGACGGCCAGCACGCGGTAGAGGGCGACGCCCGCGGGGCCGATGATCGCGCGGCCGGGCTCGACCGTGAGGCGCGGCACGGGGAGCGCGGCGCGGGCGCACGCGGCGGTGAGTTCGGCCCTGACGCGGGCGGCGAGCGCGGTGATGTCGAGGGCGGGTTCGCCGGGCCGGTAGGCCACGCCGTGGCCGCCGCCGATGTCGAGTTCCGGCAGCACCACGCCGTGCTGGTCACGGATGCGGGCGAGCAGTCCGACGAGCCGGCGTACGGCGGCGACGTACGGCTTGACCTCGGTCACCTGCGAGCCGATGTGGCAGTGCAGGCCGGTCAGTTCGAGCCCCGGCTGGCCGAGGACGCGGTCGACGGCGTGCTGGGCGGAGCCGTCGGTGATCGACAGGCCGAACTTCTGGTCGTCGGTGCCGGTCCGCACCGCGCGGTGGCCGCCCGCGACGACGCCCGGCACCACGCGCAGCAGGACCTTCTGGCGTTCGGCGGGCAGCGTCATCGTCGCCAGCCGGGCGATCTCCGCGCCGTTGTCGATCACGATCCGTCCGGCGCCGAGCCGCACCGCCGCCCGCAGGTCCTGCGGGCTCTTGGCGTTGCCGTGCACGATGATCCGCTCCGGCGGGAAGCCGGTCGTGACGGCAAGTTCCAGCTCGCCGGCCGAGCACACGTCCAGACCGAGGCCCTCCTCGCGCACCCATCGGGCGACCGCCCCGCACAGGTAGGCCTTCGCCGCGTAGACGACGTCCGCCCCGGGGAAGGCCGCCCGGTACATCCGCGCCCGCGACCGTACTTCGGCCTCGTCCAGGACATAGAGCGGTGTCCCGAAGCGGTCCGCCGCCTCGGCCAGCGACACGCCCCCGACAGTCACATCCCCCTCCGGAGCGGTACGCGCCGAGGCGGGCCAGACGGACAGGTCGTCGTACGGGGCACGCGTACGCCGTCGCGCACCTGGCGGCGGGGTCAGTGAGATCGACATGCGGGGCTCCTTCCTGCGAGTTCCGGGGAGGTCCTACGAGGCCAGCGCGGGGGAGGCGGCCTGCCCGGGCCGCCCGCCGTCCGGGGCGGGGGCAGCGGCATGGACAGGTGCCGGAGCGGTGAGGCGCGGGTCGATCCGCAGCGCGGTGACGCCCAGCGGCGCGGCCAGAGCGCGCAGGGCCGCCTCCGACAGCCGGATCCACGGCTGCCGCGCGCCCAGCGTGCGTACCAGGCGCTCCTCGCTGGTGAAGGCGACCGCCGTGCGGGTGCCGAGGGGGGTACGGAAGAACCTGGTCGTGCGGCAGCACGCGGGGGAGCTGCCGGGTCCCGACCGGACCGGCACGAAGAGCGCTCCGGTCGGGGGACGATCAAGGGGGTCGGGGTCCTCCGACGACTTCCGGGACTTCTGGTACGACATCGCGCGCTCCTTACGTGGCGGCCGGTGGGCCGCGGGCTCGGTCAGGAACGCTATGCCCGCCGGGCGGCCCCTTCGCGGGGCCCTGACGTCGGCTTGACGCCGGGAGCCCGTTCCCCGACGGTCCCCATACGGCGTGGCCGCGAAGGGCCGTAAGCAGCCGCGAGAAACCGTGAAGACGGGGGCGGCCGACCCGGCTTCGCCACCGAAGCCGGGGCAGCCGTCGAAGGCGGGTCAGCCCACGTGGACGCGGGGGCGGCGGGAGCGGTCGGGCTCGGCTTCGCGCAGGACCTCGCGGGTGACCGGGGCGACCTCGCCGTGGCCGAAAAGGAAGAAGCGGAGGAAGTTGGTGAAGGGGCTGCCCTCGGTCCACTCGAAGTAGATGTGCGGCTTGGTGCCGGTGGTGTCGCGGACGTGGAGGAGGAGGGCGGCCAGCGCGTTGGGGACGGACGAGCTCTCCAGGGACAGCACGCGGTAACGGCCGTGCAGGACATGGCCTGTGACGCGCAGGGCGGACTCGAACTCGGAGGCGTCGAGGACGGTGACCTCGACGAAGACGAGGTCGTCCTCGGGCGGGATGTCGTTGTCGGCGCGGATCTGGTGCACCTTGTCGCGGTACTCGGCCGCGTCGCGCAGCCCCGGCTCGTTGGCGATGAAGCGAATGCGGCGGCTGGCGATGTCGCGGACGAACCGCGTGGCCATGTCGTCCAACTCCACGCTGGTGACGCGCAGTTCGAAGGCGCGGGCGAGCCGGGACAGCAGCGAGACGAGGATGATCCCGGCGATGAAGCAGGCGCCGATCTTGACGCCGTCGGGCCGCTCCACGACGTTGACGACCGTCGTGTAGAGGAAGACCACCGAGATCACGGCGAAGACGACCGTCCAGCGCCGCTGCCCGGCCTTGCGGGCGGCGATCGTGACGGCCAGCGCGGCCGAGCTCATCAGGACGAGGACGCCGGTCGCGTACGCGCCGCCCTGCTTGTCGACGCTGGCGTCGAAGATCCAGGTGACGAGGAAGGCGACGAGCGTGAAGACCAGCACCATCGGCCGCACCGCGCGCGCCCAGTGCGGGGCCATGCCGTACCGCGGAAGGTAGCGCGGCATCAGGTTGAGCAGGCCCGCCATCGCGGAGGCGCCCGCGAACCAGAGGATGGCGATGGTGGAGAAGTCGTAGACCGTGCCGAAGACCGACCCCAGGTACTCGTGGGCGAGATACGCCAGCGCGCGGCCGTTGGCCTTGCCGCCGGTCTCGAACTCCTTCTTCGGGATCAGCACGGTGGTGATGAAGCTGGTGCAGATCAGGAAGACGCTCATGATCAGCGCGGCCGTCGTGAGCAGCTTCTTCGTGTCGCGGATCCGGCCGACCGGCCGCTCCTCGGTGTCACCGGGGTCGCCCGCGACGTTCGGCATGACGGCGACGCCGGTCTCGAAGCCGGACATGCCGAGCGCGAGCTTGGGGAAGATCAGCAGGGACACGCCGATCATGACGAAGACGTTTCCGCGCTCGGCGGTCAGCGCGTGCGACCAGTCGGTGACGACGTGCCCGGCGGTCGCGACGTGCCAGAAGCCGGCGATGACGACCACCACGTTGAGCGCCAGATAGAGCCCGACCAGGACGACGGCGATCCCGATGGCCTCCAGGAAGCCCTTGAGGAACACCGCGCCCAGCAGCGCGACCAGGACCAGCGTGATCACCATCTGGTGGCTGTGCAGCGCCGTGGCGAAGTGCGGATTCTCCACCAGGTGGGTGGAGGCGTCGGCGGCCGAAAGGGTGATGGTGATCAGGAAGTCGGTGGCGGCGAAGCCCAGCAGCGTCAGGACGAAGAGCTTGCCCTTCCAGAACGACAGCAGCCGCTCCAGCATCGCGATGGAGCCCGCGCCGTGCGGGCTCTCCTCGGCGACCCGCCGGTAGACGGGCAGCGCGCCCGCCAGCGTGACCAGGACCAGTACGACCGTCGCGATCGGCGACAGCAGCCCGGCCGCGAGCGCCGCGATGCCGGGCTGGTAGCCGAGGGTGGAGAAGTAGTCCACGCCGGTCAGGCACATCACCCGCCACCAGCGCTGGCCCTTGTGGGCGGGCGCGGCTTCCCGCTCCGCCGCCCCGCCGCCGCCCGACTGGTGCTTGCCCATGTCGGAGAGACCTTCGAGCAGCCAGGCCCTGAAGCGGCTGCGCGGGGGCGTCGAGGACCGCTCGGGCGGGACGGTCGTGGTCATCCGGTGGGCTCCTGGGGTGCGGCGGATCGGTCGGGCCATCGCGGATGACGGCCCGGCCAGCGTACGCACCCCTGCCCCGCTGACACATGATCGGCCGCCCGGGGTGTTCCGGGCGGCCGACCAGGCATTTCATCGGGACGGTGGGGGCTTTGCCGGGGTCTGTCCCGGCGCGCCGGCCACCGCGGCCCGCGAGTCTTAACGCTTTCTTAGCGGCCCCGCGCGAAACCTGTACGGATCTCCGTATGGACTTCGCGCGAGGCGCTTGTCACGAGGTGTCGCTCAGCGCGCGCTTCTCACGGCGCGCTCCTCACCGCGCGCTCCTCGAAGGGCAGCCGTCACCACGCCGACGGAGCCGGCGGAGCCACGACCGGCGGGCGGTCGTCGCAGGTGATCGTGTTCGGCAGCTCCCACGACGCGAACCACGGCCCGGTCGTACCGC
This sequence comes from Streptomyces sp. NPDC025721, assembly GCF_055558595.1. Classification (NCBI taxonomy): domain Bacteria; kingdom Bacillati; phylum Actinomycetota; class Actinomycetes; order Kitasatosporales; family Streptomycetaceae; genus Streptomyces; species Streptomyces sp. NPDC025721. Next base: position 211,672 of record NZ_JBVHMF010000008.1, on the reverse strand, counting down.
CGCCGGTGTTGCCGCCGAGGTCGGTCAGGGAGAACTCCGAGCCCGCGGGCGTGAAGTTGAAGGAACCGCAGTTGTTGACGCCGACGGCGCCGACATTGCGCGCTACCACGTTCTCGAAGGACGCGGAGCCCGCCACCCGGCCGCTGACCACCGAGGTACCGGTGCCGTCGACCTTGATGTCCTTGAAGTGGACGTTGGTGACCGAGTACAGGTCCTTCACCGGCCAGTCGGCGACGAGCATGATCGCGTTGTACGTGTTGTCGAGGAAGTTGTCCCCGGTCACCCGGATGTCCGCGTCGATGTTCTTCTCCAGCGCGTAGAACCAGATCGCGCCGAGCCCGATGTTCCAGTTCAGTTCGTACGTGCCCGCCCTGACCGTGGTGTTGTCCGTGATCCACAGGTGGCCGGTGAACGCCTCGGAGCCGAAGCGGGAGCCGACCTGGATGGCGCTGCCCTCGCGGATCGGGTCGGCGATCAGGTTGTTGGAGACGGTGTTGTCCGTGCCGCCGTAGAGCGCGATGCCGTTGGCGAGCACCGGCGTCTGCACGGTGTTGTGGTCGATGGTGTTGCGCGCGTCCTCGGTCTTCTCCGACCACAGCGCGAGCGCGTCGTCACCGGTGTTGCGCAGGAAGTTGTTGGAGACCGTCGAATTCGTCACGCCGGTGTGGAAGTTGATGCCGTCGGCGATCTGGTCGACGATCACGTTGTTGGTGATCCTCAGGTTGCTCATCGGCCCGTCGAACCACATGCCGACCTTGGTGTGCTGGATGTACAGGCCGTCGATGGTCGAGTTGCTCAGCGAGCCGCCGATGCCGTTGACCTGGTCGGTGTCGATGCGCTCCCGGACGTCGCCCTGGATCGCGAAGCCGGACAGGTGGACGTTCGAACTCCCGCCCTTCGAGGCGTCCTTGCCGTAGAAGCCGACACCGGTGTGGACGCTTCCGTCGGGCGCCGGGGTGGCGAGGTCGACCTGGCGGCCCTTGATGATCGTGTACCAGCTACCCGCGCCCTCGATCGTCACGTTGTCGACGACGATGTGCCGGTTCACCTGGTACGTGCCCGGCGGGATGTACACCTTCAGGTGCGTGAGCTTCGCGAAGGCGATGGCCTTGTCGATGGCGTTCGCCGAGTCGCGGCGGCCGGTCGGATCGGCGCCGAAGGCGAGGACGTTGGCCGCGATCAGGTCGATCTTCGGCGGCGCGACGAGCTGCGAGTCCAGCAGGTCGATCGTGGTGGTCGCGGCGGTGGCGCCCGCCGGGACCTGGAGCCGCACCTTGTCGCCCGCGCGGTACGTCTTCCCCAGCGACAGCCGCTGCTCGTCGTAGAAGTGGTTGGGGCGGAACGGCTTGGCGAACACCGGTGCGGGCGTGGTGTCCCGGGGCACGCAGGCGCACTCGGTCACCCAGTAGTCGGGGTGCAGGACGTCGGCGCCCGGGTCGTTCGAGAACGGGTACAGGTTGTAGAGCCACGCGTACTGCGAGGTGAGCGTCAGGGCCTTGCGGTCCTTGCCGTTCACCGTCACGTCGAGCGGCGAGGTGATGCCGCCGCCGGTCGGCGCGTCCGGGATGCTGTACCGCACGTTGATCGCGTTGGCGGCACTCGGAAGGGTGAACTCGACGTACTGGCCCGGCTTCAGCGACACCGCCTTGCGGCCCGACGCCTCGGCGGGCAGCGTGTACGCGTCCCGGCCGGGGCCGATGACCGTGCCGTTCGTCGCGGCGTTCTCCGCCTCCTGCTCCGCGAAGCCGACGTTCGCGCCGCGGCCGGCGACGAGCGAGGGGTCGAGCGCGGCCCGCGTCACCACCGGGGCCGTACCGCCGCCTGTTCCGCCCGATCCCGTACCCGCCAGGGCGGTCGTACCACCGGCCATGATGCTGAACCCGACGGCTACCGCGGTCGCCGTCGCGACCACGACCGCGGCTCTTCGCCGCGGTCTGCCCGACCACTCCACCACAGCACCTGTGCTGCTCCGTGACATCGAAAGCTCGTTTCTGTCGAGACCTGCCGAGAGGGTGAGGTGACATTAGGGCGCGCGCGTCCGGTTCCACAAGGCTCATGCGAAATGATTTCGTAACCCTGCTGTCGAACTACGTCCGTTGGTTGACTTCTTGCAATCACCTGCAACACCTGTTGCAGGCGTCCCCGCCTCCGCGCCGGAGCGATTGCCGGGAAGCGGCCCCGGCGGGGGTGCGAACAGGGGGAGAATCGGGGGGACTTCGGCGCCGCGCGGACGCGGAGGCGCGCGGGCGCGCAGGCACGAAGAGCGGTCCCCGGGGGAGGCGACGAGGCGTGGGGCGGCGACTTGCTCCGCTGATCGCTCCGTACGAGCACGAGCACGAGCACGAGCACGAGGACGCGGGGCTGCGGCAGTTGACCGCGCCGGGGCACGACGCGGAAGCCCCCGTCCTGCTCTACTTCACCGGCCACGGCCTCACGGACGACGCCGGACGGCTGCGCCTGGCGACGGTCGACATCCGCCGCGACCAGAGCCCTGCCGGTGGCGCGTCTCCGTCGGCACCTCGCTCAACGCGTCGCCCGCGGTGGCGTACGGCGCCGGGTACGTCGGCGGTATGCGGTGCCCCGCGCCGGAGGGTGAGAACCGGCGCCGGAAGGTGAGAACCGGCGCCGTCCACGACGGTACGGCTACGCCTCGGCGTCCTCGGTGGCCTTGGCCTTCTTCCCGTCGGCCTTCTCCGTGGCGTCGGCCGTGTCGGTCGTGTCGGTTGTGTCGGTCGTGTCGGCCTCTTCGGCCTCCTCGACCTCTTCCACGTCGTCCGTGGCGTCGGCCGCCTCCGGCTTGTCGTCCTCGAAGTACGTGTCCAGCACCGCGTCCAGTTCGGCCGCCCAGGTCTTGAGCAGCGGCTTGGAGGGCGCCTCGACGTCGGTGTCGAACCAGCGGCGGGTCGAGGTGTAGACGGTGACGGAGAAGCGGCGGCCGAAGCGCGGGGTGTCGATCTCGACGGCGCCGATCTCGTCCCAGCCGAAGTCGGCGGTCTCGCCGTCCAGTTTGAAGGTGATGCCGGTGCGGTCGGCGGTGATCGAGCCGCGGCGGTCGGAGACCGAGAACACCGGGCCGGTGTCCTCCTCCGTCGCGTCCTCGTCGTCCGCCGCGCCCGTGTCCTCGGCGACGGCCTCGACGGCGGCTTGGGGCACGGCCTCGGGCGCCGGTTCCGGCTCGGCCTCGGGCGCGGCCGGGGGCGCGTCCTCCGGGGCGTCGTCGTCCACCACGGGCGCGGGCGCCTCGGCGGCGGACCGCGCGGGGGGCGTCAGGCCGGGTATGTACGCCGGGTCGACTCCGGCGGGCGGTATCGGCGGGGTGTTCGGACCTGTTTTCTGCTCCACGGCGCGAAGTATGGCCGATGAACCTGTGCCCGCGACAGCCGTAACGGCCCCTGGGGCCGGGATACGGGCGCGATCGTGATGCGCGCGCGCCCGGCCGCCCCCTCGCCCGGGCGAGGGGCCGACGACACCCCGACGACACCCCCGTCGGCACCCCGACGACACCCCGTGGGGCGCGCCGGGGCGGGGTGTGACGCGTTTTACCCGGCGAAAATCTGGTTCCGTGGTACCGTTGTTTTCAGTTGCAGTTGTGGTTCCCAAAGACTTACAAGTGCTCCTTCATCGGCATACGTGCCGATAGGTGCACTTTTGTATTTCCGCTGTTCTTTCCTGAACGGGGCAATCATTGCGGCGACACGGGGTCCGTAATCCGCGGGCTTCGATGTACTGCCCCTGAAGGAGATTAATATGGCTTCCGGTACCGTGAAGTGGTTCAACGCTGAAAAGGGCTTCGGCTTCATCGAGCAGGACGGCGGCGGCGCCGACGTCTTCGCCCACTACTCGAACATCGCCGCCCAGGGCTTCCGTGAGCTCCAGGAAGGCCAGAAGGTGACCTTCGACGTCACCCAGGGCCAGAAGGGCCCGCAGGCCGAGAACATCGTTCCCGCCTGACGCGTCTGAATACGCCTGACACGTTCAGCGATATAGCTGGGGCCCGCGCCTTGGGGTGCGGGTCCCGGCTTGTTGCGTTGTACGGATTTCCACCGCGTTCCGCCGTTTTCCACGGCTTTTTCATGGCGCGGAAATGTCGAAGCCACGGGAGGAAATGTCCCGACCGGCTTCGTTTCGCTTTTTATCCGGCTCGTTCTTGCGATTGTCCCCGCCGCCTCACGGCCGCCGGGAAATCCTCGATACGTGTCGCATCGAGGAAGGGTTCCTTTGAACCGCACATCTCGCACGAACGACCGTTTCAGCCGCACCCGAACGGGTGGTTCCTCCCGTACGGGCGGCTCCGGCTCGGGCTCCGGCCGCTCCGGCGGCCAGTCCCGTAGCGGCGGCGGCTCCCGCTCCGGCGGCTACGGACGGCGGCCCTCCGCGCCGCAGGGCGAGTTCGCCCTGCCGGTGACGGTCACCCCGCCGCTGCCCGCCGTCGAGTCCTTCGCCGAACTCGACCTGCCCGACGCCGTGTTGAACGCGCTGACCGTACAGGGCGTCACCGTACCGTTCCCGATCCAGGCCGCCACGCTGCCCAACACCCTCGCGGGACGTGACGTGCTGGGCCGCGGGCGCACCGGCTCGGGCAAGACGCTCGCCTTCGGCCTGGCGATGCTGGCCCGTACCGCGGGGCAGCGCGCCGAGTCCCGGCAGCCGCTCGCGCTGGTCCTGGTCCCGACCAGGGAACTCGCCCAGCAGGTCACTGACGCCCTCACCCCGTACGCCCGCACGCTGCGGCTGCGGCTGGCCACCGTCGTGGGCGGCATGTCCATCGGCCGCCAGGCCAGCGCGCTGCGCGGCGGCGCGGAGATCGTCGTGGCGACGCCCGGACGGCTCAAGGACCTCATCGACCGCGGCGAGTGCCGGCTGGACCGGGTCGCGATCACCGTGCTGGACGAGGCCGACCAGATGGCCGACATGGGCTTCATGCCGCAGGTCACCGAGCTCCTCGACCAGGTGCGGCCCGGCGGCCAGCGGATGCTGTTCTCCGCCACGCTCGACCGGAACATCGACCAGCTCGTGCGGCGCTACCTCTCCGACCCGGTGGTCCACTCCGTCGACCCGTCGGCGGGCACGGTCACCGCGATGGAGCACCACGTGCTGCACGTCCACGACGCCGACAAGTACGCGACCGTCACCGAGATCGCGGCGCGCGACGGCCGGGTGCTGATGTTCCTCGACACCAAGCACGCCGTCGACAAGCTCACCCAGCACCTGCTCAAGAGCGGTGTACGGGCGGCGGCGCTGCACGGCGGCAAGTCGCAGCCGCAGCGCACCCGTACCCTCGCGCAGTTCAAGACCGGGCACGTCACGGTGCTGGTCGCCACGAACGTGGCGGCCCGCGGCATCCACGTCGACAACCTCGACCTCGTCGTGAACGTCGACCCGCCGAGCGACCACAAGGATTACCTGCACCGCGGCGGGCGTACCGCGCGGGCGGGCGAGTCCGGCCGGGTCGTCACGCTCGTGGTGCCCAGCCAGCGCCGTGAGATGACCCGTCTGATGGCCAACGCGGGGATCGCGCCGCAGGTGGCCCAGGTGCGGTCGGGCGAGGCCGAGCTGACCCGGATCACCGGCGCCCAGGCGCCGTCCGGCATCCCGGTCACCATCACCAACCCGGTCGCCGACCGCCCGCAGCGCTCCGGCGCGCCGTCCTCCCGCGCCCGCCGCGGCCGTCCGACGTCGCAGTCCCGCCGCCGCTCGTCCCCGATGCGCGGCGCGGCGTAACCCCTCAGGGCCGCGCGACCGGCGCGACCAGCACGACCGGCACCACACGCACGACGAGGGCCCGAGCCGTTCGACACGGCTCGGGCCCTCGTGCGTCCTGGCCGCGTTCGTCCTCGCGGCCCGCGGTGCGCGCGCGTTCGTCGGCGGCGCGCGGAGGACTACTGCCTGGTGCCTGTGCGGGCGCCCACCGGACCCAGGGGGCCCGGCGGGAGCGGGTCGGGGGCCGGGTAGAGGTAGGCGGGGCGGCCGAGCAGCAGGCGCTGGATGAGGAAGCCCAGGGCCAGGGTGAGGGCGCCCGCCACGGCGTCGGCGAGGAAGTGGTTGCCGGTGGCGAGGATGACGGTGAAGGTGAAGAAGGGGTACAGGAAGCCCAGGACCCTGACCCACGTTCTGCGGGCCAGCGCCGCGACCGTCAGACCGCTCCAGGCCGACCACACGATGTGGACGGACGGCATCGCCGCGTACTGGTTCGACAGCGACGACACGTCGTCGTTGTCCCACGAGCCCCAGGTGTGGTGCGTGACCACCGTGTCGATGAAGCCCTGGCCCTCCATCAGGCGCGGCGGCGCCAGCGCGAAGAAGGTGAAGCCGATCAGGGCCACGAAGGTCGCCGCGTACAGCGCGGTGCGCGCGCTGCGGTAGCTGGCGGGGTGGCGGGCGTAGAGCCAGATCAGGACGCCGAGGGTCACGATGAAGTGCAGCGTGGCGTAGTAGTAGTTCATGCCGACGATCAGCCAGTCGATCTTGTCGATCGCGTGGTTGATCGTCAGCTCGATGTTCACGTGCAGCTTGCGCTCGGCGTTGAGGATGTCCGTGGCGCGGTGCAGCGCGGCCTCGTGGTGCTCGGGCGCGGCGCGGCGGGTCAGCGAGTACGTCTTGTACAGCACCACGCTGAAGACCAGTTCGACCAGCAGGTGCGGGCGGCCGAGGCGGCGCAGCCGGGCGGGCAGGAGCGGGCCGAGGCGGCGGAATCTGCTCCTGGGGGCCTCGGCGGGCGCGGACCCGGACTCGGGTGCGGCCTCGGGCTCCGGGGCCGCGTCCTTGCGGAGCATGCCGGTGCGGGGCTCGTCGCCACGGGGTCCGTCCGCACGGGGTCCGTCCGTCCGCGCGCCGTCCGTACGCGGCGCGTTGCGCGTCGGGGACGTCATCGGCCGCCCTCCGGCGCGGCTGCGGGCAGGACCCGTCCCGGGTGCCGGGCACCTTGTGCGGGACTCGGGGGATACGCCAGCAGCATGAAGGTTTTCACTCTCGCCGTACGGTCCGGCCGTGGCCGGCGGACTCGGACGAGATTACATCGGACACCGAAGTTTCCGTCGTCCGGGTGGCGCCGAAGTGACGAGTCACCGCCCGCCGCGACGGGGTCCCGTCCCGCTCCTGAGAGGCCGCGGACAGGTGGTCCGTGACATGCCAGGGCCTACGCTCAAGGGCATGTCCCCGCACCACCCCGCGGTTTCCCCGCCGCGACCGCTCAGCAAGTCCGCCGACGCCCGGCTGCTCACCGAGGCCGTCACCCGGCTCCGCCGTGCCCTTCGGGTGTCCGTCGGCGGCGACGACCCGTGGGAGGCGCTGCCCATGGCCCAGGTGGAATTGTTGCAGGTCCTGGGCGAGCACTCGCCCGCCCGCATCGGTGATCTGGCCGTCCGGCGACGGCTCGCCGCCAGCACCGTCAGCGGGCTCATCGGGCCCATGATCGCCGCCGGGCTCGTCGCCCGGCAGACCGATCCCGCCGACCGGCGCGCCTCGGTCGTCACGCTCACCGCTGCCGGGCGGGAGCGGCTCGCCGCGTGGACGCTGGCGCACGAGCGGCGGATGGACGCCGCGCTTGAAGCTTTGCCCGATGCTGACCTTCGGGCGGTGCGCGCGGCCCTTCCCGCCCTCTTCCGGCTCGCCGAATTCCTCGACGGCCCCGCCCCCGCCCGGGACGGCTCGCCCCTGTAGGGCCCCGGGCCCGGTCCGTTCACCGTGCGCGGGCGGGCGCTTTTGAGGGCCGCCGGGCTCACCCCCCCCGCCTGGAGCCGACGCACAGGGGGCCCGGCCCCGAAAAGACCGGGGGACGGGCACGTGGGAACGGGGGCAGCGGCGGGGGCCCTGGAAGGATCAGGGGGTGCCCGCCAGGGCGAACGGTGGGAGAGGCGGCGTGGAGTGGTGAGCGGACCGGTCGAGGGGGAGGCGGAGGGCACGGACGGGGGCCGGTTCGGGGTGGCGGAGGGCACGGACGGGGGCCGGTTCGGGGTGGCGGAGGGCACGGACGGGGGCCGGTTCGGGGTGGCGGAGGAGGCGGTCGAGGCCATCGGAAGCACCCTGGACGAGCAGACGACCTGCGCGGAGCTGGTCGGCTTCCTGTGCCGCCGGGTGAGCGACGCGGCGGCCGTGGACCTGCTGCCCGAGGACGTACCGGCGGACCGGCGGCCGGAGGAGCCGGCGCTGACGCGGACGGCGGCGGCGGGCAGGTCGGAGCTGCTGGAGCCGAGGACGCCGCTGAGCGCGCAGTCGCTGTCGGTGCGGGCGCTGGACGAGGGGCATCCGATCACGGCGACGGCGGACGCGGACGGGAGTCTGCCGCGTACGGCGGTGTCGATGCCGCTGCTGGCGCACGGACGGCTGTACGGCGCGCTGTTGGCGGTACGGGCGGGCCGGCGGGGGTTCACGGCGGAGGAGACGGCGGCCGTGCACTACGCGGCGCGCCTGGCGGCCGTGCACCTGAGCCACGCGCGGCAGCACACGGCGGCGCACAGCACGGCGCTGAATCGCCAGCGGGCGCTGCTGGCCGAGCCCCGGCGCCCGCACCCGAACCTGGACATCGCGACCCGCTATCTCCCGGCGGGCGGCGGGAGCCTGGTGGGCGGCGACTGGTTCGAGACGGTACGGCTCAGCTTCGGCCGGACGCTGCTGGTGATCGGTGACGTGATGGGCCACGGCCTGGACGCGGCCGTGGACATGAACGCGTACCGCTCGATGCTGCGGTACGTGGCCTCGGCGGATCTGCCGCCGCACCGCGTGCTGCGCCAGCTCGACGCGGCCGTGGCCGAGGACGGCACCCGCCGCCCCGCGACATGCCTGCTGGTCCGGGTCGACCCGGCGCGGGGCAGCGTGGCACTGGTCAGCGCGGGACACCTGCCGCCGGTGCTGTTCTCGGCGGACGGCGCGGGCAGCCTGCTGCACCTGCCCGTGGGGCCGCCGCTGGGCACGGGCGTCGGCGGCTACGAGCTGACCACCCGTGACATCACCCCCGACCAGACGCTGGTGATGTTCACCGACGGCCTGGTCGAGCGGCGCAAGGAGGACATCGACGTCTCCCTGGCCCGCCTCGCCGATCTGCGGCTCCCGCCGGGCGCCGCGATCCAGACCGTCCTGGACGAAGTCCTCACCCGACTGGACGCCACCCGCGCCGAGGACGACGTCGCCGTGCTCGCCGCCCGCCTCCACCCCCGCGCGCGCCGCCTGCCCTCCTGATCCGGTGGCCCCCGGGCCCCGCCGCTGTTACAGAACTGTGGCGGTCCCGCCCTCGGGCGGTCCACAACCGGCCTTAGCTTCCGGGGGTGTTGGGGAAAAAGTGGCTGAAGTTAAGGCGGTTGGGCCGAGGCGCGGTACGCGCGGTACGCGTGACCCGTGCGAAACGCGTGGCCCGTGTGTTGCGGCCGCGCTATCCACGGCCGGGGCGGCGCGGCATACGGCGGTGGGTGCCGTCGCTGCGCCAGGCGTCGCTGCTGGCGCTGTGGGTGCTGGTGACGCTGACCGCCGTGGTGGGAGTGGCGTACGCGCGGACCCGGATACCCACCGACCTCAATGAATTCGCCACGCAGCAGGACAACGTCTACTACTGGGCCGACGGCACCGAGATGGCGCGGGTGGGCCCGGTGGACCGGCAGGCGATGCCGCTGGACCGGATACCCACGAGCGTGCAGTGGGCGGTGCTGGCCGCCGAGAACGCCTCCTTCTACTCCGACCACGGCGTCTCGCCGAAGGGCATCGGCCGGGCCGTCGCCACCATGGTGACCGGCGGCGACACCCAGGGCGGCTCCACCATCACCCAGCAGTACGTGAAGAACGTCTACCTCAACCAGAACCAGACGCTCTCCCGCAAGATCACCGAGATGTTCATCTCGGTGAAGCTGGACCAGAAGATGAGCAAGAGGCAGATCCTCGACGGCTACCTCAACACCGCCTGGTTCGGGCGCGGTACGTACGGCGTGCAGCGCGCCGCGAAGGCGTACTACGGCAAGGACGTCTCCCAGCTCAACGCCGGCGAGGGGGCCTTCCTGGCCACGCTGCTCAAGGGCGCCGCGCTCTACGACCCCGCGATCAGCCCGGCCAACCACCAACGGGCGGTGGCCCGTTGGAAGTGGGTGCTGGACCGGATGGTGAAGACCGGTCAGCTCTCGCGCGCCGAGCGCGCCGCGTACACCGTCTTCCCCGAGCCCAAGGCGCCGCCGAAACCCGTGGGGCTGAGCGGGCAGACCGGCTATCTCGTCGACACCGCGCGGGCGTACGTGTCCGCGCACAGCGACATCTCCGACGCGCGCTTCGACCTGGGCGGCTACCAGATCTACACGACCTTCGAGCGCCCGCGCGTCGACGCCCTGGCCGAGGCCGTGCGGCACGAGACCGCGGGCCTCGCACCGAAGGCGAGGACCGCCGACCGGAACGTCCGCGTCGGCGCCGCGTCCGTCGCCACCGACGGCCGGATCGTCGCGCTCTACGGCGGCCCCGACTACATCGAGCAGGGCTTCGACGACGCCAACATCACGATCGTGCCGGTCGGTACGGCCTACGCGCCGTTCGTCTACGCGGCCGGACTGCGGGACGGCGCGCTGCTCACCCGCGGCGCGCCGCGTACGCCCGTCACCCCCGACTCGGTCTACGACGGCGACGACAAGGTGCCGATACGGACGCCGGAGGGGCCGTACTGGAGCCGGGACGGCACGATCGTGAAGAGCCGCAACGACGGCGGGAAGTCCTGGGGGCGGATCAGCCTGCGGCAGGCGGTGGCGGACTCCGTCAACGGCCCGATCACCCAACTCGGCATGGACGTCGGCCTGGACCGGGTGCGGAAGGCGTCCGTCGACGCCGGGCTGCTGCCGCGCGGTTTCGGCGAGCAGGTGCCCGCCTTCGCCACCGGCACCGGCGTCACCCCGAGCCCGATCCGGGTGGCGAGCGCGTACGGCACCTTCGCCGCCGCGGGCGCGCACACCGATCCGTACTCCGTGCTCAAGGTCACCCGCGACGGGCAGCGCGTGGACATCGAACAGCCCGCTGTCACGCACCCGTTCACCCCGAAGGTCGCGGGCGAGGTGGACGAGGCGCTCAAGGACGCGGTGACCGGCGGGACCGCGCGCCGCGCGGTGAGGGCAGGCGGCGGGCTCGCGGGCAGGACGGAGCTGGCGGGCAAGACGGGCACGGCGGCCGGGGACCTGTCGGCCTGGTACGTCGGCTACCCGCCGAGGGGGGCGCGGGCCGCCGCGGTGGCGACGTCGGTCGCCGTCTTCCGACTCGACCCGAAGACGCAGGAGTTGCTGCCGCTGACCGGGACCGGCGGGCCGTCGAAGGCCACGAAGGAGTTCGGCAGCACGTATCCCGTCGACATCTGGACGCGGTACGTGGCGGTGGCCGGCTGAGCGGGCCGGGCCCCTCGGCGCGGGGCCCGGCCGCCGGTTCCCTGATCTCTCCGCCAGGCCCGGCTACTTGGCGGGAAACGTCGTCCAGTCCGGCGACTCGCTCGGGTCGAGGCCGCGCAATTCGGCCAGCACCGCCGGGTCCTGGACGTCCAGCCAGTCGGACAGCTCCTTGAACGACACGCAGCGCACCCCGTCCCGGTGGCAGACGTCCTTCACCACGTCCTCGACGGCCTGCATGTAGATGCCGCCGTTCCACGTCTCGAAGTGGTTGCCGATGAACAGCGGCGCCCGGTTGCCGTTGTAGACGCGCTCGAAGCCGTTCAGATAGCCCTGCCGGGTCTCGCGCTCCCAGGCCGGGAACTTCGCCGGGTCGCCCTGGGTCTGCTCGCCGCCCGACTGGTTGTAGAGGAAGTTGAAGTCCATCGACAGGACCTGGAAGTCCTTGCCGGGGTAGGGCATCAGCTCCAGCGGGAAGTTCCACACCCCGCCCGACTTGGCGGGCCAGAGCTGGAAGTCGCCGGGCGAACTGGCGTCGTACCGCCAGCCCAGCGCCTTGGCCGCGGGCAGCAGATTCTTCTGCCCCTCCAGGCACGGCGCGCGCCCGCCGACCAGCTCACGGCCGTAGTCGAAGGGCAGCGGCGGGAGGTCGGTGGAGCCGGTGTTCGTCTTCCAGTGCTCCACGAACGAGTACGCCTGGGCGATCTCCTTGCGCCAGTCCGCGGTGCTCCATGTGCCGCCGCCGCCCGCGTCGGGCGCGCAGAAGTGCCCGTTGAAGTGCGTCCCGATCTCGTCCCCGTCCTGCCAGGCCAGCCGCAGTTGCTCCAGCGTCTCCTTGATGTGCGCGTCGGTCGGGAAGTCGATCGCGGACGTCCCGGCCGCGTGCCGGGGCGGGTGGTAGAGCGACCGCTTCGCGTCCGGGACCAGGTAGATGCCGGACAGGAAGAACGTCATGTTCGCGTTGTTCTCCTTGGCCAACTCCCGGAAGCGCGAGAACAGATGGTCGTCGTTCTCCAGCGCGCCGTCCCAGGAGAACACCACGAACTGCGGCGGTTTCTCGCCCGGCTTGAGCTTCTCCGGCTTCGGCTGGTGCGGCTGCGGGCCGGTGTACGCGGTGGACCCGTCGCCGATCGGACCCTTCGTCTCGGTGACGGTCGGCGTCGGTGTCGGCGTCCCCGTCGATGGCCGTGCCGTCCTCGGGCTCGGCGCGCGGCTGGTCGGCGTCGCCCGCGACCGCGCCGCCGCGTCGTCCGCCTTGCCACCGCCGTCCCCGCCTGCGCCTGCGCCTCCGCCGGTCAGCGTCGCGACCAGCGCGACCGCCACTCCCGCGGCGCCCACCGCCGACGCCCCCGCCACCGCCGCCTTCGGCCGCTGCCCGACCCACGACCGCATCGCCGCTAATTTCACCGTCGCCCCTTGCTCCCCACCGGCACCGCACACGTCCGGCGCCAGTATTGACCGCCTTGCTGTGTATGCAGACGCGCGTTCGGGGCGTCCTGTCACAGCCGATACGGCGGAATCGGCGGCGGCGGGGAATGCCGAAGGGCCCGGCGGAGGGTCGCTCCGCCGGGCCCTTCGGGACATCGGTCAGCGGTGGCCGAAGGAGCGGAGGTAGGACAGGGTCGGGGAGCCGACACCGGTCGCGTTGTCGAAGCCGCGGACCGCGTTGAGCGAGGTGTCCTCGCCGAAGGCGGCGAGGCGCACGGCGAGGGTGCCGTTGACCAGGCCGAAGTCGGCGACGTTGCTCAGCGGGGCCTTGTGGTGGTGGGCGGCGTTCTGGTCCACGACGTCCTTGAACAGCCCGGCGCGGGCGTAGATCGCCGGGTTGGCGAAGCCGATGGCGTGGTGCCTGGCCTGGATGGCGTCGGCCTGGACCGCGGCGAATTCCGGCGCCGAGACGCTGGTGCCGCCGTAGCCGCCCTCGCTGTACGGGGCGCCGTCGGAGATGCCGACGAGGACCGAGGTGTACAGGTCACCGTTCATCGAGACGTCCGGCGTGACGCGCTGGGCCGTACGGCTCTTCGCGCCGGTCATCAGCGTGTGCGACAGCGAGCCGGGCACGACGCCGCGCTGGTACGCGGGCTGTGCGAAGTCCTCGCTGGTGCCGCCGCCGCCGCCGAAGTAGAACGGGGCCGGGGGAGCGGGGGTCCAGCTCTTGCCGTCGGCCGACAGGTTGGAGCGCAGCGTGCCCATGTCGGTCTCGAAGCCGTACGCGCCGCTCTTGTCCTTCAGACCGAGCGCGGTGCCGCCGACCGAGGTCACCCACGGGTCGGAGTCGGGCCAGTTGGCCTGCGCGCGCGAGGTGTCGGGCTGGCAGTTGACGCCGGTCGCAGCGGCCAGCGGGCTGCTGTCGCCGCAGTCGCCCGCGGAGAAGCCGATGGTGATGCCCTCGACGGCGGCCTGCTTGAAGACCTGCTCGTAGGCGGCGATCAGCGACGAGGTGACGTCGGCGTCGTCCGTGGTGTGCATGATCTCGCCCCACGAGTTGGAGACGACATCGGCCAGGTGGTTGTCGACGATGGTGCTGATGGCGCCCAGCAGGTCGTTGTCGTCGCAGGAGTTGGCGCCCACGTAGACGACCTTGGCGTCGGGCGCGAGGCCGTGCGCCATCTCGACGTCCAGCGCCTCTTCCGGCGCCCAGCCCTCGGGGCCGCCGCACAGGTCCTGGTTGGTCCACTGCGACGGGTCGACGACCTCGCTGTACTGGCCGGACCTGAACGCCTTGTCACCGTGCGCGGTCGCGTACTGGTTGGCGTCCGCCAGCATGGTGGAGCTGCCGTACGCGTCCACGATCGCGATCGTCGCGCCCTTGCCGGTCAGTCCCGAGGCGGTGATGCCGTACGCCTTGCGGAGCTGCGAGGGGTAGAACGAGCACTGGTCGAACGGCACGTCGGACGTGGTGTATCCGGCCGGCGCGCCCTTGGCGATCTTCTGGCCCCAGTAGTCGGAGCAGGTCGCGGTGGTCGGCAGTCCGGCGTCGGGCTTGCCGCTCCTTGCCGGGGTCGCGGCGGAGCGGGCCGCGGTGTCGTCGACGCGGTGCGAGTTCGGCTTGGCGACGTTGGCGCCGGGCGTGGTGAAGCCCGTCACGCCGAGGATCGCGGAGGAGACGGACGCGGGGACCACGACGTCACGGGCCGGGGCGTGCCGCAGCGTGCCCGAGACGCGGTACTGGTGGATGCCGGTGCCGAACGCCTTGGTGACCGCCGCGTTGGTGCCCTTGACCGTGATCGCGTGGTCGGAGGTGCTCACGACCTTCAGGCCGGAGTCGGCCGCCCACTTCCGGACCGCGGAGACCTGCGCCTTGGTGGCGCCGAAGCGCGCCTTGTACGCGGCCGGGCTCAGGAACTCGCCGTAGCTCGCGTTGCTCGGGTCGGACACGGCCGTCGCGTACTTCGTCAGGCCCGCGGCGTCCTGGCCCGCCAGGTACACGGTGCCGGTGATCTCGGTGTTCGCCGCGACCGAGCCCTGGTCGGCGGAGGCGGTGGCCCAGTCCGGGTGGCTCTGCGCGATGGTCTTGGCCGCGGGCGCGGGGCCGCTGGCCTGCGAGGGCATGGCGAGGATCAGGGACCCGGACACCATGGCCAGCGAGGCCGCCGCGACCACCGCTGCGCGGGCCCGTGCGACACGGGGTTTTTGTATGTCGTTGATGACGACTCCAACGTGAGGTCAGGAACAGGACAAGGACGAGACCTGGATCGTGGTGCGATAGCTGCGTGTTGCACGCTTTTGGCGGGCGACGGCTGTAGTGTGCACGCCACTTCCGGACGCTGGGAATGCCGAACAGCCGTCCTTAGCTGGACCTTTAACCACCGGGCGGGGATTTCGGCGGGCTTAGGTCATATGCCGGGTCTCGGGCCGCATAAGGGCTGGCGCGATCACGTCGGACGGCCGGGGTATACGCGCGTCCGGCCCGCGGCCCTGCGGGTCCCGGTGCGGCGCGGGTGCGTTCCGCCGTCCCTGTCATCTGTCAGGAGCGGGCCCGCCGGGCCGTGCCTACGGTGGTGGGTGTCCGGCCGGACCGGTCCGCACGGGGGAGCCCCCGCGCCCGAACTCGGCCGTCTCGCCGGGGCCGAGCCGCAGCAGCCTCGGGCGCCGCCCGGCCGGTTCCTCTCCCCACCGTGCGTCGGATTCCTCGGGCAACTGCACAATCACCGTGTCCACGCCCGACCCCCTTCCCACCCCAAGCGTCACACCTGTTGCGCAGGAGGGGACGCCCTTCGGGAAGAGCCGGTTGCGTGACCATCCCAGGATGACCGAGAAGCGTTCACTCGTTCGGGTGATGCCGGGGTCACGTTCCGTGCCCGTCCCCCGAGTCGGCAAGGGCGGTCCCCTCAGCCCTCCTCGCGGACGACCACGGCGCTCGCGGGCGGCAGGACGGCGCCCTCGGAAGGAAAGGCGCGGGACGCCAGGAGATCGTGGCCCCGCACGGGGACGCGGACCTCGGCCGGGGAGTGGTTGAGGAGGAAGAGGTACGCGCGGCCGTCGTCGCTGTGGCGGCGGACCGCCTCGACGCCCGCCGGAAGACCGGGGAGTTCGGGCTCCGCGCCGCAGGCCCGTATCAAGCCGCCGATCAGCGCGGTGTACGAGGCGGGGGACAGCCGGGTGGAGGCGTACCAGGCGGTGCCCCGGCCGTGGGCGTGCCGGGTGACGGCGGCCCGGCCGGTCAACGGCCCTTCCGCGTAACCGATTTCGGCCGTCGCGCCCTCCAGCAGCAGCGCCTCGGTCCAGGTGGTGCCGGCGCCGCCGTCGGTCAGGGGGACGGCGGCGCCGGACGGCAGGGGGCGGAACTCCTCGGCGCGCAGGCCGAGCAGTGGCCGCAACGGGCCCGGCGCCCCGCCGGGCCACGCGCGGTAGTGGGGGTCGACGGCGCCGCTGAAGCACTCGACCAACAGGGTGCCGCCGCCCTCGACGTAGGCGGTGAGCGCGGCGGCGGACTCCTCGGAGACCAGGTGCAGGCTGGGGGCGAGAACGAGCCGGTACGCGGACAGGTCGGCGGACGGGTGCGCGAAGTCGGTGGTGATCCCGGCGTCCCACAGGGCGCGGTGGGCGCGCTTGAGCGCGGGCAGGTACGGGAGTTCCGGCGTGGGCAGGACGGGGGTGTCCAGCGCCCACCACACGTCCGGGTCGTGCAGGACGGCCGCCCGCGCCCGTACGGTCGAGCCGGTCACCTCGGCCAGCGCGGCCACGGCGCGGCCGGTTTCGACGGTCTCGCGGAAGATCCGGGTGTCCGGCCCCGCGTGCGGGACCATCGCGGAGTGCCAGATCTCGGCCCCGGCCGGTGACTGCCGCCACTGGAAGAACAGCACGCCCTCCGAGCCGCGCGCGATGTGGCTCAGCGAGTGCCGCAGGATGTCGCCCGGCTCCTTGGGCAGGACGAGGTCGCCCGCGTAGACGGTGCTGGTGGCCTGCTCGATCAGCAGCCACGGCCTGCCGCCGCCGAAGGAGCGCGCCCGGTCCGCGCCGAAGGCGGTGTCTGCGGCGGCGTCCAGGCCCGGCGCGTCCGGGTAGTGGTCCACGCCCACCAGGTCGACCTCGCGGCCGAACGCCCACAGGTCGAGCACCTGGTAGCCGGGCAGCATCACGTTGGTGGTGACCGGCACCCGGCTGTGCGCCCGGATCGCGTCGCGCTGCTCGCGGTAGGCGGTCAGCGCGAGGTCCGACCAGAAGCGCCGGAAGTCCAGCACCTGGCCGGGGTTGGGCCGCCACTGCGTGGCGCGCGGCGGCTGGATCTGCTCCCACGCGCCGTAGCGCTGGCTCCAAAAGGCGGTGCCCCAGGCCCGGTTGACGGCCTCCAGGGTGCCGTACCGCTCGCGCAGCCAGTGCCGGAAGGCGTCGGCGGCGTGCTCGCAGTGGCAGACGGTCGCGTACTCGTTGTGCACGTGCCACAGCGCGACCGCCGGGTGCTCGCCGTACCGGGCCGCCAGCGCGTCGGCGACGGCGCGGGCGGCCTGCCGGTAGGCGGGCGCGGCCAGGCAGTACGTGTCGCGGCTGCCGTGGGTCAGCCGGGTGCCGTCGGGGGTGACGGGCAGCGCGTCGGGGTGCGCGAGGCCGAACCACGGCGGCGGCTGCGCGGTGGGCGTGGCCAGGTCCACGGCCACGCCCGCGGCGTGCAGCCGCTCCAGCCGGGCGTCCAGCGGCGCGAAGTCGTAGCGCCCCGGCTCCGGTTCGAGCTCCGCCCAGCCGAAGACGTTCAGCGTCACCAGATTCACCCCGGCCCGCCGCATCAGCTCCTCGTCCTCGCGCCGTACGGCCGGGTCGTCGGCGAACTGCTCGGGGTTGTAGTCGCCGCCGAAGGCGGGGCCGCCGAGCCGGGCGGTCAGCCAACCGGCCGGATCGGCGCGGGAGTCGGGGACGGTGTTCATGGAAGGGCTCACCTCGGCTCCGCGATCGGCAGCCGCGCGCCGTCCCGCAGGAACAGCGGAATGCGGTCGAGCGGCGCCGCGGCCGTCACCGTACGGCCGCCGTCGTGCTCCTCGCCCGTCCACGCGTCCGTCCACCGCGCGCCCGCCGGGAGGTAGACCTCCCGCGTGACCGCGCCCGCCTCGGTGACCGGCGCCACCAGCAGGTCGGGCCCGAGCAGGAAGGCGTCGCGGATGCCCCACGCGTCCTGGTCGTCGGGGAACTCCAGCAGCAGCGGCCGCATCGGCGGCACCCCGCTGCGGGCCGTCACCCGCATCTGCTCGGCGATGTACGGCCGCAGCCGCTCGCGCAGCCGCAGATACGACGCCAGGACCGCGTACGCCCGCCCGCCGTAGGACCAGACCTCGTTGGGCAGGCCGGTCATGCCCGGCTCCAGGACCTGTTCCGGGCCGCGGAAGCCGTGCAGGCGGAACAGCGGGCAGAAGGCGCCGTACTGGAACCAGCGGACCAGCACCTCGCGGTAGGCGGGGTCGTCGGGGTCGCCGCCGTGGAAGCCGCCGATGTCGGTGGTCCACCAGGGGATGCCGGAGAGCATCACATTGAGCCCGGCGGTGATCTGGGCGCACAGCGACGCGAAGTCGGTGCCGATGTCGCCCGACCACAGGGCGGCGCCGTAGCGCTGGGCGCCCGCCCACGACGAGCGGTTGAGGGTCAGCACCTCGCTGTGCCCGGCCGCGCGCAGCCCGTCGTGCACCATGCGGGCGTGCTCGCGCGGGTAGAGGTTGGCGACTTCGAGCCCGGGCCCCGCGTGGAAGCGCAGATTGGCGGGGTAGTTGGGCTTCAGCTCCGGTTCGTCGGCGTCCAGCCAGAACACCGAGACGCCGTGCGCCAGGTAGTTGGCGGCCAGCTTCTCCCACACGTACGCGCGGGCCTCGGGGTGCGTGGCGTCGTAGAAGGCGACCTGCGCCGCGTACGCGCCGAGGCCCTTGTCCGGCCAGTCGGCGTGCGCGAGCGGGCCGTACTCGGTGCCGATCAGCAGCCCGCGGTCCCACATCGGCGCGTGGTTCTCGCTGGCCGGGCTGACCGACGGCCACACCGAGACCATCAACTTCACGCCCATGGAGTCGAGTTCGCGGACCATCGCGGCCGGGTCCGGCCACTCCGCCGGGTCGAAGCGCCAGTCGCCCAGGTGCGTCCAGTGGAAGAAGTCGCAGACGATGACGGACAGCGGCAGCTCGCGGCGGCGGTACTCGCGGGCGACCTCCAGCAGCTCCTCCTGTGTGCGGTAGCGCAGCTTGCACTGCCAGAAACCCGTGGCCCAGTCCGGGAGTTCGGGACTGTGGCCGGTGGCGTCGGCGTACCGGCGCAGGATCGCGCCGGGGTCGCCCGCGGTGAACCAGTAGTCGATCTGCCGGGCGCTGTCGGCGACCCAGCGGGTGCCGGTGACGCCCAGCTCGACCCGGCCGACCGCCGGGGAGTTCCACAGCAGGCCGTAGCCGCGGCTGGAGATCAGCAGCGGCACGGTCACCTCGCCGTTGCGCTGCACGAGGTCGAGGACCGCGCCCTTCTGGTCGAAGAGTCCGTGTCCGTGCTGGCCCAGGCCGTAGCAGCGCTCGTCCGCGTAGGCGCGGAAGCGCTGCTCCAGGCGGTGGTAGCCGTTGCCGGTGGCCGTGTAGAGGCGCGGGCCCGGCCACCAGAAGTGCGGCGGCTCCTCGGCCAGCAGCTCTCCGCCGTCGTCGGTGCGCTCAAAGGTCAACCGGCCCGCCGCGGCGGGCAGTTCCGGGGTCAGCCGGCCCTCGGCGCAGGCGTCGATCCGTACGGTCAGCGCGCCGTTGACGAGGGTCGCCGAGTCGCCGTGCACGGTGATCGCGGTGGTGGCGCCGGGCGGCGGCGCGTCCAGCGCGCCGGGCAGATCCTCGACGATCTCCCCGGCGGGCGCGGACCGCACCCGGACCGCGTCCGGGCCCCACGCCTCGACCCGCAACGTCTCACCCCTGGCCCGCCATTCGAGGGCGTGCTCGCGGATGCGGAAGTGCTCTGCCATGCGGTGGCTCTCCTGACGTGTCTGTGCGAGGGCGGAAACGGGCGTGCGGGGGTAGGGAAGCGGCGCCACCGGGGGGAAGCGGCGCTATGGGGGGAAGCGGGGGTAGGGAAGCGGCGCTATTGGGGGGAAGCGCGGGGTCGGGAAGCGGCGCTATGGGGGGAAGCGGGGCTCAGTCGCGGTGCGGGGCCGGGCCTGTGCTCTCGCGTGTGGTCAACAGAGGTGTGAGCAGGGCGACTTCGTCGGCGTCCGCGCCCTCGATCCGCCGCATGACCAGCTCCACCGCGCGCCGCCCCAGATCCTGCGCGGGCCCGGTGACGGCGGTCAGCCGCGGCGAGTACTGGTCGGCCAGCGGCTCGGGGCACAGCGCCACCACCGAGGCGTCCTCGGGCACGATCCGCCCGGCCGCCCGCAGCAGGCTCAGCAGCGGCCCGATCGCGCCCTCGTTCTGCACGACGAAGCCGGTGGTCTCCGGCCGGTCGGCGAGGACGCGGGTGAAGGCGCCCGCCGTGCTCTCGTACGTCCCGTCGCACGGCCGGTGCACGATCCGCAGCCCGCGCTCGGCCGACCTCGTACGGAAGCCGGTCAGCGTCCGCTCCGCGTACCCCGCGTGCCGCCGGTAGACCGCCGGGCTGTAGCCGATGAAGGCCACGTCGCGGTGGCCGAGGTCGGCCAGGTGGTCGGCGCACAGCGCGCCCGCCGCCGCGAAGTCGTGGTCCACGCACGACAGTCCGGTGGCGTCGGCGGGCAGTCCGATCAGCGCGGCGTGCGTGTTCTGCGCCCGCAGGACGGGGATGCGGTCGTCGTCCAGCTCGACGTCCATCAGAATCACGCCGTCGGCCAGGCCGCTGGCCGCGACCCGCCGCACCCCGTCCGGGCCCTCGTCGTTGGTGATCAGCAGCACGTCGTAGCCGAAGCCGCGCGCGGCCATGGTCACCGCGATGGCGATCTCCATCATGATCGGCACGTAGACGTCGGTGTGCAGCGGCACCATCAGCGCGATGATGTGCGACCGCTTGCCCGCCAGCGCCCGCGCGCCCGCGTTGGGGTGGTAGCCCAACTCCCTGATGGCCGCCTCGACCCGGCGCCTGGTCGCCTCGGAGATCGAGCGCTTGCCGCTGATGACATAGCTGACCGTGCTCGACGACACCCCGGCGTGCTTGGCCACTTCGGCGATGGTCACGGCGGAGGTGCTTCCCATCATGCTGTGCTGCTCCTGTCGTGGTGGCGGCCCCGCGGTCCCCTGCGTACGTTCACCCGTGCCCCGACCGCTCATTCCGTGCCCGCTCATTCCGTGACCGCTCATCCCGTGACCGTCCGTCCCCTGACCGCTCATCCCTTGACCGCTCCGGTCAGCACGCCGGTCTTGAAGTGCTTCTGCATGAAGGGGTAGACCATCAGGATCGGTACGAGGGTGAGCACCACGACGGCCATCTGGAGCGACAGCGGCGCGGTCTGCGCGTGCGCGGTGCCGAAGCCGCTGTTCACCGAACCCGGCATGTTCATCCCGTAGTTGACGTACTCCAGCAGCACGTACTGCAACGGCCACTTGGGGCTGTCCGTGGGCATGTAGAGCATGACATTGAAGAAGGAGTTCCAGTATCCGACCGCGTAGAAGAGCGTGACGACGGCGGTCACGGCCCGCGAGGTGGGCAGCACGACCGACCACAGGATGCGCCAGTCGTTCGCGCCGTCCATCCGCGCCGCGTCGATGAGTTCCGCGGAGGTGCCGGAGTAGAAGGCGCGCAGCACGAGGATGTTGAACACGGAGATCGCGCTGGGCAGGATCAGCGCCCAGTACTGGCCGTAGCCGCCGAGGCCGGTGACGACGAGGTACGTCGGGATCAGGCCGCCGCTGACGAACATGGTGACGATCAGCACCATCAGGATCGCCCGGTGGCCGAGCGACCCGGAGCGCGACAGGCCGTACGCGCACAGCACGGAGACCACCATCGAGATCGCGGTGCCGACGCCCGTGACGCCGAGGCTGACCAGCAGGGCGCGGGTGACCGCGCCGTTCTCCAGCATCAACCGGTAGGCGTTGAGCGTCACCCCGTCCGGCCAGATCACCAGGCCGCCCGCGCGGCCGATCGCGCCCGGCGTGGACAGGCTGGTCAGCGCCACGATCCACAGCGGCACCAGGACGGCCGCCACGACCAGGGCCAAGGTGGCGCCCTTGAAGGTCTGCCCGGCGACGCCCGGCGCCTCCTCCCACGACGGGCGCTGCGGGCCCTTGCGCGCACGGGGGTTCCGCGTACGGCCGGCGCGGTCGCCGCCCACGGTCAGTGTGTCGGTCATCTGCGGTACAACCCGTCCTCGCCGAAGGAGTGCGCCAGCCGGTTCGCGCCCCAGATCAGCAGCAGCGAGATGACGCTCTTGAACAGACCGGCGGCGGCGCCGTAGCTGTAGTTGTTGGTGGCGATGCCGTAGTAGAAGGAGAAGGTGTCCAGGACGTCGGCCGCGTCGTGGCCGACCGCGCCGCGCTGGATCAGGAACTGCTCGAAGCCGACGGTCAGCGCGTTGCCGAGCCGCAGCACGAGCATCAGCACGATCACCCCGCGCATGCCGGGCAGCGTGATGTGCCACATCCGGCGCCACCGGCCCGCGCCGTCGACGGCCGCGGCCTCGTACTGGTTCTGGTCGATGGCCGCGAGCGCCGCGAGGAAGACGATGATGCCCCAGCCCGCCTCCTTCCACACCGCCTGCGAGGTGATGAGCAGCGCGAAGGTGTGCGGGTCGGTCATCACGTCCCAGGTGCCGATCGAGTGCCGGCGCAGGAACTGGTTGAGCACGCCCGCGCCGCCGAGCATCTGCTGGAAGACGGTGATCGTCAGCACCCAGGAGAAGAAGTGCGGCAGATAGACGATGGACTGCACGAAATTCCGCAGCCGTTCGCTGATCACGGTGTTGAGCATCAGGGCGAGCGCGATCGGCACCGGGAAGAAGAGGACGATCTGGACGGAGCTGAGGAAGAGCGTGTTGCGCAACGCGCCCCAGAACAGCGGGTCGTGGAAGAGCTGCCGGAACTGCTCCAGGCCCGCGAAGTCGCTGTTGCGGACGCCGACCAGCGGGTCGTAGTACTCGAAGGCGGTGACCAGGCCGAACAGCGGCGCGTAGTTGAAGACCAGCAGCAGCGCGACGGCCGGGAGGGTCATCAGCAGCAGCGACTTGTCGCGGCGCAGCCGCACGCGCCAGGTCAGGCCGCCGTGCGCCGTGCTCTCGGCGTCGCGTGAGCCCTTCTTGCCGTCGCGTGCGCCCTTGCCGGGGTCCCCGTCCGCGGCGTCCGGCTTCCCCGGTGTCCCGTCCGCCTTCCCGGTGATGATCGCGGCCACCGCCTACTGCCCCGAGCCGTACTTGTCGAGCACGTTCGTCTGCATCCACGTCGTCAACCGCGTGCCGCCGCTGCTCTTCCACGAGGAGATCGCGGCCTGCACGTCGGAGACCTTCTTCTTGCCGTGGTAGCAGTCCTTGATGGTGTCCTCGACGGCCTGGCCCGCGTCGGCGGTCGCGAAGCGCTGCGGCACGGTGATGTTCATGTTCCAGAACACCGGCTTGTACGCGGTCGCCGCCGCTGCCGCCTGCCAGGCCGCGTAGTCCTTGGTCACCTGCGGGGCACCCGGATTGCTGATCACCGCGGAGCAGGTGGCCAGGAACGGGTACGTCTGCTGCTGGACGTCCTTCTTGCCCTCGTCGGTGAAGGTGGGCGTGCCGTTGTCCATCGTGTAGTGGACGCCCTCGGCGCCGTAGTTGACCATCGTGTACTCGGCGGAACCGAAGGGCGCGGCCAGGTAGTTGGCGACCGCCAGCAGCTCCTTGATCCGGTCCTTCGACAGCTTGATGTTCAGATAGCTCATCAGGCTGGTGGAGTTGCCGAGGAAGATGCCGGGCTTCGACGTGCCGTCGGCGGCGAAGACCTTGAACGCGCCGCGCCGGTACTTCGGATCGGCCGCCGTGCCCGCCTGCGCGTCGGCGAGGTTCCACGCGCCGGTGCCGTCACCGGTGACGACGACCTTGCCCGCGTAGAACCGGTTCTTGCCGTCGTTGGTGTTGCCCGCGAGCGCGTCCGGGTGCATGTAGCCGGACTTGGCGAGCTTGTAGTGCCAGTCCAGCGCCTCCAGCAGCTCCTGGCCCTCGTACTTGTGGACCAGCTTGCCGTCCTTGACCGTCCACTTGTTGGGCACGCCCCAGAACGGGGAGAGATACGTCCACAGGTCGTCGAAGGCCCACACGCCGCCCTTGGCGTTCGTCAACTCCTTGCCGAGCGCGAGGAGATCGGCGGCCGAGGAGATCTCGTCCGGGTTGATGCCCTTGGCCTGGAGGATGTCGGCCCGGTGGTAGGTGGTGCCCGCGACGACGAAGCCGCTGGAGAAGGACGGGATGCCGTAGAGCTTGTCCTCCCACACCCCGGCCTGCCAGGCGCCGGTCGGGATCGCGGCGAGGTTCGGGTAGTCCTTGACCGCGTCGCCCGCCAGGTACGGCGTGAGGTCGGCCAGTTGGGTGCCGGCCAGCTTGCCGACGTTGAAGTTGGCGTTCCACCAGGTGGGGAGCTGGATCCAGTCCGGCAGCTTCTTGGCCGCCGTCATGGTGGGGATGGCGGTGTCGTAGTGGTTGCCGTCGGCGGGCTTCATCGTCAGCGTCACGCCGAGGGCCTTGCTCATGGCCTGGTAGAAGGAGTTGCCCGGCTCCGGGATGGTGCCCCACAGCGGGGTGACGGCGGTGTAGCTGCCGCCCTTGCCCGGCACGCCGTCGACCGTCTTCACCGGGCTCGCCGGGTAGGTCAGGAAGCCGGGGTCGGTGGCGGTGCCCGCGGCGCCCGGCACCGCCGGGATGTCCGCCGTGACCGAGCGGCTCGCGGTGAACTGCGGCAGCGCCGCCTTCAGTCCGCTCTTGCTGCTGGTGCCACCCTTGCTGCTCGACCCGCTTCCGCAGGCGGTCAGCAGCGGGGACAGCGCCGCGGCTCCGGCTGTCGCCGCCGCCGCGCTCACAAAGGTTCTGCGGTTCAACTGGCTGGTCATGGTGGGTCCTTCGCCGTGTGGGGTGGTCCGATCCGGGGGGACGCCGAGGGTGCGTGCCGTGGGTGCCGTTTTGCCGTGCCGGTGCCGCGTGGAGGGGGCGAGACGCCGGGGAGAGTGTCGAAGAGGACTGTCGAAGCGCTTCGATGTGTCGGCGACAGTAACCACGTGTTTCGGTTCCGACAAGAGTTCTGACGCGACTGTCCGGCGGGCGGATTCCGGCCCCGTACGGTCCTGCGGACATCATCGCCGCCCTGGTCAGGGCGTTCGATGAATTCGACAGCGGTGCGCCGGACGGAGGTTGTGTGCGACCCGTTGACACCCTCGTCGGCGGCGTGTCAGCTTCGGCGAAGCGCTTCACCACGTCACCGGCCCAAGGGGTTTGCCTCAGTGAGTACGACGCCCGTGCACGACCGGCCGCCCTTCCGCGACGCGGAACTGCCGCTGCGCGAACGGGTCGAGGACCTGCTCGGCAGGCTCACCCCCGACGAACGCGTGGCGCTGCTGCACCAGTACGCCCCGGCCGTGCCCCGGCTGGGCATCGCCGCCTTCCGCACCGGCACCGAGGCGCTGCACGGCGTCGCGTGGCTCGGCACCGCCACCACCTTTCCGCAGGCCGTGGGCCTGGGCGCCACCTGGGACGAGGAGCTGACGCACGCGGTCGCGACGGCCGTCTCCGTCGAGCAGCGCGCCTTCCACCACCACAGGGCCGCGCCCATCGGCGCCGGGCCGATCAGCCTCCAGGCGTGGGCGCCGGTGGTGAATCTGCTCCGCGACCCGCGCTGGGGGCGCAACGAGGAGGGCTACGCGGAGGACCCGCTGCTCACCGCGCGCCTGGGCGACGCCTACTGCCGGGGCATGGCGGGCGACGACCCCGAGCACCTGCGCACGGCGCCGATCCTCAAGCACTTCCTCGCCTACAACAACGAGGACGACCGCTGCGTCACCTCCTCGGGGCTGCGCCCGCGCGTGCTGCACGAGTACGACCTCGCCGCCTTCCGCCCGGCCGTCGCCTCGGGCGCCGCGACCGGCGCGATGCTCGCGTACAACCTGGTCAACGGCCGTCCCTGCCACGTCAGTCCGCTGATCGAGTCGGAGCTGCGGCGCTGGGCAGCGCCCACCGGGCACGAGCTGTTCGTGGTCAGCGACGCCGAGGCGCCGAGCAATCTGGTCGACCCCGAGCACTACTTCACCGACCACGCCGAGTCGCACGCGGCGGCGCTGCGCGCCGGGGTCGACAGCTTCACCGACCACGGCGAGGACTCCGCCGTCACCGTCGGCCGCCTCCAGGACGCGCTGCGGCGCGGGCTGATCGACGAGGACGACGTGACGCGCGCGGTACGGCGGCAGCTCGCGATCCGCTTCCGGCTCGGCGAGTTCGACCCGGAGCGCGACCCGTACGCGGCCATCGGCTGGGACGCCGTCGACTCGCCCGCGCACCGCGAACTCGCCCTGCGCGCCGCCACGGAGGCGGTGGTGCTGCTGAAGAACGACGGGACGCTGCCGCTGGAGCCGGTCGCGGGGGCATCGCACAAGGTCGCGGTGATCGGGCCGCTCGCGGACACCCTCTTCGAGGACTGGTACAGCGGCACGATGCCGTACCGGATCACGGCCGCCGACGGGCTGACGGCCGCGCTGGCCGCGCGCGGCGACGAGGTGACCGTCGTGGTCGAGGGCGTCGACCGGATCGCCCTGCACGCCACCTCGTCGGACGGCGCGCTGTCGGTGCCCGCCGCCGACCCGGCGGGCCCGCTGCTGCTCGCGGCCCCGGCGGCCGAAGTCCCGGCCGACGACTTCTGCTTCGACGTCTTCGACTGGGGCGGCGGTGTGCTGACCCTGCGCAGCGCCCGCACCGGCCGCTATCTGACCGCGCGCGACGGAGGTGTTCCCAGCGGCGGCGACGAAAACGCTTCCGGGCAATGGGTGCTGACGGCGGATCAGACGTTGCCCAACGGCTGGGACGTCCAGGAGACCTTCCGCCTTGAGGAGCGGGCGGACGGTACGGAGCTGCTGCGGCATGTGCACAGCGGCCGGTACGCGGCCGTGGACGGGGCGACCGGGCGCGTGACGGTGAGCGCCGACACCCCCGCGGAGGCCGAGAGTTGGCGCCGTACGGTCGTACGCGACGGGATCGCGCAGGCGCGGGCCGCCGCCGCCGCGGCCGACACCGCCGTCGTCGTCCTCGGCAACGACCCGCTGATCAACGGCCGTGAG
Source organism: Streptomyces sp. NPDC025721 (assembly GCF_055558595.1). Classification (NCBI taxonomy): domain Bacteria; kingdom Bacillati; phylum Actinomycetota; class Actinomycetes; order Kitasatosporales; family Streptomycetaceae; genus Streptomyces; species Streptomyces sp. NPDC025721. The sequence continues at coordinate 184,712 of NZ_JBVHMF010000008.1, read as the reverse complement.
ACGCAGGACCGCCCCGACACCGACCTGCCGCCCGCGCAGGACGCGCTGCTGCGGGCGGTCGCCGCCGCGCAGCCGCGCACCGTCCTGGTCGTGACCAGCAGTTATCCGTACGCGCTCGACTGGGCGCAGGAGCGGGTGCCCGCGGTGCTGTGGACCGCGCACGGCGGGCAGGAGAGCGGCCGGGCGCTGGCGGCGGTGCTGCTCGGCGCGAGCGAGCCGACCGGGCGGCTGCCGCAGACCTGGTACCGCGGCGACGACCCGCTCCCGCCGCCGCTGGACTACGACATCATCACGGCGGGCTGGACGTACCAGTACCACCGCGCGCCCGCGCTCTACGGGTTCGGGCACGGCCTGTCGTACACCACGTTCGGCTACGAGGACCTGCGGCTGTCGGCGGCGCGGATCGCGCCGGGCGAGCCGGTGACGGCGACGGTGACCGTCGTCAATACCGGGGAGCGCGCGGGCACCGAGACCGTGCAGCTCTACACCCGTGCGGTGGACGCCCGTTACGACGCGCCGCTGCTGCGGCTCGCCGCCTTCCGTAAGGTGCGGCTCGCGCCGGGCGAGCGGCGCGAGGTGAGCGTCGAGGTGCCCGCCGACGCGCTCGCGCACTGGGATGTCGGGACCGGCGCCTTCACCGTGGACCCTGGCGCGTACGACGTCCTCGTGGCGCGCGGGGTCCAGGACGTCGCCGCGACCGCCCGGCTGGAGGTCACCGGCCCGACTCCCGCTCCCCGTAATGCGGTTGGAGTGCGCGTGGCGGCCGTGGACTTCGACGCCTGTACGGGGCTGCGGCTGCTGGACGCGGGCCCCGTCTCCGGTGACGCGGTCGGCCCCGCGGCGCCGGGGGAACCGGCCACCGCCGTCTTCCGGGACGTCGGCCTGACCGGGGCGCGTACGGTCGCGGTCGAGGTCAGCCGACCGGCGGCCGAGGGCGGGTCCTGCGCCGTACCGTCCCGGATCGAGCTGTGCTGCGACGGCGCGCCGCTGGCCGCCTTCACCCCGCCGCCGACCGCCGACCGGCACACCTGGACGGAGCTGACCGCGCCGCTGTCCGCCCCGCCCGGCCCCGGCCCGCACACGCTGAGCTGGACACTGACCGGAGACGCGCTGCTGGCCGGGTTCACCTTCGCGGAATGAGCCACGGCGCGCATTGAACGGCCGCGCTTCTTAATTCGTTCGCTTTCTTCTATTGGACGACTGCCCGCCCCACGGGTGAAGCTGGAGGTCCGTTGTCGTCGTAGGTGGAATGAGAGAGGCGCGAAACCATGCAGAGCCGTCGTATCGGTGCCGTCGAGGTCAGCGCGATCGGGCTGGGCGGGATGCCCATGTCGATCGAGGGGCGCCCGGAGGAGGCACGTTCCGTCGCGACGATCCACGCGGCGCTCGACGCCGGGGTGACCCTGATCGACACCGCGGACGCGTACCACTGGCACGCCGACGAGGTCGGGCACAACGAGTCGCTGATCGCGAAGGCGCTGGCCTCGTACGGCGGCGACAGCGACGGCGTGCTGGTCGCGACCAAGGGCGGCCACCTGCGGCCGGGCGACGGTTCGTGGACGCTGGACGGCAGGCCCGAGCACATCAAGGCGGCCTGCGAGGCGTCGCTGCGGCGGCTCGGGGTCGAGGCGATCGGCCTCTACCAGTTCCACCGGCCCGACCCCGCCGTGCCGTACGAGGAGTCGGTCGGCGCGCTCGCCGAGCTGCTGGACGCGGGCAAGATCCGGATGGCGGGCATCTCCAACGCGAGCCCGGACCGTATCCGGCTGTCCCAGGAGATCCTGGGCGGGCGCCTGGTGTCGGTGCAGAACCAGTTCTCGCCCGCGTATCGCTCCAGCGAGCCGGAGTTGACGCTCTGCGACGAGCTGGGCATCGCCTTCCTGCCGTGGAGCCCGCTCGGCGGTATCGCCCACGCCGGTGAACTCGGCTCCTCCTACGGGGAGTTCGCCAAGGTCGCCGCCGCGCACGGCGTCAGCCCGCAGCAGGTCTGCCTGGCCTGGCTGCTCGCGCTGTCCCCGGTCGTCGTCCCGATCCCCGGCTCCAGCCGCCCCGAGACCATCCGCGACTCGGTCGCCGCCGCCGAACTCACCCTGGACGCCGACGAGATCGCCCGGCTCAGCGCCGCCGGCTGACGGTCCGCCCGCGCCTTCGCATTCCGCAACCCCGAGAAGAGGAAGTCTGTGCGTTACCGCGAACTGGGCCGCAGCGGCCTGTCCGTGTCGGAGATCGGCTACGGCGCCTGGGGCATCGGCGAGGGGGCGTGGGTGGGCGCGACCGAGGACGAGTCGGTGCGCGCCCTGCACCGGGCCGTCGACCTCGGCGTGAACCTCATCGACACCGCCCGCGGCTACGGCGAGAGCGAGCGCATCGTCGGCCGGGTCGTCCGCGAGCGGGCGGCGGCCGGTGACGAGATCCTGGTCGCCACCAAGGTCCCGCCGGGCAACGGCACATGGCCCGCGCCCGCCGGGGTGACCGCGGAAGAGGCGTTCTCCGGCGAGCACATCCGCGCCAGCCTGGAGACCAGCCTGCGCGCCAGCGGCCTCGACCACTTCGACGTGCTCCAGTTCCACGTCTGGCGGGACGAGTGGGTCGGCAGGGGCGACTGGCTGGAGACCGTCGCCGACCTCAAGCAGCAGGGCAAGATCCGGCTGTTCGGCGTCTCGATCAACGACCACGAGACGGACAACTCGCTGGCGCTGGTCCGCAGCGGTGTCGTGGACACCGTCCAGGTCATCTACAACATCTTCGAGCAGACGCCCGCCGAGTCGCTGCTGCCCGCCTGCCAGGAGCACGGCGTCGGCGTGATCGTCCGCGTCGCGCTCGACGAGGGCGGTCTGACCGGCGCGGTCACGGCCGGTACGACCTTTCCCGAGGGCGACTTCCGCAACCGCTACTTCCGCGGCGACCGCCCGGCCCAGGTCGAGCAGCGCGTCCGGGCGATCGTGGACGACCTGGGCATCGCCCCCGACGCCATCGCCGAGACCGCCCTGCGCTACGTCCTCAGCGCGCCGGCCGTCTCCACCGTCATCCCCGGCATGCGGTCGGTGCGCAATGTCGAGCGCAACACCGCGGTCAGCGACGGGACGCCGCTGACCGACGAGCAGCTCGCGATCCTCGCCAAGCACCGCTGGCAGCGGAACTTCTACGCGTCGTAGCGGGCTGTCGCCTCACCACCGCGAGGCACGGCGAGGCACGGCGAGCCACCGTGAACCCCGGCGAGCCACCGCGACACACCGCTCATCACCGCTCACCGACTGCTCACCACTCCTCGGCGCCCCGCGCCGCTTCGCGCGCCGCCGTATGCGCCGCTGCATGCGCCGCTGCATGCGCCGCCGTTTGCGCCGCCTCCTGGGCGTCGAGGAGTTCGTCGCCGTGGTCGAGGGCCCAGCGGCCGAGCGCCCGCATCGGGCCGTCGACCAGGCTCTCGCCCAGCGCGGTCAGCCCGTACTCGACGCGCGGCGGCGCCTCCGCGTACGCCCGGCGGCCCACCAGGCCGTTCCCGAGCAGCCGGTGCAGCGTCTCGGTCAGGACCTTGTCGCTGATCCCGCCGATCGCGGCGCGCAGCGCGCGGCGGCGGCGCGGGCCCGTGCGCAGCGCCGCGAGCACGACCGGGTCCCAGGTGTGGGCGAACAGGTCGGTGGCCGCGCGCAGCCGGCAGTCGGCGACCCGTTCGTAGCAGTGCGCGCCGGGGCTCTCGCGCGTCTCGTCGGGGCTCTCGTGAGGGCTCATCGCGCCACCCATCATGGTCCGTCCCTCGCGCACCGGCCGGTGCGTATCGGCTTCCCTACCGTATCCGTCAGACGATCGCCGCTGGTCACGGCGCCGGGCGGGGACTGGTCGCAGCGCGGGTCAAGGCGCTGGTCACGGCACAGGCCACGGGCGCGGCGCGGGCCACGGCACAGGGCACGGGCGAGGGAGCGAAGGATGCGGATCGGGATTCTCGGTACGGGAACGCTGGCGCGGGCGCTGGGCGAGGGCTGGCTGCGCGCCGGGCACGAGGTGGTGGTCGCGGGGCGCTCGACGGCCAAGGCGGCGGCGCTCGCCGAGGCGCTGGGCCGCGGCACGCGGGCCGTCGCGCCGCGGACGGCCGTCAGCGGGCGGGACGCGGTGCTGCTCGCCGTCGCCTGGGACGGCGCGGAGGACATGCTGGGCGCGGCGGGCGCGACCGAGGGACTGCTGGCCGGGACGCCGCTGATCGACCCCACGAACGCGGTGGCGCACGGCGCCGGAGTCCTGCTGACGGGGCCCGCCGAGTCCATGGCCGGGCGCGTCGCCGCCCGCGCCCCCGGCGCCCATGTGGTCAAGGCGTTCCACCTCTTCCCTTCCACCCAGTGGACCGACCCCGTCGGGCCGGCCGTCACCGTCCCGATCTGCGGCGACGACCCGGCCGCGCTGGACGTGGTCGCCCGCCTCGTCCGGGACGTGGCCGCGACCCCGGCCGTCCTCGGCGGACTGGACCGCGCCCGCCAGGTCGAGGAGGTCGCGGGCTTCGTCATCACCCTGGCCTTCGCGGGCCACGACCCCAACGCGGCCGTCCCGGTCGTCCCGTCCCCGGTCGCGTAACGCCCGCCGAATCCGCGTCCGACGTGCCCTGATCCGGCTACCAGTTGGTGAAGGCGCCGTCCGGCGTGCGCAGATGGGGCCGTTCGGTCGTCGTGGCGCGGTGGGCGCGGGCGGCGTCGCGGTCGAGGGTGACGCCGAGGCCCGGCGCGTCGGTCGGCGTGACGCGGCCGGGGGAGATGGCCGGGCGGGTGGGGAAGAGCGCGGCGATGGCGGGCTCGGGGTCCGTCTGGTGCTCTTGGATCGCCACATTCGGGCAGGCCAGGTTGAGTTGGAGCGAGGACGCGGCGGTGACCGGGCCCAGCGGATTGTGGGTGGCGAGCTTGATGTGGTGGGTCTCCGCCATCGCGGCGATCTTCTTCGCCTCGGTCAGCCCGGCCGCCACCCCGATGTCGACGCGCGCGTAGTCGATCAGCTCCTCCTCGATCAGGGTCCTGAACTCCCATTTGGATCCGTACTGTTCGCCCGCCGCCAGCGGTACGCCGGTCCGCGCGCGCAGCATCCGGTAGCTCTCGGGGTTCTCGCTGCGCAGCGGGTCCTCGACGAAGTACGGGCGGGCCGCCTCGATCTCGCGGCACAGGGTGACCGCCTCCGGCGGGTCGAGCCGGGTGTGCACGTCCAGGATCAGCTCGATCTCGTCGCCGAGCGCGTCCCGCACCGCGTGGAACAGGCTCACCGAATCGCGCAGGCAGCGCCGGGCGTCGAGGACGTCGTCCACGTCGTGCGGCGCGGAGAAGCGCACATGCCGCCAGCCCTCGGCGACCAACTCCCGGCAGCGGTCGAGGAATCGCTCGCGGTCGTGGTAGTCGTCGCCGACGTGCACGTACGCCGGGACCCAGTCCCGTACGCGTCCGCCGAGCAGGTCGTGCACCGGCACGCCGAGCGCCTTGCCGCGGATGTCCCACAGGGCGACGTCCACGGCGGCGATGGCGGCGCCGATGATGCGGTCGGCGGGGAAGAAGCCGCGGCGGAACATCACCTGCCACAGGTGCTCTATGCGCCGCGGGTCCTCGCCGACGATCAGCTCCGCGAGGTGTTCGAGGCCGCCCGCGACCGCCCGCTGCCGGGATCTGATGCCGACCTCGCCCAGGCCGTGGATGCCCTCGTCGGTGTCGACCACCACCAGCATCATGCTGTCGCCGTGGTCGGGGAGGGTCAGCACTTCCAGGCCGGTGATCTTCATCCCGCTCCTCCGTGAGTGAGGCCCCCGTGAGTGAGGCACTGTGCGCGGCGCCGTCCGCGGCCGGTGAGCCGCTATGAAAACGTTCCCGCAACTTCATTATGCTTGCTGAGAACGCATCATCCGCAAGGACCGCCCTGATCCGCAAGACCCTGCTGCACTGGAGATTTTCATCGCGGTAACACTCTTGACACCTCCGGGAACGTTCGCAAGGATCCACGGCATCCGGCATCCGGCATCCGGCATCCGGCATCCGGCATCCGGCATCCGGCAGCAGCGACGCGAGGAGGCGGTCCGTGGCAATCACGATCCGGGAGGTGGCGAGCGCCGCGGGCGTATCGGTGTCGACGGTCTCCCGCGCCTTCACGGCGCCCGACCAGGTGCAGCCGAAGACCCGGCAGCGCATCCTGGAGGCCGCGGCGAAGCTCGGTTACGCGCCGAACCCGGCGGCGCGCAGCCTGCGCGGCGGCGGCACGGGCACGCTCGGGCTGATCATCCCCGACATCGCCAACCCGTTCTTCCCGCCCATCGTCAAGGCGATGCAGGCCCGCGCCCGGCGGCTCGGCTACACCGTGCTGGTCGCCGACAGCGACGAGCGCGAGGCCGACGAGCTGGAGACGATCGCGGCGGTCTCCAAGCGGGTCGACGGCCTGGTGCTGTGGGCGTCCACGCTCACCGAGGACCGGCTGGGCGAACTGGCCGACCAGATGCCGCTGGTGGTCGTCAACCGCCATGTGCCCGGCATCCCCGAGGTACGGATCTCGCTGTCGGCCGGGATCGCGCAGGCCGTGGAACACCTGCGCGCGTACGGCCACCGCCGGTGCGTGTTCATCAACGCCTCACGGGACGAGCTGAGCCGCGGCAAGTCCATCCACGAGTCCTTCGAGGCGCAGGACGTCTCCTTCGTCGAACTCGGGCCCTACGAGCCGCGGTTCGAGACGGGCGTGCTGGCCGCCACGCTGGTCGCCGCGCACGGCGCGACGGCCGTGCTCGCCCACAACGACCTCGTCGCCCTCGGCGTCCTGCACCAGATGGCGAGCCTCGGCGTGAGCGTGCCCGGTGACGTCAGCGTCATCGGCATCGACGACACCCTGCTCGCGTCCGTCTCCACCCCCAGCCTCACCACCATCAGGATCGACCCGGAGGAGGTCGCCACCCGGGCGGCCGACCTGCTCCTGGAGACCATCGCGGGCCACGGCGCGGCGCGTGCCGACGCGCCCGTCGACCCGCGGGCCACCCCCTTCGTGGAGATCGGCTCCCGGCTGGTCCCCCGCGCCTCCACCGGGCCCGCGCCGGGCCGCTGAGTCACCCGCCGTACCCGCGGCCACCGGCCGCCACGGCGCACATCGGCGCGACCCGCCCCGGGAACCGCGTCCCCCCATTCACAGCAAGGCACCCCGCACCGACCTCACCCTGCCCTCCGTGGAGACGAAATGTCCAGACAATCCCGCAATGCGGCCCTGCTCGGCTGCACCGCCATAGCCGTGTCCGTGGCCCTCACGGCCTGTTCCGCCGTCACCCCGAGCAAGTCCGGCGGCGTCGACGGCGGCGGCGACCTCACCCTCCGCGTCCAGGGCATGCCGCCCGCCACCGACAAGGCCGCGCTGACCCTCTTCAAGCAGCAGGTCGCAGACTTCGAGAAGGCCAACCCCGGTATCAAGGTCAAGGGCTCCACCACCGTCTTCGACCCGCTGACCTTCTCCGCCAAGCTCGCCGGCGGCAACGTCGAGGATGTCATCAAGGTCCCGCTCACCGAGCCGCAGCGGCTGATCCAGCAGAAGCAGGTGCAGTCGATCAGCGGCCAGCTCCAGTCCTGGGACCACTTCAAGGAGTTCAACCCGCAGGTCCTCAAGCCGCTGAGCGACAGCGCGGGCCAGGTCTACGGCGTCCCGCAGAATCCTTACGCCCAGGGCCTGGTCTACAACCGCGCGCTGTTCAAGGCCGCCGGGCTCGACCCCGACAAGCCGCCGACGACGTGGGACGAGGTCCGCGCCGACGCCAAGGCGATCGCCGCGAAGACCGGCAGGGCGGGCTTCGTCCAGGAGTCCAAGGACAACCAGGGCGGCTGGCAACTCGCCATGCTCTCCTACGCGTTCGGCGGCGACCTCGAACAGCGGCAGGGCGACACGTACACCGCGACCCTCACAGGCGAGGCCACGAAGAAGGCGCTCGGCCTGCTCAAGGACATGCGCTGGAGCGACAATTCGCTCGGCCGGAATCTGCTGAACAACCAGAACGACGTCATCAAGCAGTTCGCGGCCGGACAGGTCGGGATGTTCATGGGCAGCCCCGGCACCTACCGGCTGGCCAAGACGCAGTTCGGCATGGAGAACACCGACGACTTCGGCGTCGCCTCGATGCCGCAGTCCGGCGGCAACGCGACCCTGACCGGCGGCGACATCTACATGGTGCCCAAGTCCGCCGACACCAAGCACGCGGCGGCCGCCGTGAAGTGGCTGACCTTCGCCTACGCCGAGCCGCAGTACAGCACCGAAGCCGCCGCGGGCCAGGCCAAGGCGCTGGCGGCCGACCCCAAGTCGGCGGTCGGCGTACCGACGTTGCCGGTCTTCGACACCGCGCGGCAGACCGAGATCAACGCGGCGATCAAGCCGTACGTGAACGTCGAGCTCGACAACTTCGCGCCGTACACCCAGGGGCTGGGCACGCTCGACCTCAAGCCCGAGCCGCCGTACGAGGCGCAGACGCTGTACACCGCGCTAGACCCGGTCGTGCAGGCGGTGCTCACCGACCGCGGCGCGGACGTCGACGCGCTGCTCGCGAAGGCGGAGAAGGACGTCAACGCCAAGCTCGCCACCGACCAGTCCACCCAGAAGTAGCCGTTCATGAGCCTGCTCACCCACTCCCGGCGCGCCGCGCCCGCACCCGTCGCCCCCGCCCAGGGGAGCGCGGGCCGCCGCCGCGGCGGGACCGCCGCGCGCAAGCAGATCACGGCCTGGCTGTTCCTGCTCCCGGCCGTGCTGGTCTTCGGGCTGTTCGCCTGGTGGCCGATCGTCCGCAGCCTGCTGCTGAGCTTCCAGCGGACCAACCTCGTCGATCCCGCCGTCTGGGTCGGCTTCGACAACTTCCGCGCGGTCTTCGACGATCCGCTGCTCGGCACCGCCGTCGGCAACACCCTGTTCTTCGTCGGCCTCGGTCTGCTGATCGGGTTCCCCGCGCCGCTGATCCTGGCCGCGGTGATGTCGACGGTACGGCGCGGCGCGGGGGTGTACCGCTTCCTGGTCTATCTGCCGGTCGTCATCCCGCCCGTGGTCGCGATCCTGCTGTGGAAGTGGTTCTACGACCCGGGCAGCGGCCTGTTCAACACCGCGCTCGGCAAGGTCGGCCTCGGCCCGTACACCTGGCTGGAGTCCTCCGACACCGCGATGCTCTCGCTGGTCCTGGAGGCCACCTGGGCCGGGATGGGCGGCGCCGTGCTGATCTACCTGGCCGCGATGGTCGGCATCCCCGGCGAGCTGTACGAGGCCGCCGAGGTGGACGGCGCGGGCGTCTGGCGCCGGATCTGGCACATCATGCTGCCCCAACTGCGCTCGGTCATCGGCCTGTTGCTGCTGGTCCAGCTCATCAACACCGTGCAGGTCTTCACCGAGCCGTACGTCTTCACCGGCGGCGGCCCCGACAACGCGACGCTGACCGTACTGCTGCTGATCTTCCGCTACGCCTTCCAGGACGGCGAGTACGGCCAGGCCGCCGCGCTCTCCTTCCTGATGGTGCTCGCGCTGGGCCTGCTGTCCGGGGTGTATCTGCGCGCCACCCGCGGCTGGAGCACGTCATGACCCTGCTGAGCGAATCCCTCACCACCTTCGTCTCCGCCCACGACCGGCGGCGGCCCGGCGTACGGGCGGCCGTCCGCTCCGTCCAGGCGCTGACACTGATCCTGCTGCTGCTCATCGGCATCGGACCGCTGTACTGGATGGTCAAGGGCGCGGTGTCCGCGCCCACCGAACTCACCAACCACCCGCTGGCGTTGTGGCCCGACCGGCCGCGGCTGGGCAACTTCGCCACCGCGTACACCGACCTGAGCGTCGGCCGCTATCTGATGAACACCTTCCTGGTGGTCGGCGGATCGTGGTTCGTACAGCTCTTCGTCTCCGCGACGGCGGGCTTCGCGCTGTCGGTCCTCAAGCCGCGCTTCGGCAAGGCCGTCTACGGCGCGATCCTGGCCACGATGTTCGTGCCGTACACGGTGAACATGGTCAGCCTCTTCATGACCGTCATCGACCTGCCGCTGCTGCACCTCAACCTCGGCGACACGTACTGGGCGATCTGGCTGCCCGCCGGGACCAACGGCTTCACGGTGCTGCTCGCCAAGCAGTTCTTCGACGCGCTGCCGAAGGAACTCTTCGACGCGGCACGGGTCGACGGGGCGAACACCTGGCAACTGCTCACCAGGATCGTGCTGCCGATGAGCAGGCCGGTGCTCGCCGTGATCAGCCTCCTCGCGGTCATGCACAGTTGGAAGGACTTCATCTGGCCGCTGGTCGCGCTCACCGATCCGGAGAAGCAGCCGATCAGCGTCGCCCTCGCCCAACTTGCCACCCAGGCACCGCAGGACCAGCTCATCGCGGCCATGGTGCTCGCCGTCGCGCCGCCGATCCTGTTCTTCGCCGTCGGCCAGAAGTACATCGTGGCCGGGCTCGGCTTCACCGGCGTCAAGGGCTGAGTACGCCCGCACCCCCCCGCTTCATCCACGCACCTTCTCTTCGGGACAAGAGAGAGGCACCTCCATGCCAGTCGCACGCCGCACATTCCTCCAGGGCACGGCCGTCGCCACCGGGGCCGCGCTGCTCCCGGCCGTCGCCGCCCAGAACGCGCACGCCGCGGGCGCGGTCACCGTCTCCGCCGACGGCATCACGCTCGTCGGCCAGAGCGACGGCAGCGTCCTGATCAGCGACGGCTCGGGCACCGCCCGCGTCCTGATCAGCCACTTCATGATCAAGGACAGCGTCCTCGGCCAGCAGCGCACCTACGGCGGCACGCCGACGCAGGTCACGCTGCCCGACGGCCGCCCCGCCGTGCGGATCACGTACACCATGGGCAGCGGCGCGTCCGGCGTCACGGTGCGCGGCACCTTCGACGTCACCGCGCACAAGGCCCACATGTCCTGGGAGGTCGGCGGCTCCACCACCCTGACGCCCACCGGCTTCATGGTCGCCCGCACCGTCCAGACGCCGAGCGCGGCCGAGTCGTACGAGGCGCTGACCACCTGGACGAAGGACCCGCGCGGCGGCATCCCGTACGAGGTCAACGCGGGCGCCGCGTACACCGAGACCTGGTCCGACACCCGGGGCTCCTTCTGCCTGGCCGCCAGCAACTCCACCTATACGACGGCCACATGGCTGCACACCCCCGGCGCGTCTACGGGCACGGACACCGCCGCCACGACGGTGGACTTCGTCCTCGGCGGGCTGCGCCCGCGCGGCGCCGGGGTGCTGGCGGCGGGCAGGCCGCTGGGCGTGGAGGTGTGGACCGACCAGCCGTTCAACCTCTACAAGACCGCCGGGCAGACGATGACGCTCAAGGCGCAGGTGGTCAACGGCGGTCCGGCGGCCAAGCCGGTCACCGTGACCTGGTGGGCGCGGGACTTCGCGGGCACGCAGATCGCGGGCGGCACCGTCTCGCAGACCGTCGCCGCGGGCACCGCCTGGGACGCCTCCTTCCCGGTCGCCGCCCCCGCGCACGGCATCGTCTTCACCGAGGTCAGCGCCGTGAGCGGCGCCGACTCCGCGCTCGCCAGGACCAACCTGTCGGTGCTGCCCGACTTCGCCTATCAGGCGGGCGGCGAGTCGATGTTCGGCCTCGCCAACTACCCCTGGCTGCTCAAGCCGAGCCAGGCCGACGTGCTGGCGCTGCTGAAGCTGATCGGCGTGAAGCGGATCAGGATCGCCTACGCGGGCGCGCCCGGCATCGACACCGCGACCCTCGACGCCCACGGCATCCACCACAACGTGGAGCTGAGCGGCATCCCGATCGGCGGCAGCGCGGACCAGATCGTCGCCTGGGCCGACACCAACACCGCGAAGGCGACCGCCGCCGCCGCGGAGTACTTCGAGGTCGGCAACGAGGTGAACGCCCCCTGGATGGAGGGCCGGGGCGTCGAGGCGTACATCAGCGACGGGCTGAAGCAGGTCACCGACCGGCTGACGGCGGCCGGTTCCACGATGAAGGTCATGAACGCGGGCCTCGGCGGCATGGACTACGTGTGGACCGAGAAGTTCCAGCAGGCGGGCGGCTGGGACCTCATCGACGCCTTCGCCTTCCACCCGGGGCGCGGCAACTTCACCCCCGACTACGCCCCTTCGCCCGACGACTGGGTGGAGGGCACCACCGGCACCTACTGGAACTTCCTCGGCGCGCTGCGCAAGGCCAAGGAGATCATCGCCGAGTACGGGCCGAAGGAGCTGTGGATGTCCGAGGCGTACGCCCCCACCAAGCCCAACTCCTGGTGGCAGGACACCTACCGGCACGCCGCCGAGAACGTGCTGCTGAGCCTGGCGCTGGCCAAGTCCGAGGGCGTGCGCGGCGTCAACTGGTACCAGTTGCACGACTCGACGATCCACCACCCGCAGGAGGCCGACCCGGACAACGTCGAGTTCCACTGCGGCATGATGCACCGCGACACCAGCGCCAAGCCGTCGCTGCTGGCGTACGCGACGGCCGCGCGCGTCCTCGACCAGGCCACGTACGTAAGGCCGTTGGTCTTCGCCGACGCGGACGTGAAGGGGCTGCTGTTCACCACGCCCTCGGGCCCGGTGTCGATCCTGTGGACCCGCAAGGACGGCTACGTCCTCAACGCCGACCACGGCGCCGGCTCCTGGTACGCCTCGCCCGAGCCGTGGACCGACCCGTGGCCGACGAAGACGCAGGTCGTCGCGCACTCCGGGACCGTGGCCGGGACGGTGCGGGAACTCAACTGCGTCGGCGAGGAGCGGACGTTGAACGCGGCCGGCGGGAAGGTCACGCTCACCCTGGACGGAGCGCCGCGCGTCTACTACGGCCTCGCCGCCAACCCCGACTGGAAGTAAGCACGTCATGAGGGGCCGAGAAGAGTCATGAGGACGTCATGAGGAACGACACCGCACGGCACGACATCACCGTCGTCGGCGGCGGCCTGGCCGGGGTCTGCGCGGCCGTCGCCGCCGCCCGGCTGGGCCGGACCGTGGCGCTGGTCAACAACAGGCCGGTGCTCGGCGGCAATTCGAGCAGCGAGGTCCGCGTGTGGGTCTGCGGTGCCACCGGGCACGGCAAGAACCACCACGCCCGCGAGGGCGGCATCATGGGCGAGCTGTTCGTCGAGAACCAGTACCGCAACCCGGACGGGAACCCGTACTACTGGGACACCGTGGTGCTCGACGCCGTGCGCGCCGAGCCCAACATCACGCTGTACCTCAACACCGATGTGCGCGAGGTCGACGCCGAAGGTCCCGAGGACGCGCGCCGGATCACCGCGCTGACCGGCTGGACCATGGGCTCCGAGCGGCGCGTCCGCTTCGAGAGCGAGGTGTTCCTCGACTGCACCGGCGACGGCCTGATCGGCTACCTGGCCGGGGCCAGGCACCGCATCGGCCGCGAGGCGCGCGCGGAGTACGACGAGCCGTGGGCGCCCGAGACCGCCGACGACATCACGCTCGGCTCGACGCTGCTGTTCTACACCAAGGACGCCGGCCGCCCCGTCACGTACGTGCCGCCGGACTTCGCCAAGGACATCACCACGACGTCCATCCCGCAGCGCCGCATCATCAAGGCGGGCGACAACGGCTGCGCGTACTGGTGGATCGAGTTCGGCGGCGAACTGGACACCGTCCACGACAACGAGCGCATCCGCGACGAGCTGTGGTCGGTCATCTACGGCATCTGGGACCACATCAAGAACTCCGGCGAGTTCGACGCCGAGACCATGACGCTGGAGTGGGTCGGCTCGCTGCCCGGCAAGCGCGAATACCGGCGCTTCCTCGGCGACTACGTCCTCCACCAGGGCGACATCCTCGGCCAGACCGAATTCGCCGACCGCGTCGCCTTCGGCGGCTGGTCCATCGACCTGCACCCGCCGCAGGGCATGTACGCCACCGAGGCGGGCGCCAAACAGCGCTACGCGGACGGCATTTACCACATTCCGTACCGCAGCCTGTACTCGGTGAACACCGCCAATCTGCTCTTCGCCGGGCGGAACATCTCCGCCAGCCACGTGGCCTTCGGCTCGACGCGGGTGATGGCCACCTGCGCGACGATCGGGCAGGCGGCGGGCACGGCGGCGGCGCTGTGCGCGGACGCCGGGATCTCCCCGCGCGAGCTGGAAGTGGCGTCGCTGCACCGGGCGTTGCTCCGCGAGGACGCCTCGGTGATCGGGCTGGCCTCCGACGACCCGGACGACCTGGCGCTGCGGGCGACGGCGACGGCGTCCAGCACCCTGGCGGACCTGACCGTCGAGACCTCCGACGCCACCTGGCCGCTGACCGCCGACGCGGGCCTCGTCCTCCCGGCCGACCCCGCGCTCACCGGCCTCGAACTGCTGCTGGACGCCGCGCGCGACACCGTGCTGACCGTCGAGCTGTACGACCCGGAGCTGGGGCAGAACTATGTGCCGCGCCGCCTGGTCGGCTCGGTGTCGGTCCCGGTCGCCGCCGGGCGCGGGCAGTGGGTCAAGACCGGCCTGGAGTGGGCGCCGGACACCCCGCGCAACGCCTTCGTCGTCGTCCGCGCCGACCCGGCGCTCGCGCTGCGCGTCGCCGACCGGCCGACGCCCGGCGTGCTGTGCTTCACGCGGGTGCCGCTGCGACCGCAGGACGAGTCGCCGCAGCCGCTGCGCGAGTGGACGGACTCCGGCCTGCTGCGGCGGACCTTCTGCCTGCGGGCGGGGGAGACGGCCGCGTTCGCGCCCGCCAAGGCGGTCGACGGATACGTGCGGCCGTACGCGGGCCCGCACCTGTGGGTCTCGGAGCCGGTGCGCGAAGGCGCGCCGGAATGGCTGGAGTTGGCGTGGGACGAGCCGGTCGCGCTGCGCCGGATCGAGGTCGTCGCGGACGACGACGTCAACGAGGACCTGATCAATCTGCACCACCACAGGACCCCCTTCGACACGCTCCCGACGCTGGTACGGGACTATCGGGTGGAGGTGCGCGACGCGGCCGGGGCCGACTGGCGGGTGGTGGACCGCGTGACGGCCAACCGGCGCCGCCGTCGGGTCCACGTCCTGGAGGAGCCGGTCACCGCCCGCGCGGTACGGATCGTCGTCGAGGCGACCAACGGCGCCGCGTCCGCGCACGTCGTCGCCGTACGGGCCTACAGGTAAGGGAGTTGGCGGTGGTCACAAGGGTGCTGGTCACCGGGGCGGCCGGGCGGATCGGACGGGCGGTCCTCGCGCTGCTCGCCGAGCGCGGCGTCGAGGCGAACGCGCTGGTCCTCGACGACCCCGGCGACCTGGGCCGGCTCGGCGCACGGCTGGTCGTGACCGGCGACGCGGCCGACCCGGAGACCGTCCGCAGGTCCCTGGACGGCGCCGACGCGGTCGTCCACCTGGCGGCGATCCCGACGCCCGAACGCAACACGCCGCAGGAGGTGTTCAGCGGCAACACGCTCGCCACCTTCTCCGTACTGGAGGAGGCCGGGCGGGCCGGGGTGCGGCACGTGGCACTGGCCAGTTCGTGGGGGGTCACGGGACTGCCCTGGACCGGCGACCCGGCCCCGCACCCGCCGTACGTCCCCGTGGACGCCGCCATGCCCGGCCAGGTCGAGGACCCGTACGGGCTGTCCAAGCAGGTGGACGAGGTGACCGCCGCCATGATGGCGCGTCGGCACGCCATGAGCGTGGTCTGCCTGCGCTACCCGTACGTCGGCGGCTTCGAGGAGCGGCTGCGGGCGCACGCGGCGCTGGTCACCGAGCAACCGGCGTACGGCGCGCGGGACTTGTGGACGTATCTGGAGGTCGGCGACGCGGCGCGGGCCGCGCTGCTGGCCCTGCGGGTGACGGAACCCGGCGCGCATGTCGTGCACGTGTGCGCGCCCGAGATCCTGGTGCCCTTCCCCACCGAGGAGTTGATGCGCCGCTTCCACCCGACGACCCGCGTACTGCGTCCGCTGCCCGGCCGTACGGCACCGGTCGACACGGCGGCGGCGCGGCGGCTGTTCGGGTTCACGGCGGAACGCCTGATCGACGGGTGAGGTGACACCGGCCGGACGGCGCACGGTCGGCCGCGCGGTCGGGCTGGCGGTTGACGGCTGGTGAGGCGGAGGCCGCGCGGGCCGCTACCTTGGCCCGTACAACGCTGCCGTCGGGCCGGAGGAAAAGCACGTGAGCCGTCGCTTCGAGGAGATCGACTGGCGTCCGACGCCGATGGGCGAGATCAGCCTGCGGCGACGGCGGGACGTGGCGACCGGCGAGGACGTGCACGAGGTCAAACTCGGCGACGAGTTCCTGATGTCGAGCCTGTTCACCGCCGGTGAGATCGCGCTGTCCCGGCTCGGCCTGGCCGAACTCCCGGACGGGGACGGGGACGGGGATGGGGATGGGGACGATGGAGGGGACTCGTACGCGGATGTCGCCGTCGGCGGGCTCGGCCTCGGCTACACCGCGCGCGCGGCGCTGGAGGACGCGCGCGTACGGTCGCTGGTCGTCATCGACGCGCTCGCCGAGGTGATCGGCTGGCACCGGGAGCATCTGGTGCCGCTGGGCGCGGAGTTGACGGCCGACCCGCGCTGCCGCTTCGTGCACGGCGACTTCTTCGCCCTGGCCGCCGACGCCGACGGGCTCGACCCCGAGACGCCCGGCCGCCGCTTCCACGCCGTGCTCCTGGACGTCGACCACTCGCCCGCCCACGTCCTCCACCCCCGGCACGCCGCCCTCTACCGCCCGGACGGCCTGCGGCGGCTGGCCGCCCACCTCCACCCCGGCGGCGTGTTCGCCCTGTGGTCCAACGACCCGCCGGACGACCCCTTCACCGCCACCCTCCGCGAGACCTTCGCCACGGCCGAGGCCCACGTCGTCACCTTCCCCAACCCGCTCCAGGACGGCGAGGCGACCAACACGATCTACGTGGCGCGCACGGCGTCCTGACGTCGGTGCCGCGATGACGGACCGTCAGGCGGGCGCCGTGGGCAGGAAGGCGCGGGTCTCGGCGACCACACGGTCCTGGAACTCCGGCTCGCGCACCCGCGCGGACCGACGTGCGGGCGCTACGCCCTCGGCACCCGCAGAATCCGCAGCATCGTCGTCCGTAGCGCTTCCCCCAGCTCCTCGTCGGAGAGGTCGGCGAGGAGCGGCAGGGTCTCCGGGGCGAGGAGGGCGGTGCTGTAGGCGATGCGTTCGGCGGGTGTCGGCTGCTCGCCGTAGAAGAGGGTGAGGCCGCGCCGGTGCAGTGCGGCCACCTCTTCGTGGTTCTTGGTGGTGTGCCGCGCGTCCGGATCGGTGGAGGCCATCACGGCGTAGTGCCGGTTGGTGACGAGGAATTCGGCGAAGCCGTTGACCACGTGCTCGATGCGCGCCCGCCGGCCGCGCATCGCGTCGGCGTCGTCCAGCAGCGTCTCCATCCGGCGCATGCCGGGCTGCATCGCCGCGTGCAGGATGTCGCCCTTCGCGCGGAAGTGGTAGTAGACGGCGGCCTTCGTCAGGCCCAGCTCGTCGGCGATCATCTGGAGCGAGGTGGCGTTGTAGCCGAGTTCGAGGAAGAGCCGCTGGGCGGTGTCCAGGATCTGCTGCCTGGTCTGCTCGGCCTGCGCCGCACGGGTGGACATGCCCTTGGCAGGCGTCGGCATGGTTCTTGCTCCTCCTTCGTGGGCCGCGAGGACCGCACCGCAGCATACAAGCCGCCGGGGGCCCGGAAGCCGGTCGTCCGGCGGGTCACGGCCCCCTCGCGGGCCCGTCGCGGGCCGGTCGCGGGCGGCCCGTCTCACCGGCCGGGGGCTGGTCGCGGGCGTGCCGGATCACCGGCCGGGGGCTGGTCGCGGGCGTGCCGGATCACCGGCCGGGGACCGTTGCGGGCGGCCCGTCTCACCGGCCGGGGACCGTTGCGGGCGGCCCGTCTCACCGGCCGGGGACCGTTGCGGGCGGCCCGTCTCACCGGCCGGGGGCTGGTCGAGGGCGTGCCGGATCACCGGCCGAGGCCCGGTCACTCGCCAGCCAAAGACTAGTGACTCACCTGCCGATGTCCAGCGACTCACCATACGTTGGCAAGCGATTTACTTGACCTGCGGCTAGTGAATGCTTAACGTCAGGCTCGGCGTGCGCTACCCGAACCGGCCGTGGAGATATGTACCCATGTCAAGCTATTTGTACCGACTCGCCCGGCTCGCCTTCCGGCGCCGACGGCTGGTCCTGGCGTTGTGGCTGGTGGCGGCCGTGGTCGCCATCGCCGCCGCCCAGATCAGCGGCGGGAAGACCAACGACAACTTCACGATCCCCGGCACCGAGGCGCAGAACGCGTCCGACGTCCTGTCCGCCAAGCTGCCCGCCTTCAGCGGCGGCCAGAGCACGATCGTCTTCGCGACGACCCAGGGCAGCAGGAAGGTCACCGACCCGGCCACCATGAAGGTGATCGAGTCGGCCATGACCAAGCTGCGGACGGTCCCTCAGGTCTCCAACGTCGTCGACCCGTTCCAGGGCAAGCTCGTCTCGCAGGACGACAAGATCGCGCTCGGCCAGGTGCAGTGGTCGGCGGCGGCCACCGACGTCAAGGACGCCAACCTCGACCTGTTCAACGACGCGATGAAGCCCGTACGGGCGGACGGCGTCCAGGTCGAGTACAACGGCAGCGTCTATCCGGGCTGGCGGCAGGTGATCTCCGAGCTGCCCGAACTCATCGGCCTGATCGTCGCCTTCTTCATCCTGATGATCACCTTCGGGGCGTTCGCCGCGGCGGGCATGCCGATCCTGGGCGCGATCATCGGCGTCGTCACCACGCTGATGGCCATCACGGCCGTCGCGTCCGTGGTCACCATCGCCTCGGCCTCCACCACCGTCGCGCTGATGCTCGGGCTCTCCTGCGGCATCGACTACGGCCTGTTCATCCTGTCCCGGCACCGTACGAACCTGCTCAACGGCATGACGCCCGAGGAGTCCGTGCCGCTGGCCATGGGCACGGCGGGCAGCTCCGTCGTCTTCGCCGCGCTCACCGTGATCATCGCGCTGTGCGGGCTCACCGTCGTCGGCATCCCGTTCCTCACCGTCATGGGTCTGGCCGCCGCGGCCTCGGTCGCCGTCGCGCTGCTCATCGCGCTGACCCTGCTGCCCGCGATGCTCGGCTTCGCCGGGACCAAGGTTGCCACATTCACCCGGCTGCCCTGGCTCGGCGCCCGCGCGGAGCGGGTCGCCCGCCGTTCGGCCGCCGACCCGGACAGCCCCAACGGCGCCCGCTGGGCCCGCTTCGTCGTACGCCACCGCATCCTCGTACTCATCGGCGGCGTCGCCCTGCTCGGCGTGCTGGCCATCCCCGCCCTCGACATCCGGCTCGGCCTGCCCAGCAGCGCCTCCCAGCCGAAGAGCACCACCCAGCGCAAGGCGTACGACCTCACCACCGAGGGCTTCGGCGCCGGTTTCAACGGCGCGCTGCTGATCGTCGCGCAGAACACCAGCAGCCCGGCGGACACCGCGGCCATCGCGGCGCGGCTCACCAAGGTGCCGGGCGTCGTCAAGGTGACGCCGCTGGCCTCCAAGAACGGGGTCTCGCTGATCCGCGTGATCCCCAAGACCGGGCCGAACGACCCCGCCACCGCCGACCTCGTGCACACCCTGCGCGACGACCGGCAGCAGCTCGAAGGTCAGACCGGCACCGACATCCTCGTCGGTGGCACCACGGCCTCCAACATCGACGTCTCGGCCAAACTGTCCAGCGCGCTGCCGGTCTTCCTGATCGTCGTGGTCGGCCTGGCCTTCATCCTGCTGACCTTCGCCTTCCGCACCATCCTGGTGCCGATCAAGTCCATCCTCGGCTTCCTGCTGTCGATGGCCGCGGCCCTCGGCGCCCAGGTGGCGACCTTCCAATGGGGCTGGGGCCAGCGGATCTTCGGCATCACGCCGACCGAGACGATCAGCTTCCTGCCGATCATCATGCTGGCCATCATCTTCGGCCTGTCCAGCGACTACGAGGTCTTCGTCGTCTCCCGCATCAAGGAGGAGTACACGAAGAACGGCGACGCCCGCCGGGCCGTCCAGCGCGGCACCGGCCTGTCCGCCCGCGTCGTCACCGCCGCGGCCCTCATCATGTTCTTCATCTTCGTCGCCTTCATGTTCACCGACGACCCCACCATCAAGGCCATCGGCTTCAGCTTCGCCGCCGGCGTCTTCCTCGACGCCTTCGTCGTCCGCCTCACCCTCGTCCCCGCCGTCCTCGCCATCGTCCGCTCCAAGGTCTGGTACCACCCCCAGTGGTTCTCCACATACATCCCCGACCCCGACATCGAGGGCCAACGCCTCGAACACGAACTGAAATCCGGCCGCCTGACCTGACCCGCCCTGCCCTGACCCGCCCTGCCCTGACCTGACCCGCCCTGACCCCGGCCGCTCCGCGGTTCAGACCGAGCCGAGGTCGATCTCCGCGGCGAAGGGGACCACGGCCTTCACGGTGCCGGTGAACACGTCACCGTCGCGGTAGGCCGTGCCCGCGGGGTCGAGGACGTACGTGTAGACCAACGGGACGCCCGTGGCGGTCTGTTCGACGCGCCAGTAGAAGGGGATGCCGGCCTTCGCGTACTGGTCGACCTTCACGATGCGGTCGGTGGTCTCGGAGCCCGGCGAGACCACCTCGACCACCAGCAGTACGTGCTCGGGCCGGGTCGGCGTGACGTCGATGGTGTCCGCGCGGTAGACGACGACGTCCGGGCGGCGGTTGCTCAGCGGCACGTCCTGGAGCCGCACGTCGAAGTCCGTGTCCGCGTTCCAGTCCGCCCCGGAGGCGGCGTCCAGCCCGTTCGCCAGAATCCTCGCCAGGCGGTTGTGCCGCTTGGACGCGCTGGGGCTCACGACGACCATCCCGTCCACGATCTCGATCCCGGCGCACTGCTCCTCCGACCAGGAGGCGTACTGCTCGGCAGTGATCGGAGCGTGCATCCATGCGGGCGCGACCATCTCCGCGCTCATGGCGTACCTCCCCTGCACCTGCTCGACGGGCCTGACGCTGTTCGGCCCAGCCTACTGTCCCGATATGCCCCCCGCCGCCCTCATGGGCGTACGGCCGGGGAAGGGGCGCGCGGCGGGTCGCCGTATCGGCGGCGGCCGGTCCGCTGCCGGTCCGCAGCCGCAACGTCTCGTCGTAGACGCCGAGCCGCCCGTCGCACTGCCCCGGCGGCGGTTCCACCGGATCGCCCGTCGCGAACTGCGGCCCGACCCGCATCGCCGCCGCCGGCGCCTCCAGCAGGCCGCCGCGACCGCCCCCACCGTCCCCCGCATGCCCACTGTCACCACCCTGCGCGGCCACGGCTACCGTCTCGACCCGCCGCCGCCCTTCCGCCGTCCTTCCGCCGTCCGCCAGGGGGTGCCGGGGAACCCCGGTCGCAGTAATCTGCGTCGACGCCTATGAGCGCGCGTGAGCGCGGCGACGGCCGCCGGGGGGCGGGCAGGGGCGGATGAGGGGGACGGCACACGATGGACGGAAACGACGGCTCCGGCAGACCGGCGTACGACCCGGCCACGGGCTACGGCGGCACGCCCGCGAGCGGCGGCGGCACGGGCCACAGCGGTGCGGGCTACGGCGGCGCGGGCGGGGACGGGCCGTGGAGCGTGCCCGGGTACAGACACGAACGTGACCTCGGGGCGGGCGCGTCCGGCCGGGTCGTGCTGGCCACGCACATCGCCACGGGAACGGCGGTGGCGGTCAAGTACCTCGCGGGCCCCCTCGGCGGCGACCCGCGCTTTCGCACCGCCTTCCGCGCCGAGGCGGAACTCCTCGGCGGCCTGCACTCGCCGTACATCGCGCGCTTCTACGAGTACGTGGAGGACGGCGGGAACGCCGCGATCGTGATGGAGCTGGTCGACGGCATCGCGCTGCACGCGCTGCTGCGGCAGGAGGGCGCGACCGATCCGGAACCGGCGCTCGCGGTGCTGAAGGGCTCGCTGCTCGGCCTGGCCGCCGCGCACGCGGCGGGGGTGGTGCACCGCGACTACAAGCCCGCGAACGTGCTGGTCACCACGGACGGCGTGTCCAAGCTGGTGGACTTCGGCGTCGCGGTGCGCAGCGGCGAGACGGGCGCGGTCGCGGGCACGCCGTCGTACATGGCGCCCGAGCAGTGGGCAGGCGGCCCCGCCACCCCGGCGACCGACGTGTACGCGGCCACCGCGACCTTCTACGAGTGCCTGACCGGCAGCAAGCCGTACTCCGGCTCGACGATGTTCGAACTGGCCGTGCAGCACGCCGAAGCGCCCATCCCCGACGAGCGGGTGCCGGAGCCGGTGCGCGGTCTGGTCACCCGCGGCCTGGGCAAGACCCCGCAGGAACGCCCGCAGAGCGCGGCCGAATTCGTCGCGGAACTCCAGGCGGTGGCGGGCGCCGCGTACGGCGAGGACTGGGAGGAGCGCGGGCAGCGCAAACTCGCCGCGCTCGTGGCCCTGTTGCCGCTGCTGCTGCCGTTCGGCGGCGGCAGCGCCGCCTCGGGGACGACGGCCTTCGCGCACACGCAGCTCGGGCAGGGGGCGGGCGTCGCCTCCGGCGCGGCCCCCGCGCCGACTCCGGGCGCGGCGGCACCGGGCGACGCCCTGGTCGCGCTGGAGCGGCACCGCCCGGTACGCCCGGCCCGCTTCGGGCGGCGCGCCAAACTGGTGGCGGGCGCGGTCGCGGCCGTCCTGATATCCACCGGGCTCGTCGTGACCGCGGTGGCCACCGGCGGCGACGGTCCCTCCGACGAGGTCACCGCCGCCTCGACCCCCTCGGCCCTGACCTCCCTGGTCTCCGGCCAGCCCGTCGCCCCCGCGACCGGCACCCCGACGTCCGGTTCCCCGTCCGCGTCCCCCTCGGCATCGGGGTCCGCGTCCCCGTCCCCGTCCGCCTCGGACAGCGCCTCACCGAGCGGTACGACGACGACGGCGCCGGTCGATCCCCCGACGACATCGGCGCCGACATCGACGCCCCCCACCACGGCGCCCACGACGCCGCCGACGACACCGCCGACCACGACGACGCCACCCGCGCTGGTCGTGGACTCGGTCGCCATCGTGCGGTTCATCTGTAGCGCGGGCGCCGGACACACGGCGGTCGCGGCGGTCACCGTGCAGGGCAACGGAGCCGACGACGGCACCTTGGTCCTCACCTGGGCGCACACCACGGCGTCGGGACTCGTGTCGGGAGCGGTCACCGAGTCGTACCCGATCCCCAAGGGCGAGACGTCCTCCACCCAGTCCTACACTCACGCGTTCGGCGTCAGCCGCTTCCCCGGCTGGACGCTCACCGTCTCCTCGACGCCCGCCGCGGGCAAGGGGAACGGCTCCTCACAGACGATCGACGCCTGCTGACCCGCACTTCGGCCCTCCGCCAAGGAACCCGCCCATGCCGCACGACCGTGACCGCGACCAGAGCCGTGACCCACGCCTGCACTTCAGCACCCGGCCGCAGGCCGCCCCCGCCCCCGCCCCCGCCCCCGCCGCGCCGGACGACGGCACCTTCCGGCTCAGCGACCTCGGCTTCGGCGGCGCGAGCGATACGGACGGCGCGAAGGATACGGGCGGCGCGAGCGATACGGGCGGCGCGCGCGTCGGGGGCGGTGCGGGCGGCACCGAGGAGCCGGACGGCGCGACCGTACTCGACCCCGACTCCTGGTCCAGCGAGGTCCCGGAGGCGGAGACCTTCGCGTCCGGGCTGCGCCGCTTCGGGCCCGGGGTGCCCGAAGGGCCCGAGCCGTCGGTCGGTACGGAGCGGACCGCCGCCGTGTGGCACGGCACCGTGCGGCCGGGGGAGCCGGTGCTGCCGCCCGAAGAGCCGCGCCGGAAACGGGCGTTGGGCGGCTGGCTGCTCGCGCTGCTGGTACTGCTCGGGGTGGTGGCGTATCTGCTGTGGCAGCACTGGCCGGGCTCGGTGAAGGTCGACGGCGTCAGCGTCCGCAACGACACCGCCGTCCAGGGCTGCCACAGTACGGCGAAGGTGGTGGGCACGCTGCGGACCAGCGGGGACGCGGGAACGGTGCGCTACCGGTGGCGGCGCAGCGACGGCACGCTGTCCGACGAGTTGCGGCAGCGGGTGGCGAAGGGGCGGCGCAGCACCGACGTCGTGCTGCTGTGGTCCTTCGACGGCCGCGGCACGCTCCAGGCGACCGCGACCCTCGAAGTGCTCTCCCCGCAGCGGCAGTCGGGGTCGTACACCTTCACCTACCGCTGCTCCTGAGGCCGTTGACGCGCGCGGTCAGCCGATCCGCGCCTCCCCGTACGGGAGCAGCCGCACCGGACCGACCAGGCCGTACGGCTGGCGCGGCGATCCGCCGTAGACGCCCGGATCGCTGACGCGCAGCCGGTTGCCGAGGGTGGTGGCCACCTCGACCTCGATGGTGTTGTCGCCCTGGCGCAGCCAACCGCCCAGGTCCACCACGGGGTTGATGTGGTCGACGGGGTCGAGGCGGTGGCCGTTGACCGTCACGCGGCAGGTGTCGTAGACCGTGCCGAGGTCGAGCAGCGCGCCGTGGCCGCCGGTCCAGGCGCGGCCGAGGCGGACGGTGGTGCGGTAGCGGCCGATGCCGGAGACGTCGGCGAGCGCGGGGATGTCGGGCCAGGCGGCGAGCGCGTCGAGGGTGAGCGCGCGGCGCACGACCCTCGTCTCGGTGGCGGTGGCGCCCGGCTGCCAGTCCTCGACGTCCAGCCGCCAGCCCGTGAGCTGGGTGGGCTGCGGCACGCCGGAGATCCGGCTGCGCACCGTGCGGCGGCCTTGGGACAGTTCGGTGACGTACTCGCCGTCGGCGGAGCCGCGTACGGTCAGCCGCCCGTCGGCGAAGAGCACGGTGTCCGCGGTGGTGGACACCGCGTGCGGGCCGCTGCCCGTGCGGTCGCCGAACAGGCCGGGCACGCCGAGCGCGACGACCATGGTCTCGCCGGGCTGGAGCGCGACGCGCAGCGTGACCGTGTCGCCGGTCTCGGTGTACGTGCCGATCCGCCGCACGCGTCCGGTCCACAGGTCCAGCAGGTACGGGACGTGGCGGGTGCTGCCCCGGCGCAGGGTCACCTCGTGGTCGACGGCGGCGACCGGCGGCTTGACCGTCTCGGCGTGCTTGCCGTTGCAGAAGTAGAAGTAGTCGACGCCGTCCGCGTACCGGTGGGCGTTGAGCAGCGTGGAACTGGTCGCGTACGAGACGAGCGGTGTCACGCCGAGGTCGGCGAGCGCGGCGCCCACCGCGGTCTTGTCGGTGATCTGCCGGACGCGCGGCTGGGCCAGCAACTGGGCCAGCACCGCGCGCAGTCGGGCGTCCTGCCCGCCGGTGTCCAGGCCGGGGACGGTCGCGGTGCTCCAGTCGCCGAGCAGCACGATCGGCAGCCCGGCCTTGGTGAACGCCAGGAATTTCTCGGCGACTTCGACCGGCAGCGTGCAGGTGGACCCGGCGAAGAAGTCGGCCTCCACGAACAGGGCGCGGTACGCGGGTCCGCCCGCCGCCAGCACCCCGTTGGTCACCCGCGCCGACGGCAGGCTCAGCAGCGGCTCGCTGATGAACTGGTGGTTCCAGCCCAGCGGTATGCCGGTCGAGGTGAACCAGGACGCGCCGATGCCGGTCGCGGTGTAGCCGGTCTGCCGGAAGATCGCCACGTCCTGGCGCGGCTTCCCCGCTTGCAGGACCTGGTGCACACGGGCCAAATAGCCCGACATATCGGCGATGTGACGCCACGTCGGATGCCGCGGCCCCCACGACTCCCCGTAGCCGACACCGCCGTGGTACGGGGTGAAGGCCGCGTATCCCGGCCAGGCCACACCGGGCAGGGCCGCGTACGAGAAGCCGTGGATCACCGTCTGGTTGACCCCGGCCGCGTACGCGCCGCCCATCGTGCGCAGGAACTTCTGCCAGGTGGTGCTGTACGCGCCGCCGGTGTACGCGCCCGACTCGCAGGACAGAATGGTGCTGCCCGCCATGTCCCGCCCGCCGGCCAGGCACCGGTAGTCGTCCAGGTTCTTGAAGCCCAGCGACTCGCCCTCGGGGATGTCCAGGAGCGCGGCGGTCGCGATGGCGTCGGTCTGGAGCCCGTACGGCTGCGCGCGCAGCTTCAGTCCGAAGGTGCTCGCCCACTTCTTGATCGCGGTGACGTGGTGGGTGTTGTACAGCTCCGAGACCGTCTGCCAGAAGTCGTGGCGTACGCGGACGGTCAGCGCGGCGCCGTACGCGTAGACCTGGTTGCTCTTGTTGAGCAGCAGCGCGGGCAGGTACGGCAGCAGGTCGTAGCCGCGGCGGCGGGCGAATTCGGCGGGCAGCGCCGGGGTCCACAGCAGGGCGCGCGACTCCAGCTCGATGGAGTCCTCGAAGAGGGCGCCGCCCGCGCGGGCGATCAGCCGGCGCACCGGCCGGGTCAGCAGGTCCGACTCCCAGAAGTCGGTGATCGCGCGGGTGCCGGCGGGGCTGAAGTGGTCCACGACGTACGCGGTCGGCGCGGTGTGCGGCCCCGCCTCGGGGGTCTGGCCGGTGCCGCGCAGCCAGTGGGCGAAGAGCAGCCAGGACCCGCCGTCGTCGGGCGCGGTCCAGGTGACGGCGCCGTTGGTGACCGTGCGCGTGAGGTCCACCAGGGTGGCCGGGTCGAGGCCGGTCTCCTTGCGGGTGCTGTTGGCGGTGTCGACGCGGACCGCCTGCACGGCGAGCAGCGTGGCCTTCGCGGCGGCCGGGTCGGCGGCGACGACGGGGGCGGGGACGGGTCCCTCGTAACGGGCCCCGGCGGCCAACGCGACGACACCGTAGGCGAGTTCCTGTACGGCGGCCGGGCTGTCCGGGGTGATCGTGGGGACGGCGGTCGGCCAGGCGGGGCCCGCGGTGAGGTCGACGGTCAGGCCGCGGCGGTCGGCCTGCTCCAGCGCGGCCTCCATCCCGGCGACCCAGCTCGCGCTGCCCCAGCCGTGGTGCGCGGTGTCCAGGACGGCCGGGTCGTCCACGCTGTGGTGGACCGCGGCGATCTCGACGCCGCCGAAACCGGCGTCCGCGATCTGGTCGATCTCGCGGCGGATCTCGGCGGGCTCGACCAGCCCGTCCGGCCACCACCAGCGGAATTTGGGCCGGACGGGGGCGGGCGGGGCGCTGAACCAGGAGGCGGAGCCGGGGGCGCCGGGTCGGCACGGGGCCGGGTGCGCGGAGGCGCTGCCCGCCGCTCTCGCCCCTTCGGTCGCGTGCGCGGTGCCGGTGGCCGCGCCCCACGTGAGGGCCGCGCCCGCGGCGGCTCCGGCCTGGAGGACGCGGCGGCGGGCGACACCGGTGTCCGGGCGGCTGTCGTCGGCGTGGCTGGCGTCGTCGGTCATGGTGCGCGTCTCCTCGTATGAAACGTTTTAAGTTCCGGGCGGACGCTATGGCCGAGAATCGTCAGACGTCAAGGGGGTGGACTTGTCGGATTCATTGAACAGATTCAATCGAGCGGGGAAATGCATGCCGCAGGGCCGAGGGCGGCACCCGTGGCGCGCGCCCGTCCGCCGCGCGCCCCGCCCCGTGTCCGCCCCGCGCCCGGCGCCGTGTCCGCCGCGCGCCCCGCCCCGTGTCCGCCCCGCGCCCGGCGCCGCGTCACGCTCCGCCGTATGGAGGAAAGTTTCATCCGCACTCTGTTCTGCGGTGGTTACTTGGCATTAAGTTCCAACGGCAGCTGCCCGCACGGAATTTGACGCTCTCCCTCACCCCCACCACGGGAGCACACATGTCGGTCCCTGAGCACTTCGCCATGCCCCGCGCCGCCCAGTCCCGCACCGCCCAGTCCCCCGCCGCCGAGTCCGGCACGGACGAGTCCCGCGCCGCCCTGTCCCGCCGCCGCTTCCTCGCCTCGGCCGCCGTGCTCGGCGCGAGCGCGGGAGCCGTGATCGTCGGCGCCGCGCCCGCCTCCGCCTCCGCCGCGCGGATCGTCCCCGAGCCCAACATGTTCGACACCACGGCGTGGGGCGCCCGCCCGCCGTCCTCCCCGGTCAGCCTGGCCGGGAACAACCCCAACAAGATCGTCGTGCACCACACCGCGTTCGCGAACACCGCCGACTCCGGCACGTCCGGCTCGTTCGCCATCGCGCACGAGATCCAGGACCTGCACATGGACACCAACGGCTGGATCGACACCGGCAACCACTTCACCATCAGCCGGACCGGCATCATCATGGAGGGCCGCCACCGCAGCCTGGAACGGCTGCTCGCGGGCAGCAACATGGTCGTCGGCGCCCACACCGTCGGCCAGAACACGCAGGGCATCGGCATCGAGAACAACGGCACGTACACCTCGGTCGCGCCGCCGTCGATCCTCTACGCCAGCCTCGTCAGCCTCTGCTCGTACATCTGCTACAAGTACGGCCTCGCGCCGACGCAGATCTTCGGGCACCGGGACTTCAACGTCACCGAGTGCCCCGGCGACAAGCTCTACGCGATGCTGCCGCAGCTCCGGTCGGACGTGGCGTCCCGGATGTAGCGGCGGGTCCGCCCGGTGCGGCGCCGGGCCCGCGCGGGTTCGGCGATCCGCCGTGCGGACCTCCGGGTTCGGCGCCGCGCCGGGCCCGCGCGGACGCCCAGGAGGCCGCCGAGTCCCTCGACACCTGGCAGTCCGCCCACGCGTCCCGTACCGCGGCCCCGCTGTCGAGGCACGGCTACGAGGACTGAGCCGGGCGCCAGCCCAGGGCCGGGCCCAGGGCGCCGGCGAGGTCGGTGAGGATCTGGACGTAGTCCTCGTGGGCGAAGGTGAAAGGCAGGGCGAAGGCGACCTCGTCGATCTCGCGGAAGGCGGCGTGGGCGTGGAGGCGTTCGGCGAGCTGGGCCGAGGGGCCGACGAAGTCGGGGGAGAAGAGCATGCGCGCCGGGCCCTGCGGAGCCGTGGTGCGCGGGAGGCGCTTGCGGGCGTACTCCTCGTAGCGGGCGCGCTGCGCGGGCGTGGCGCTGTCGGTCGGGATGACGACGAGGCCCTGTGAGACGCGGGCGCGGTCGCCGTCGGGGTGGTGGGCGCGGAAGGTCCTGATGTGGGAGAGCTGGATGTCGGCGAAGTCCGGCGCCGGGCCCGTCACCGCCGCCTCGGCCGCCTCGGCCTCTGCCGGATTCTCCGACTCCGCCGCCTTCGCAGCCTTCGCAGCCTTCTCCCGATACTCCGGCTCCTCCGCCTTGACGACGCTGCTCGTCAGGAAATTCATGCCGTTCTCGCCCGCCCACCGCGCCGACCGCAGGCTCGCGCCGCCGTACCAGAGACGGCCGCCGAGGCCGGGGGAGTGCGGCTGGACGCGGTCGGAGAAGACCTCGATGCCCTCGACGCCGCTGAAGTCGGTGGCGCGCTCGCCGCGTACGAAGTCCAGCAGCCGCCGGACGCGCGGGTAGCCGAAGTCCTCGGCGTCGGCGGTGTCCGGGTAGAGCGCGGGCCCGACCTGCTCGAAGTGCGTGGGCGGGCCGACGCTGACGCCGGGGTTGAGCCGTCCGCCGGACAGGATGTCGACCGTCGCCAGATCCTCGGCCAGCCGCAGCGGATTCTCCCAGCCCAGCGGGATGACGGCGGTGCCCAGCTCGATCCTGCGGGTGCGCTGGCTCGCCGCCGCCAGCACGGCGACCGGCGAGGAGATCCCGTACTGGAGGTGCCGGTGCCGCACCCACGCGCTGTCGAAGCCGAGCCGTTCGCCCAGCTCGATGATCTCCAGCGTCGACTCGTGCCCCCGCCGGGGATCGGCCTCGTCGAACAGCCCGATGGTCAGGAAGCCCAGCTTCCGCAACGGCTCGGATTCCAGCGGCACAGCACGCCTCCCACGTTTCCGTCCATACTCACGCCCGCCCGCCGCCCCCGCACCCCGTACCCACCGCGACCTGAGTACGAGCACGGATGATTCGGACACATCCGCGCGGCCACACTGGTCCAGGAGCGAAGATCACCTACGCGAGAGGCGGCAGCGCCGTGCAGACCAACCATCCCCGTCGGCCCCGGATTCCCGCCGGCCCCCGGCTCACCCTGATCGGACTGTCCCTCGCGGGCGTCGCCTTCATGGGGCTCGGCTCGGCGTGCAGCATGCAGGACGCGATGTGCTCGGGCGGGGAGTACCCGGTGGCGTCGGTCGGGCCCCCGGCGGGCGGCGGGGCCTGCGTGTCGGACAAGGAGGAGCCGCCGAAGGGCTTCGTGCGCTACCCGAAGGGCAAGGTCCCCCGGCACGTGGACGACAAGTGGGACAAGTACTGGCAGGAGCACTCCCTGGACGCCGACGGCAACGAGGTGAAGTGAGGCCCCGCCGCGGGGGCGGGACCTCACAAGGCGTGCCGGGCCCGCGTACGGATCGGCGTACGCGGGTACGTAGCGGCTACTTCAGCGTCACCGTCGCCGACGCCGTCAGGCCGCCCGAGGCGACCGTCACCGTGACCGTGCCGCGCCGCAGCGCGGTGAGCGTGGCGGTCGTCGGGTCCAGGACCGCGAGGGTCCCGGGACGGCGCTTGGCGGCCTTGGCCTCGGAGGGCGAGTCGGTGACCAGGACGCCCGCGGACCCCGACCAGACCACCGTGGCGGGGTAGCGCAGCGGAAAGCGCAGTCCGAACTCGCTGGTGATGCCGGTGGCCGCCAGAGCGGCCGACGTGCCGACGGGCACGGGACCGTCCGCCGTCAGCTCGATCCCGTCGATGACCGGGCGGCTCTCGGCCCGCAGCCACTCGCGGGTCCGCGGGCTCGGCTGCCCGGCCCGGACGCGCGCGGGCCTGGGGTCGACGCCGACGTGCATCCAGCCGAAGAAGCCGCCCTGGTCGGGCGAGCTGTAGGGCGTCTTGCCCACGGCCGGGGTGGTGACCTCCAGGACGCCGTCGGTCCGCGTGACCGACGCGGTGTGCGCGTGGCCGGTGAAGAGCGCGACCGGCTTGCCGGAGGTCTCCCGGAAGTCGGCCAGCCACTTCTGGAGGAGCCCGGCCTCCAGCTGGTCGGCGAGCTGTGAGGCGCCCGCGCCCGAGGGGTCCCGCAAGGGGTGGTGGAAGGACAGCACGACACCGGTCACCGACCGGTCCCTGGCCGCCTTCGCCAACTCGGCCTGGAGCAGAGGCACTTGGTCCCAGTCCGAGGTCCGCATGTCGCCGGTGTGCGAGTCCAGCAGGATGAAACGGGTCCCCTTGTGGTCGAAGACCTGCCGGTTGGGGCGGCCGGTCACGGCGAGGAACGCGTCGAGGCCGCCGGTCGCGGACAGCCCCGCCTCGTGGTTGCCGGGCGTCCAGTACACCGGCAGCCCGGCCGGTACGTGGTCGCGCAGCAGCCCGTTGGCGAGTGCGAAGTCCTCGGGGTTGTTGTTGTCCACGAAGTCGCCGTTGATCAGCAGGAAGTCCGGCCGGGTCGCGACGGCCTGGCCGAGCGCGGTCACCGCCTGCCGCCCGGAGAAGGAGTCGAGCCCGGCCGCCGCGCTGACGTGCAGGTCGGACAGGACCGCGAAGGTCCACCGCCGGTCCGGCAGTCCGCCCTGCTCGACCACGTACGGGTCGGGCTGCGGGGCCTGCGAGGTGTCCGGCTGCTGCCCGACCTGCGCGGCGAGCCCGTCGAAGTCGAGCCGCCCCGCGTTCTTGTTGGTCTGCGACGTCTCCGCGATGTAGATCCGCAGCAGCGTGACCGGCTCCGAGTACCCGGCGGGGAGGTCCCCGACGACCCGCCGCCACCCCGTCCAGTCCACGGTCAGCGCGAGCGTGAACGGCACATTGGTGGTGCCCTGCGAGTACATCATGCAGCGCAGCCAGTGGTTGTTGCCGTCGCCGTTGACCCACAGCGCGATCCGCTTCGTGCCCGTGGGCAGCGTGATCGGACCGCCGCCGGCCACCGCGTACGCCGCCGACGTACTCGTCTGCCCGGTGAAGTCGTACGTGAGCCGCAGCGCGTGGTTGTCGGCCGCCGCGCCCGGCCGGTCGGGGGCGGCGACGAAGGCGACCGACGCCGTGCCCCGCGCGGCCAGCGCCGTCCAGTTCTCGGCCGGCTCGAACTCGGCCAGCGACACGTCGACCAGGCCGACCGTCACCGGCAGCCGTGCCGTCACGCCCCCCACGGTCGCCGTCAGGACGGTGGCCTTGCCGACCGCGCCCGCGTCACCGGTGATCCGGAGGCTGCCGTCGGGCTGCGCGGCCACCGTGATCAGGGCCTTGTCGTAGACGAGTCGGACGTCACGCGGCGCGACGGGCGCGTCGAAACCGTCCGCGTCGTACCCGGTCAGGCTGACCGACGCGGTCGCGCCGGGGTCGATGGTGACGGCCCGCTCGGTGAACGCCAGCCGGTGCAGGTCGCCGAGGACCCGCAGTTCGTGCGCGCCGTCCGCGTCCCCGGACCGGGCGCGCAGCGTTCCCGCGCCGGGCTTCCTGGCGCGGAAGACGCCGTCGCGCGCGGTGCCGAGGGAGCCGGGGGAGGCCGACCACCGTACGGGGTCGCGGTGTTCGTCGATCGGCACCGGCGCCCACGTCTCGTCGTAGCCCGCCGCCGCGACGTCCACGGTCAGCCCCGGCACGACGCGGTCGGCGCGCGGGCGTACGTCGAGGCCGCGCAGCCGCCCCGAGCCCTTGCGGGCGGCGAAGAGGCCGACGCCGTTGGGCACGGGCCGCTCGCCGCCGTCCGAGGGGGTGTTGACGACTCCGGCCCCGGTGTCGCCGGGCCTGCGGGCGACGATCTCGGTGGAGCCGCCGCCGTCGAGCATGAACGCCTCGGTGGCGCCGAGCCGCACCAGCAGCTTGGCGGTGTCGTCGAAGCTGAGCCCGGCGGAGAAGTTGGCCGAGCCGTCGATCGCGACAAGCAGCAGGCGGTGGCCGCCGTCCAGCCACGCGATGGCGGTGCGCGGCTTGGCCGCGTCGTTGCCGGTGCTCGGCGGGAAGTCGATCGCCGTGCCGCCGCGCACCAGCACCTCACC
This sequence comes from Streptomyces sp. NPDC025721, assembly GCF_055558595.1. Taxonomy (NCBI): domain Bacteria; kingdom Bacillati; phylum Actinomycetota; class Actinomycetes; order Kitasatosporales; family Streptomycetaceae; genus Streptomyces; species Streptomyces sp. NPDC025721. Next base: position 152,027 of record NZ_JBVHMF010000008.1, on the reverse strand, counting down.
GCTGCCGAGCGCGGTGCGCAGCGCGACGGGCGCGTTCGTCCGCGGCGCGAAGTCGACGGTGACGGCGTCACCGGGCTTGGCGGCGGCCAGTTGGGCCGTCGCCGCGCCCCGGCCGAGCACGACGAGACCGCCCTCCGGCACCGCGGTGTCGGTGAGTTGGGCGTTGACGGCGGTGATCTTCCCGCCCGCGACGACGAGTTCGGTGTACGGGCCCGCGTCCTGGATGAGCGTGCGGCGCCCGGCGCCCCACTTCGGGGTGTATGCGGCGACGCCGTCGGCGGGGACCGAGGGCGAGTTGAGGGCGGTGAGCGGCCGTCGCGTCCCGGCGACCGTGACCGTACCGGTGAGCACCAGGTCGGCCAGCCGGGCCACCCGGTCGGCGCCGATCGCCGCGACGGTCGCCGTCTTGTTCGTGCCCTTGCGGAGCGTGCCGTCCTGGATTTCCGGGCCCTCGGCCGCGAAGGTCTCGGTGATGTCGAAATAGTCGCCGTTGACGGCGGCCACGGCGTGCTGCGCGTTCGCCGCCTGGGCGAGCGGACGCGGATCGCTCACCTTGTCCGCGACGAGGTCCACGCCGACCGACGCGTTGCCGAGATCGGCGTTGAGCACATGGACCCGCGTCCAGCCGGTGCGGCCGAATGTGTCGAAGGAGGTGAGGACGATACCCGGCGCGACCGGGTAGTCCGCGCGGCCCGCCACGAGGGATTCCCCCGGAACGGCCAACTGGTAATTCGGCGGCTTGTATTCGGCGTAACCGGGGTATTTCGCCGATTCCGGCGGAGTGAACGCCGGTGTGCTCCCGGACTGTCCCGATGTGCCCTGTCGGCTCGTTTGCGCGCTCGCGGTTCCGGCGGTCGCGGTGAGTCCGGCGGCGACGGCGCCGACGATGAGGCCGCGTCGCGTTATCCCCGAGGCGGCGCTGGTTTGCTGATTCTCCATGGCGCATCACGCTATGGGTTTTTACCGTCGATGAGATGAACGAAAACGTAGGTGAGGACATCGGGTTGCCGGTGCGCGGGCGGATTGCGCCCGAACGGCACCGTGGGCGGCGCCGCCTGCCGCACTTCACGTCGTTGACGCGGGTGCGGAACGTCCGCATTTGGCGGGCACGTCGGGATATTGCCGCCCAGGAGGCGGCGCGGCTTTTCAAAAAGCACACAGGTCGCTTGCAACCCCTCCCGTTACAGCTGTTAGTTTCGGTCGGCTGCCCCTTCGCGGGGGACGTGGACATCCCTGCGGCCCACCCTCGGCCGCGAAGCCAGCGGAGAAAGACCACGAATGGATTACTGCTACACGTGCCGCCGCTCCGTCAACGGGGCGCTGGTGTGCCCGGGTTGCGGCGCCTACGCGCCGGAGACGGACGCGGCACCGGTCTCGTACGCGGACCCGGCGTCGTACGCGGACCCGGCTCCGGTCTCGTACGCGGACCCGGCTCCGTACGAGCCCGCCGCGTACATACCGGAGCCCTCCGTCTTCCCGGCCGCCCCTGCGGCTTCGGCTGGCGCCGCGGCTTCGGCTGCGGCTGACGAGGAGAGGACGGCGTCCGTCGTCGGGCCCTCCTCGCTCGTGCCCCGCTTGCAGGGCGGACGCGCCGCCCGGCGGCGGCAGTTGGAGCGGTGGAAGAAGAACCGGCGCCGTGCGGGCGTCGCCACGGCGGTGGCCCTCTTCGGCGGCGGCGTGACCGTCGCGTCCATGCAGAACCACGGCTCCGGCCGGGGCACGACGGCGTCCTCGTCGTACGACACCGTGACGCCGGTGACGCTGCGCACCGACAACGCGCAGGCCACGGAACCGACTTCGGGCTCGCACGCCGCCGCGCCCGCCACCCAGCGGCACACCCGTACCCCGGCGCTCCCCACGGCCGAGGCGACCCACCCGGCCGCCACCAACGCCGGTACGGCCCCGCTGCCCGCCACTTCCCCGGCCACCGGCCCGGCCCCGTCCGCCTCGACGGCTCCTTCGACGCCCCCGTCGACCGGCACGCAAGCCGTGAACACCGGCACCGGCACCGCCGCCGACACCCCCGCGGACCCCGGCACGACGACGACGGCGCCCCCGGCCACCACCCCCGCCGACCCCGCGTCGCCGAGCACGTCCCCGACGACGCCGCCCGCGCACCAGGGCCTGTGCATCCTGATCCTCTGCCTGCCGTAAGACCCCGGCCGGGACGTGCCCCGTAGGGGCGTTGGCTCCGCCCCAACGGCGGCCCCAACGCCCCTAAAAGTTCAGGTGCACCGCACCCGTATGGCGCGGGTTAACAGAAGGCCTCGCGGACGGACCCGCCGACCGCGGCACACCACGTGCTCAGGTCGACCTTGCCGTTGGGGCGCAGGCCGTGCAGCCGCTGGAGGTCCTGGACGGCCTTCTGGGTGGCGTGGTCGAAGGTGCCGTTGACCGTGACACCGGCGAAGCCCTTGAGGGCCAGGATCGACTGGAGGCCGCTCACCGGCAGCCCGGTGGCGTGCTTGTCGAGTACGGGCGCCAGCGCTTCCCACGTGGCGGTGTCGAAAGTGGCGTCGGGCGTGACCGGAATGCCGTGCGTGGTCTGGAAGTCGGCGACCACGGCGTTCATGTCGGTGCCGAAGACGCCGTTGGGCGTCAGCGCGGTGTACCCGGCGTTGTTGAGCAGGTACTGCGCGACCCCGACGACCTGGCTGTCCACGAACCGCCAGATGTCCGGCCAGCGGCGCGCGGGGATGTCCCGCCGGGGCGTGCGCATCTGGGTCAGGACGCGCGAGCGGATCGTCGGGAACTGCGCGTAGAAGGCGGCGCCGGGACACTCGGTGCCGAGCCGGAAGTCCCAGTGCCCGAAGATGTCCCAGGCGTGCAGGTCGAACTGCCGGCACACGGCGACGCACAGCTCCACCAGGGAGTCGAGCAGCGCGCGCGGCGGCGTCTCCGTGATGTACGTGCCCTCGTTCTCGATGCCGATCGCGTTGCCGTTCTCACCGGGGCAGTGCGCGGCCGTGACCTGGTGTTCCCCGGTGACCAGCGTCTCCAGGCTGCGGTGCCTGCCCTCCATGACGTAGCCGCCGCGGCTGACGGTGAAGTGCTGGCCGGTGTCGGCCCAGCCGTTGGTGTCCATGTGCAGGTCCTGGCAGTCCTTGGCGAGCTGGACCGCGTGGGCGCGCGAGTAGTCCGTGACGTTGGGGAACGCCATGTGGTGCAGGATGATCTTGTTCGTGGTGTTGCCCGTGATCTGGATCGGGCTGGACGGCGGCCGGGCGCCCCACGTGTCGCAGTCGATGATCCACGGGAATTGCGGCGACGGCGCGGCGACGGCCGCTCCGGGCAAGGCCAGTTCGGTACCGACGACGGCGGCGACCGCTCCGCCCAGGCCGACTCTGAACAACGTGCGACGGTCGACCTCGTGCTCGTGTATGGCCAATGCATGCTCCCCGAGGAACGTGGCAGTCACTGTTAACTGCCGTGCACCCGGAGACTATTGAGCCTTCTGATGTCTGACCAGAATTGTTTCAAGATCGTGATGCTCGGTGTGGAACCGAAGGCTCACCTGGCGTTCGCCCGCGGTTCGCCCGCCATTCGCCGGGCTGTCGGAGGCTTCGCGGGACCCCTGCTCATTTCCCGCCGTGCCGACCGAAGAGGGACCCACAGCCTTGCAAACCTTGCATAAGAGATGGCGTGCGTCAATCACTCTGGGCGTCGCGTTCCTGACCGCGATTCCCTTTTTCCTCGCGTCCTCGCCCGCCGCCTCGGCGGTTTCGCCGGCCGGTTCGCCGGCCGTTTCACCGACTGTTTCGCCGACGGCCGACGCGGCGCCTTCCGCCGTGAAAATCAATGAGGTCGAGTCCAATGGCGGAACGCCGGGCGACTGGGTCGAGTTGGTCAATTCGGGTGCGATTGCTGTTGATGTGTCGGGTTGGCTCGTCAAGGACAATGACGACTCCCATGTGTTCACGATCGCCGCCGGTACGTCGATCGCGCCCGGCGGTTTTCTCGCGCTCGACGTCGACCCCGTCTTCGGGCTGGGAAGCGCGGATTCCGCGCGGCTTTTCCTGCCCGACGGCGTGACCTTGGTGGACGCGTACTCCTGGACCGCCCACGCGGCGACCACGTACGGCCGTTGCCCCGACGGCACCGGCGCTTTCGTCACCACGACCGCCTCCACCAAGGGCGCCGCGAACGACTGCGGAGCGCCCTCGTCGGCCGTGAGAATCAATGAGGTCGAGTCCAATGGCGGAACGCCCGGCGACTGGGTCGAGTTGACCAACACAAGTCCCGTGTCCGTGGACATATCGGGCTGGCTCGTCAAGGACAACGACGACTCCCACGTCTTCACGGTCCCCGCCGGTACGTCGGTCGCGCCGGGCGGTTTCCTCGCCCTCGACGTCGAGTCGGCCTTCGGTCTCGGCGGCGCCGACTCCGCCCGCCTCTTCCTGCCGGACGGCACGACGCTGATCGACGCGTACTCCTGGACCGCCCACGCGGCGACCACGTACGGGCGTTGCCCCGACGGCACGGGCGACTTCGCGACGACGGCCGCCTCCACGAAGGGCGCGGCCAACGCGTGCGCCGGTCAGGTCGCGGCCTCCCCGTGGCCGGGCGGCTCCTCGGTGACCACGGTCGACGACGCGAACGTCTTCGGTACGAACCTGAGCGGTCTGGCGTACGAGGGCTCCGGCGGGCCGACTCCCGGTGTGCTGTGGGCGGTCAGGAACGGCCCCTCCACGCTGTACCGGCTGGAGTGGGACGGCGCCAAGTGGGCGCCGGACACCGCCGACGGGTGGAGCGCGGGCAAGGCGCTGCGCTACCCGGACGGGACCGGTGACCCCGACGCCGAGGGGGTCGCCCTGACGGGCGCGGGCCCTTCCGGCGGCGTCTTCGTCTCGACCGAGCGCGACAACGCGGTCAGCGGCGTGAGCCGTCCCGAGGTGCTGCGCTTCGACACGCCCGGCACGGGGTCCGGCGCGCTGCGCGCCACCCGCGAGTGGAATCTGACCGCGGACCTGCCGCCGGTCGGCGCCAACAGCGGCCTTGAGGGCATCACTTGGGTCCCCGACACCTACCTGACCTCGCACGGCTTCCGCGACCAGCACACGGGCGCCGCGTACTCCCCGGCCGCCTACCCCGACCACGGCGACGGCCTCTTCTTCGTCGGCCTCGAAGGCAACGGCAGCGTCTACGCGTACGCCCTCGACCAGTCCGGCGGCGGCTTCACCCGCGTCGCCGCCTTCGCCAGCGGCTTCCCGAGCGTCATGGAGCTCCAGTTCGACGCCGAGGCCGACCAGTTGTGGGCCGTGTGCGACGACACCTGCAACGGCCGTACGGCGACCTTCGCCGTGGGCGCCAACGGTGACTTCGCCGCCACCGGCCTCTACGAGCGCCCGGCCGCGATGCCCAACCTCAACAACGAGGGCTTCGCCTTCGCCCCGCGCTCCGAGTGCGTCGACGGCCGCAAGCCGGTCTTCTGGTCCGACGACAGCGACGACGGCGGGCACGCGTTGCGCGGCGGCACGATCGCCTGCGCGGCGGGCGGCGCCTTCCTGCCCCTGAACGGCTTCTCCGACGTGGCCCTCGGCGGCACCACCTCCGGCCGTGTCGTCGCCACCGGCGGCCGTACGGTCCTGGTCTCCGACGCCCGCGACCCCGCGGGCGTGCTGGTGTACGTCGGCCCCGGATCCGCCCCCGCCCAGGTCCAGTTGACCGGCGGCGCGGCCACGCTCTCCCTCGGGCGCGGCTCCTACGAGATCACCGGCTCCGGCCGCACGACCACCGTGCGTACGGTCGACGGCGAGCCCGCCGTCCTCGCCCCGGTCCCCGCGACCGTCGCCCGCGGCGCCTCCCTCACCTACACCGAGACCCCCACCGGCCTCACCGGCATCCGCCACACCGGCTCCGTCACCTTCGGCCCCTGCACCGGCATCGACATCCAGAACGTCATCCTCGGCACCACCGGCAACGACCGCCTCACGGGCACCCCCGGCAACGACCTCATCCTCGGCCGCGGCGGCAACGACACCGTCGACGGCGGCGGCGGAAGCGACTGCGTCCTGACCGGCGCGGGCAACGACCGCATCTCCCTGCCAGGCACCGGCCCTTCGTACACCGACGCGGGCGGCGGCAACAACGTCGTCTCCACGGGCGACGGCGCCAATGTGGTCCTCGCGGGCAGCGGCAACGACCAGATCACGACGGGTGGGGGCGACGACCGCGTGGACGCGGGCGGCGGCAACAACGTCGTCTCGGCGGGCGACGGTTCCGACACCGTCCGGTCCACCACCGGCAACGACACCCTCGACTGCGGCCCCGGCCTCGACACCGCCCACCCCGGCACCGGCAACAACACCAACGTCGGTGGCCGTTGCGAGACCTTCCTGTCCTGACCCCCGCCAAGAGAGGCCGGGCCCCCGCCCGGCCTCTCCCGTCCCCCCACACGCGGCGCCACCCCGCCGTACCCTGTACCCTGTACCCGGCCCCGGCACGCACTCCCACCGCGTGGCGGTTCGCCCCATCTGCCCGATCCTTGACAGCTGGTTCCATCCGCCTCCCCCCACTGCTAAACGTGCACGTCAGCGAGACCGCCCCCCGCGCGTGCGGGGATGACCCCGTCTCCCAGTGCCGGCGGGCCGTCGTCACGTACCGCCCCCCGCGCGTGCGGGGATGACCCCGCGGGCGTCACTCTGGGCCGGTTCGGCGGGATCCGCCCCCCGCGCGTGCGGGGATGACCCCCCAGCCCGTGCCAGCTACGCGGGCCACAGCATCTGCCCCCCCGCGCGTGCGGGGATGACCCCCGGTCCAGCAGTTCGCCGATGCTGTCACCGAACTGCCCCCCCGCGCGTGCGGGGATGAGCCCATGTGCTTGGTGACGGTCTTCTCCAGGGCGTCGTGCACCCCGCGGCGTGCGGGGATGGCCCCGGGGGCTACTTGGCGCTGTGCCCCGCGCATGGCGGCCCCCCGCGCGTGCGGGGATGACGTGTTTGCTCAGTGCGCGGCTCCGTCGAGGGCTATTCGAGGGCCGCGACGGCGGCAAGGATCTCGGCGGGTTCCGACCGCGTCGTGTAATCGGGGTGGACGTCGATCCAGCGGATGGAGCCGTCGGCGCCGACGAGGACGGTCGTGGCGAGCGGGAGAGCGGCGGACCCGTCGGCGTTGACGTCGGTGAGGCGGACGCCGAGGGACGCCTGAGCGTCCTGCGCGCTGTCGGCGAGGGTGAAGACGATGCCGAGCCGCGCGGCGATCTGGTTCCCCGGGTCCGACAGCACGGCGTACGACAGGCCGAGCTTCTCGGTCATCGTCAGCGAGCCGTCCGGCTTCTGCGGGCTGAGCGCGATCAGGGCGACGCCCTGCGCTCGGAGTCGGTCGACCAGGGCCTCCTGGTAGGTGCGCAAGGTCAGGTTGCAGTACGGGCACCAGGCGCCCCGGTAGAAGACGACGACGGCCGGGCGCCCCGCCCGTACGGCCGAAAGGCTCGTCGGCCGACCGGTCGCGTCCAGAAGGTCGCCGTCGGGCATGGCGGTGCCCGGACCGGCGACGCCGTCCGGGACACCGGCCGCCATCAGCCGCCGCCTCTCGTTCTCGAAGGCGGTTCCGACCTCGGCGGGCAGCCGCCCGGCGGCCTGCGCCTGGACCTCGGCGGCCCGGTCGGCGACCGGGGTTGAGATGTCGTTCATGAGAGCGCCCCTTGCGTGCTGCGATTCGTGCTGCGATGGGCCCAGTGATTTCTGGGTCGCAGATTCCACTCTCGCGTCCAAAAAATGGGTTCTCAAGTCCAAAACGGTGTTAGCGTGGCGTCATGGCTACCGATACGCGCCCGACGGCCAAGCTGACGCCCAAGGGGCTGCGGACCCGGGCCCGTATCGTCGACGCCGCCGCCGAACTCGTTCACGAACGCGGCGTCGCGGGCGCCACCCTCGAAGACGTCAAGGCCGCGGCCCAGGTCAGCGGCTCGCAGCTCTACCACTACTTCGCCGACAAGGAAGCGCTCGTGCAGGCGGTGATCGACCGCCAGGCCGACGCCATCGTCACCACCACCGAGCAGGCGGGGCTCGACACGGTCGAGGGGCTGCGCGCCTGGCGCGACCTGGTCGTCGCCGAGGCCGGACGCCTCGACGGCCGGGGCGGCTGCCCGCTCGGGTCCCTCGGCGGTCAGCTCGCCGAGAGCGACGCGCGGGCCCGCGCTCGGGTCTCGGTCGGGTTCGGCCGCTGGTCCACCGTCATCGGCCAAGGGCTGGCCGCCCTGCACGCCGCCGGGCGCCTCCGGCCCGGCATCGATCCGGACGACCTGGCCGTCACCCTCCTCTGCGCCTTGCAGGGCGCACTCCTGCTCGCCCAGATCCAGCGGGACAGCCTTCCGCTGGAGACCGCACTCGACACTGTCCTGGCCCTGAGCCTCAGCCCTGGCGTCACCTTCGGCCAGCGCGCCGGATGACGTACGACGGAACTCCGGGCGCCCCCCGCCCACTCGGTGCGGCGGAACGAACTGCGGCTCACCGCACGCTGATTGTTTGGACCCAGCCCCCGTGAGTCGCCCGCACCACCGTCTTGACGCTCGGTCCAGCCTTGGCCCCTGCGGCCGCCGGCCGTGGCCATATCCTGTGCTCGGGGCCGTGCGGCCCGCCTTCAGGAGCCGCTTGCCCTATTCGCCCGATCCTCGACAGTTGGTTCAATCGGCCCCTGCCCCCTGATAACCCCGCACGTCAGCGAGCCTGCTCCCCGCGCAAGCGGGGATGACCCCGTCGTCGTGCACCGCGGCCGGCGGCGGTGCGGCTGCTCCCCGCGCAAGCGGGGATGACCCCGACCCGAGATAGCCGACGGTCTCGTCGCGGTCCTGCTCCCCGCGCAAGCGGGGATGACCCTCCGGAGTTCATGGCGAACTGCACGGTGCTGATCTGCTCCCCGCGCAAGCGGGGATGACCCCCTGAGTCACCTGCACGGCTACGCCGAGCGCTGCTCCCCGCGCGAGCGGGGATGACCCCTCGGCGACCTCTTCGACGATCCGCATGACCGGCTGCTCCCCGCGCGTGCGGGGATAACCCCGGCCCCAAGGCCCTGCGTTGGGGGAACGGCGATGCGTGTCCGGACGTGGGCGACCGTGGAGGTCGATAGTCCTGCGACCCTTACGGTCCTTACGGTGCTTACGGCCGGGGCGGCGACGGCGGCAGCGTAGAACGTGCGACGCGGAACCCCACGTCGTCGATTCCGAACGTCGGATGGCTGCGGCGCCGCACGGACGCGCGGCAGCTCCAGTGCTCGTCGGCCCAGCCGCCGCCGCGCAGCACCCGGTAGGTCCCGTACACCTCGGCGTCGTAGACGTCCCAGCACCAGTTCCACACGTTGCCCAACATGTCGTACAGGCCGAAGGCGTTGGGCTCCTTGCCGCCGACGGGGTGCGTACGCCCGTCCGAGTTCCCCTGGTGCCAGGCGACGGCGTCGAGCTGCCCGTACCTCGGCCCCGTCGTCCCCGCCCGGCAGGCGTACTCCCACTCGGCCTCGGTGGGCAGCCGGTAACCGTCCGCCGCCGCGTCCCACTCCGCCCGCTCGGCCTCACGGTCCAACGCGTACGCGGGCGTCAGCCCCTCCCGCCGCGACAGGGCGTCGCAGAACTCCGCCGCGTCCCACCACGAAACCCCCTCCACCGGCAGCCGCTCGCCCTCCACACTGCTCGGCCTCCGGCCGGTGACCTCCGCGTACGCCTCCTGCGTCACCGGCACCGCCGCCATCTCGAACGCCGCGACCTCGACCTGCCAGCTCTTCTGCGTCCGCCGGTCCGACACCGTCACCCGTCCCGCCGGGACGCCCACCATGTCCTCCACAGCCGGTCACCCTACCGACCACCCCGGACCGCGCGGACGCGTGCGGCACGTGCTCACGGTCACCCGCCGGCACCGTCCCCCACCAGGCGGCCACCTGCCCCATTCGCCCGCCCCCGCGACCTTGCCGAACCCACCCCCACCCGCCGACAATCCCCCAGGTCAGCCCCTCCGCCGCCCCCGCGTAATGCGGGGAAGACACCCTCCGCGGAAGTCGAGGTATTCGCGGTCGGCCCTCGTCCGCGTCGGCCGCGATTGTCCGAGGTGCGCGTTACGGTCCTGTCATGGCAGCAAGAATCGATCTGACCCTTGATTGCGCGGACGCGAAACTCCTCGCCACGTTCTGGAAGACGGCCCTGGGGTATGTGGACGAGCCGCCGCCCGCTCCCTTCACGACCCGTGAGGAGTGGCTGGCGCAGTTCGACCTTCCGGAGGACGACTCCGCGGACGACGGCGCGTGGCTCTGCGATCCCGACGGCGTCGGCCCCCGGCTCTGCATCCTCAAGGTCCCCGAGCCGAAGACCGCCAAGAACCGGCTCCACATCGACGTCCGGGTGCCGGGACACGGCAGCCCCGACGAGCGGTGGGCACGGATCGAGGCGGAGTCCGAGCGGCTGGTGAAGGCGGGCGGGGTCGTCCTGGAGGAGTTCGAGGGGCACCATGTGGTGATGGCCGACCCCGAGGGCAATGAGTTCTGCGTTGCCGCGGCCTCGGCGGGAGGCTGACCGGGGACGGCATCCGCCCGCCCCTCACGTGGGGAGGGGCGGCGATGGAACGAGGCACCCGTCAGGAGCTCATCGATCGGCTGGCGGAGGCGGTCGGGGCGGCCGGTGCGGTCACGGCCGGGGCAGCCGGGGCGGCCGGGGCGGTCACGGCTGGGGCGGTCACGACAAGGCACCCGGTGCGGGTCGCGGTCGACGGGCCGCCGGCCGCGGGGAAGACGACGCTGGCCGACGAACTCGCCGTCGTGCTGCGGGCGCGGGGTCGCGAGGTCATCCGGGCGACGGTGGACGACTTCCTCGTCCCGCGCGCACAGCGCTACCGGCGCGGCCGGTACACCGCCGAAGGCTGCTACTTCGACGCCCACGACCGCGCCGCGCTGTGCCGGTTCCTGCTCGACCCGCTGGGACCTGGCGGAGACCGGAGGTTCCGAACGACGGCCTACGACGCGCAGACCGACACCGCGCTGTCGCCACCGGCCGCGACCGCCCCGGCGGACGCCGTACTCCTCTTCGACGGCGTCTTCCTCCTCCGTCCCGAACTCCTCGACCGGTGGGACCTGCGCGTCCTCGTGTCCGTCCCCTTCGAGCAGACGGTGGACCGGGCCCGGAGCCGAGACGCGGCGCTGACGGCCGCCGCCCGGAGCCGAGACGCGGCGCTGACGGCCGCCGCCGAGATCGAACGGTCCTGGCGCGACCGCTACCTCCCCGCCCAGCGGCTCTACGCCGCCACGGCCCACCCCGCCGACCACGCCGACATCACCGTCCACAACACCCGCCTCCAGAACCCGAGTTGGGAGGTCAGGCCGGGCTGACCGGGACGCGGCGCCTCAGCGGAAGGCGGCGATGTTACGGGTGACCCAGTCGCGGAAGGGGCGCGGGGCGCGGCCGAGGACGCGCTGGACGTCCGGGCTGATGGCCAACTCGGCCGGACGCGGGGCGGAGAGGATGTCGAGGGTGTCGTCGGCGAGTTCGGCCGGTACGAAGCGGGTCATCGCCAACCGGGCCTCGTCGCGGGTGAGTTCGTGGAACCGTACGGGCGAGTCGAGCGCGGCGGCGAGGGCAGCGGCCTGCTGACGTGGCGTGATGACCTCGGGCCCGGTCAGTTCGTACACCCCGCCGTTGTGCCGGTCGTCCAGGAGGCAGGCCGCCGCGACCTCGGCGATGTCGGCCGGGTCGACGACCGGAACCCCCACGTCGCCGAAGGGCGCGGCGACCGTCCGCTCCGTACGCACGGACTCCGCCCAGGCCAGGGCGTTGGACGCGAAGCCGCCCGGTCGTACGATCGCCCAGTCCAGGCCGGAGCCGCGCAACGCGTCCTCCACCGCGCGCATCGCGACCCGCGACGGGTCGAGCGGCCTGGTCGACACGCCCTGCGAGGACAGCAGGACGACCCGGCGTACGCCGTGGGCAGCGGCGAGGCCGATGAGGTCGGCGGGCCTGGCTTCGGGGGCGTGCAAGTCGCCGGACAGGAGCAGGAACAGCGCCTTCGCTCCGTCCAACGCCGCTTCCAGGCTCGCCGGTTCGGCCAGGTCGGCCGACAAGTGGCGTACGCCGTCCGGCAGTTGCGCCGAGCCGGTCGGGGGGCGCCGCGACACCGCCGTCACCTGCTCGCCCGCCTCCGCCAGTGCCTGCGTCAAAGGCCGGCCCACGTTTCCGGTCGCACCGGTCACCACGATCATGTTCGGCTCCTCGTTCCTGCTGCGTTATCCGTTGTGGCTACGGGGATTGACGCTAGGAGCCGGGCTTACTTTCCGTAAGGACATACCCCGAGGTAAGCTCCGGGCATGGAGGAAGGCGTGCAGCTGAAGCCGGTCGCGGCGGACCCTCGGTATGAGGTGTTTCACACCGACTGCCCCGCGCGCGACATGGTCGACCACGTGACCAGCCGGTGGGGCATCTGGGTGCTGATCTCCTTGCGGACCAACGACCTGCGGTTCTACGAGCTGCGCGACAGCATCCGGGGCATCAGCGAGAAGATGCTGGCGCAGACCTTGCGCGCCCTGGTCCAGGACGGCCTGATCTGGCGTGCGGTCGAGCCGACGACTCCTCCCCAAGTCACCTACGGCCTCACCGACTTCGGCCGCGACATCGGCGAGCCCCTCACCGACCTCTTCGACCGCATCACCCGCCGCCTCCCGCCGCCCTCGCCCGTCCCCGAAGGCGGTTCCACCCCGTCCTGGTCCCCTCGCCGCTGACCGCCGACACCTCTGCGAGCAGCCCCCCCACGACGCCCTACGGCCCCCCACGACGCCCTACGGCCCCCCACGGCGCCCACGGCGCGCTCCCGCGTGTGCGGGATGACCCTGCGGCACACACGGTGCGGCAGGCGCTTTTGAACCGCTCCCCGCACGTGCGGGGATGACCCCGTGGGACGCTTCGGCTTCGACGCGGCGATCTACCGCCCCCCCGCGCCTGCGGGGATGTCCCCAAGGGCCTGTCGTACGCCAACGGCGGCATCCGCTGCTCCCCGCGCGTGCGGGGACGGGCGGGATTCGGCGCGCGCAAGCGCCCGGGCGGGGGCGGGGCGGCCCGGTCAGAGGAGGGCGGCGGCCAGGAAGGCGAAGGCGGCGATGATGACGGCGACGCGGACGTAGTGAAAGCGGTCCCAGCGATTCATCTGCTGCTTCCAGTCGGCGGGCCGATTCTCGGGGGTCCAGGTCTTGCTCTGGTTGTTGATGGGGACGAGCAGCAGGATCGACATGATCACGCTGACGATCAGCAGCGCGGCACCGGTGATGACGAGGCCGACGCCGTCGTGGTGCCGTCCGGCGACGGTCCAGACGGCGGCGAGGACGAGCGAGCCGATGTACCAGAACGGCATCACGGCGCCGAGCATGCGACCCCCGTGGGCGCGGGCGAGCTGGCCGCTGTCGTCGGGCAGCGCGTTGAAGATCGGGTTCATGACGAAGGCGACGGAGAACTCCACCCCCACCATCACGCCGACGACCACGGTGGTGATGACCTCAAGTGCGTTGAGCATGGTGACCCTCCCGGAGATCAGGATCTAGCGTTGCTAGCCGTTGGTTCAACGCTAGACCTGCTACCGCTCGATTGTCTAGCGGTGCTAGAATCGAGTCATGTCGGTACAGGAACGCAAGGAGCGCGAACGGGCGGGCCGCGAACGCCTCATCGTGGCCACGGCCCGCGAACTCGCCGAGCGCCAGGGCTGGGACGCGGTCACCACGCGCCGCCTCGCCGAGCGCATCGAGTACAGCCAGCCCGTCCTCTACAGCCACTTCCGGGGGAAGCGCGAGATCATCGGCGCCGTCGCCCTCCAGGGCGCCGCCGAGATGGCCGTGGCGATACGGGCCGCGACCTCCGCCGTGGACGACCCGCGCGCCCGGGTCACCACCCTCGCCCGCACCTACCTGGACTTCGCCGAACGCAACCCGGCGGTCTACGACGCCATGTTCAACCTCGACGGCGGCCTCGCCTTCGCGCACGAGGACACGCCGGAGCCCCTGAAGGACGCCTTCGCCGCCCTGCTGGAGACCCTTGGCGAGGTGGCCGGGGACGGCGTCCACCCGGGGCTGTTCACCGAGCTGTTCTGGGCGTCCCTGCACGGACTCGCCACCCTGACCCGTGCCGGGCGGCTCCCGCCGGGGGACACCGAACGCAGAACCGAGCTGCTGGTCGACCGCCTCGCCGTCCTCTGACGCCCCGCCCCGGCCCCGCCCCCGGCCTCGCGCCGGGGCGGACCGCTAGACGGTGGGGAGTTGGCCGGACTTCACGGCGTCGATGAAGGCGGACCAGGAGGCGGTGGGGAAGGTGAGGGCGGGGCCGTGAGGGTCTTTGCTGTCGCGTACGGGGACGGTGCCGGGGAAGTTGTCGGCGACCTCGACGCAACTGTCCGGCTCCGCCCCGCCGCTGTAGGACGACTTGCGCCACGCGGCGGCGCTGAGATTCAGTCCGGTGCTTGGCATGATCACTGGTCCTCGGACGTTCAGACGGTGGGGAGTTGGCCGGACTTCACGGCGTCGATGAAGGCGGACCAGGAGGCGGTGGGGAAGGTGAGGGCGGGGCCGTGGGGGTCTTTGGAGTCGCGTACGGGGACGGTGCCGGGGAAGTTGTCGGCGACCTCGACGCAACTGTCCGGGTCCGCCCCGCCGCTGTAGGACGACTTGCGCCACTTGGCGGCGTTCAGGTTCAGTGCGGTGCTCTGCATGACTAGTGGTCCTCCAGCGCGGATCGCAGTAGGTCGAGGGACTCGGTGGGCGACAGTGCGGAGTCCCGAAGACGATCGTAGGACAAGCGAAAGTGCTCCACCTCCTCCGTTTCCTCGACGAGGTGGCCGCTCCAACTGCTCTCGAAATAGGCGACCGTTCGCCCGCTGGGGAGCCACAGCAGTTGCAGCGAACTGCTGAGGAGGTTGTGCATCCCGACGCCGAACGGCACCACTTGCAGGGTGATGTTCGGCTGGTCGGCGGCTTCCGCCAGGCGCTCCAACTGCTCGCTCCAGACGCTCGCGTCACGGGCTGGTCGACGGAGGACCGACTCGTCCAGCAAGCCTCGGTAGTTCAGCGGTTTCGCGCTGGTGAGCCGGTCCTGCCGGGCGATACGGTCACTGACCCGTTTCGCCAGCAGCTCCTCGCTCTCCGGGCCGTGCGTCCGCAACAGCCCCTCGGCGTAACCCGGTGTCTGCAAAAGCCCTGGGACGGTGCTGACGGCGAACTCCTGGATGCTCGTCGCCTCGGCCTCCAGGTCCTTGAAGCCCTGGTAACGGCTCTGCCCCGCCTCGCGCTTGGCGGCACGCCACAACTTGCTGAGGAGTTCGCCGGTTCCGTACAGCCGGTCGAGCGCGTCGATGGCGTCGAGGGAGCCGAGCCGGACGCCCTTCTCCAGGCGTTGGAGATACGACGGGTCGTACTTGGAACGATCGGCGAGTTCGGCCAGCGTCCAACCGGCGCGCTCCCGCTGTCTGGTGAGTTCGGCCGCGAGCATCGCGCGTGGGCTGAGTTCGTCCTCGGCTCCGTCGATCATCCGAGCGCCCGTTCCTTTCGCCTTGCCTCCGCCGTGGGCAACGAGCCTGTGGCCAGCGCCGATTGGCGGCTCCGCCTGCGGGTTTCGCGGCGGCGGCCACGTACCCGGGCCCGTACCCCTTGCTGTTCGCGGGGTCAACGGCCGACCCCTGGCGATCGTATGGCTCCCGCCTCACGCTTGTGTACGGAAAGTGAGAATTCGATCACGCACGGAGAGACGGTAAGGCGCTATGTCGGGAGTTGCCGTAGAGGCGAAGGGCGGTGGCGCGCCGCCGCCCCCGCAGCCGTACACCGATCCACAAGAGCTGTGGCCCCCAACGGCGTTGGGAGTACGGCGCGCCCGTCACTCGCTGATGCGAACCCTTGCCGCGTGGCGGGCCGAACGCGACGTGGCCGAGGCCGCCTGCCTCGTCCTCGCCGAACTCGCCGCCAACGCACAGCGCCACGGGCACGTTCCCGGCAAGCAGTTCGGCGTCAGCGCCCATCGGCTCGCCGACGGCCTGCTCCTCGAAGTCCACGACGCCGCCGGCGGTTCCTTACCCGTCCTCCTCGACGCCCCCACCCCTGATGTTGCCGCCGAACGCGGGCGCGGGCTCCTCCTCGTGGACGCCGTCACCCACGGCCGCTGGGGTGTCGCCCCGCGCGCGGGCGTCCCCGGCAAGGTCGTCTGGGCCCTCGTCCCTGCCCCTGCGTCTGCGCCTGCGCCTGCGCCGTGGGGCGACTCTGCGGTGCCGGGTCCCGCCCGCTGAGTCCCCGCCGCATCCTCGGCCCTACCCTGTACGCGGGCGGCCTCGTCGCGACGCGGTTCGCCGCCTCTGCCTGACCCTTTGCACCTGGCTCAACCCGGGCTCTGCTCCCGGCAACTCCGCACGTCAGCAAGCCAGTTCCCCGCGTACGCGGGGATGACCCCTTGCAGCACACGGCGTAGACCGCGAAAGCCTCCAGTTCCCCGCGTACGCGGGGATGACCCCCGCACGCGGGCCAGCGGCCGGGGCGCGTCCTGCCGCTCCCCGCACACGCGGGGATGACCCCAGGTCCGGGGCCACGCCGGAGCTGCGCGAGTCCTGCTCCCCGCCCGCGCGGGGATGACCCCATCGGCCGCTTCGGCTTCGATGCGGCGATCTTCCGCTCCCCGCCCGCGCGGGGATGACCCCTTGACATTCTTCGCGAGGCCGTACGGCCACTTCTGCTCCTCGCCTGCGCGGGGATGACCCCGCGCAGGGGTACGGCCTCGGCGCGCAAGCTGTCTGCTCTCCGCCCGCGCGGGGATGATCCCGGGGTGGTCGTCCACCACACCGTGACCCAGGGGTGGTCCCCGCGCCTGCGGGGATGACCGCTCGTCGGGACTCACCGACGCTGGACGGGGCGTAGGGCCTCCCGATTCTCCGACCGGGCGGTGCGGGGCGTACGGCGGGAGCTGCGGTCGCGGAGGGAGCGGGGGCACGTCGGAAGGCTCGACTGCGTGCGTTGAGGTCGCTGACGTTCGATACGGGGTGGGCGCGGACGAAAGGGCGCCCCGTGTGATGCTGGCGGCATGAGTGATCAACCTGAGGTCGCCGTCGTCCGGTGGCCGGACCAGGCACCTTCGGCCGGGGACGGGCTGGCCGGGCTGGCCGGGCTGCTGGCGGCCTACCACCTGCGGACCGAGGCCGAGAAGGGGGAGGCGGTCGCGGGGGTGGACGGGCTGCCGGATCGATACCGGGCGGAGATCACCGACCCTCGGAGCGCGTTCGCCGACGATGTCGTGCTGGTGGCGCTCGTGCGGGACGCCGCCGTGGGCTGCGTGGTGGTGACGCGTCCGGACCACGGGCACTCCGAGGTCAAGAGGCTCTGGACCGAAGCCGGGTTCCGTGGCCGGGGCGTCGCGTCCGCTCTGCTCGGCGCGGCGTTCGAGCAGGCGGCGGAGAACGGCGCGGATACGGTCCGGCTCTCGGTGTGGAAGTGGCGGACCGGGGCCATCGCGCTGTACGAACGGCTCGGCTTCACCGTCACCGACTCGTGGGACGAGCGGGAGCAACTGGTTTGCATGCGGCGCGCCTTGTGAACGGCCGCTGACGGCCGCGCCATCGCGTATCGCGCGGCGACGGCACGGCGCGTCGTGACCCCGCGTCAGCCGGGACGGCGGCTGCCGAGGCGCGCGTCGCCCAGGGCCCCCGCCCGCTCCACGAACCTCGTGACGACCTCAGCCGCTCCCCGCCCACGCCGTAGGGGCTGGTCACTCGCCTCAGCTCTACGCTGTACGCGGACCGTCTCCACGCGCGCCGGGTTCGCCGCATTTGCCCGATCCCCGCCACCTGATGAATTCCGCCCCCACCCGCCAACAAACCCCCACGCCCCCCGCGCACGCGGGGATGACCCCGACTTCCGCCACGGCCACCGGTCCGGCCCGTACCGCCCCCCGCGCACGCGGGGATGACCCCGGGCCCCGGAGGTCCAGCGCGAACGGGATCACCTGCCCCCCCGCGCACGCGGGGATGACCCCTGGCGGCCGGGGAACGGTGGGGCAGTAGGCCCCTGCCCCCCGCGCTCGGGGGGATGACCCTCGGTCGTCGTGCTCGGCCTCTTCGGTTACGGGCTGCCCCGCGCGCACGCAGGGATGACCCCAGACGCTCGACTAGAGCCCACGGGGGGATTTCTGCCCCCCCCCCCCGCACGCGGGGATGACTCCAACGTCGCGGTGCCGCAGATGCAGCGACTGGGCTGCTCCCGCGCACGCGGGGATGCCCCCGGAGCGGCGGCAAAGGCCGCTTCGCCGAAGAGTTGCCCCCGCGCATGCGGGGATGACCCCGGGGCCACGCAGATGCAGGGGATTCTCACCACCTGCCCCCCCGCACGCGGAGATGCCCCCCGGACGCCGCCGCGACGGCCCACCGTCGCCGACCTCGCCCCGCCGCCCCGGCGCGCCCGCCGTCCCGGCCCCCCTCCGCCCCGGGCACGCCCCCGCCCGGGCCCGCCGCCCCCCGACTGCGAGGGCAAGGCGAAGCGCAGCCCCCGCCGGGGCGGCGTTATTGGTCGCGGCGGGGGACCGTCAGGAGGACGAGGAGGGCGGGGGCGGCGGCCCAGGCGGCGAAGGTGAGCCAGGCGCCGGGGATGGTGGAGGGGTAGGGGGCGTGGAGGATGGCGATGGGGAGGGTGAGGCGATACCAGGCGTTGAAGGGGAGCGCATGGGTGAGAGTGGCGCTGAGGTGGGTGCGGTCGGTGATGGAGACGGGGAGGATGAAGGCGAGAAGGAACAGCGTGACCATGGTGGCGACGCTGTGGCGGATGACGGCGCCGAGGCCGAGGCCGATGAGGGCGCCGAGCGGGGCGAGCACGGCGGAGGCGGCGGTGATGCGGAGGGCGACGGGGTCGGCGAGGGGGACGCCGGTGTAACGGCCGTACAAAATGGCCGCGTCGCACCAGACGGAGGCGGCGACGGTGAGGACGCCGAAGACGGCGGCGACCGCCGTGACGACCAGGACCTTGGCGGTCATGACCTCCCGGCGGGCGGGGACGGCGCAGAACGTCGTACGGAGCAGGCCCGTGGTCTGTTCGCTGAGGATCGCGATGGCGCCCACCGCGCCCATGGCCAGCAGGACCCAGGCGGCGGCGGGACGGCTGAACGCCTCTTGCAGGGCGCCGTGCGCGGTGAACGGGGGCGGCCCTGAGTGCCAGTGCGCGCGGGCGGCGCGCGCGGCGTTGGCGTTCACGCCGACCGCGGCCAGGGCGCTGAGCAGCACGAACCACGGGATGGACCGCAGCGACCACAGTTTGATCCACTCCGCCGCCAGCAAGTCCCAGAAGCGGGGCGCGGGTTCGAGAAGGCCGGATTCCGTACTCATGACCGCTCTCCCGACTCCGCCGCGTACTCCACGCTCGTACCTGTCAGTTCCATGAACGCCTGCTCCAACGAGCCGTTGCGCGTCGTCAGTTGGTGGACGAGGATGCCGCGCTCCACGGCGATCCCCGCGATCCGTACGGCGTCCATCCCGGAGCCTTCGGCAGCCGTCACCGTGAGCAGGCCGTCCGGCGCCTGCGTCACCCGGGCGCCCGCTCGCGTGAGCGCGATCACCAGCCCCGCCGGGTCGTCGGCGCGGACCTCGACGACCTGCCCGCGCTGCCGCGCGCCGCGCGCGGCGAAGGCGGAAACGCTCTCGTCGGCGAGGAGTCGACCCCGGCCGAGGACGACGAGCCGGTCGGCGGTGTGCTCCATCTCCGTCATGAGGTGGCTGCTGACGAAGACGGTGCGCCCCTCGGCGGCCAGCCGTCTGAACAGCGCACGGACGAAGAGCACGCCCTCGGGGTCGAGCCCGTTCAGCGGCTCGTCGAAGAGCAGCACCGGCGGATCGCCGAGCAACGCGCCCGCGATACCGAGCCGTTGCCGCATGCCGAGCGAGAAACCGCCGATGCGCCGGCCGGCGGCGTCGCCGAGCCCGACCTCGCGCAGGACGGTGTCGATCCGGCCGCGCGGAACGGCGTTACTGCGGGCCAGGAAGCGGAGATGGTCGTACGCGGTGCGCCCGCCGTGCGCGTCGCCCGCGTCGAGCAGCGCGCCGACGTGGCGCAGGCCCCGGCGGCGGGTCCGGAAGTCGTGGCCGTTGATCGTCGCGGTGCCGCCAGTGGGGGCGTGCAGGCCGACGAGCATCCGCAAAGTGGTGCTCTTGCCCGAGCCGTTGGGGCCGAGGAAGCCGGTGACGTGGCCGGGGCGGACGGTGAAGGACAGGTCGTTGACGGCGGTGGTCCGGCCGTAGCGTTTGGTGAGATGGCTGACTTCGATCACGGGACCACGCTGCCGTCCGGAGCGGCGCGGGTCATCGGCCGCCGGAGGACGTCCCCCTGTCCGCCGGTCGCGGAACGGTCCGCCCCGCCGTACGCCCACGGGCTTACGTCCCCGGGTGAATGCCCAGGTGGGGGACGGTCGTTACGCTCGGAGCATGGACCTGGGCAGGGAGCTGAGCATGGACTTCACCCACTCACCGCTCAAACGCCTCTCCCGCGTACGGCCGGGTACGTGGATGGCGCTGATCTGGTTCGCGGTCACCGCGTACACCGTCTTCGAGCAGACGCAGACCCGCGGCCTCAGCGTGCTCGACCTGAGCCTCGGCAACCAGTTGGACGAAGTCCTCGCGGCCGTCCTCGTCCTGGCCGCCGCGCGCCGCGAGCGCCGCCCGCTCCCCGCCCTGTGCCTGCTGCTCACCGGGACCGTCTGCTCGGTGTTGGCCATGGCGGTGGGGGACATCCCGCTGTTGCAGTTCCTCGCGGTGGACGTGGCGGTCTGCTATCTGGCGGCGACGCAGCCGCTGCGCACGTCGGCGACGGCGGGCGTGCTGGCGCTGGCCACGCTGGTCGGCTACTCGGGCGGTCGCGCGCTGCTCGGCTACGAGACCGACGCGACGACGACGCTGACGGCCGCGCTCACGACGGCGATCGTGTGGCTGGTCGGCAACGCGGTGTGGCAGCGCCACGCGCACGCGGAGGCGTTGCGCGCGGAGGCGACGGAACGGGCGATCACCTCCGAACGCCTGCGGATCGCACGGGAGTTGCACGACATGGTCGCGCACACCATCGGGATCGTCGCGCTCCAGGCCGGTGCGGCGCGGCAGGTCTTCGACACCCAGCCGGATCGCGCCCGCGCCGCGCTCGGCGAGATCGAGACGGCGGGACGGGAGACGCTGACCGGGCTGCGCCACATGCTCGGCGCCCTGCGCGAGGCGGACGGCAACGGCGCGGACGGGAACGGCTCGGACGCGAACAGCGCGCAGGGGAACGGCTCTGCCGGGACGGGCGCGACCGGGCGCGGCGCGCACGCGAGCGGCGCCCACGCGGGCGGAGACGGTACGCGCGAGGCCGTACGGCCCGCCCCCGCGCCGGGAATCGCCGACGTGCCCCGGCTCGCCGAGACCACGACGGCCGCGGGCGTACGCGTGGACGTGACCTGGTCCGGCGTACGGCGCCAACTCCCGCCGGAGATCGAGCTGTCGGCGTACCGCATCGTCCAGGAGGCGGTGACGAACGTCGTACGGCACGCGGGCGCGCGGTCCTGCGCGGTGACCATCGACTTCCGCGCGGCGGAGCTGGCCGTCGAGGTCAGCAACCCGGGCGCGGACCCGGAGCCGCACCCGGCGCGTACGACGACGCACGGCGTACGGGCCCCGGCCCGCGGCGGCTACGGCATCGTCGGCATGCGCGAGCGCGTCGGACTGCTGCACGGCGACTTCTCGGCGCAGCCGCGCCCGGACGGCGGCTTCCGCGTGACGGCCCGGCTGCCGGTGCCGCCCCAGGAAGCTCAACCAGCCCCCGACGCGGGGACGTTCACGTGTATGCCGGTCGCGGAGCCCGTCCGATGACCGCCGACGCCGCCGGACCTGCGGTCCCCGTGCGCGTCCTCCTCGTCGACGACCAGCCCCTCGTCCGCGCCTCCCTCGACATGATCATCACCGACGCGCCGGACCTCGCGGTGGTCGGCGAGGCGGGTACGGGCGCGGACGCCGTACGGCTGAGCGCCGAACTGCGGCCGGACGTCGTCGTCATGGACATCCGCATGCCCGGCATGGACGGCATCGAGGCGACGCGCCGGATCACCGAGGACCCGGTGTACGCGACCGCGGTCCCGCGCGTCCTCGTGCTGACGACCTTCGACCAGGACGACCACGTCTACGGGGCGTTGCGCGCGGGCGCGTCCGGGTTCCTGGTCAAGGACATGGCGCTGGACGACATCCTGGCCGCGATCCGCGTCGTGGCGGCGGGCGACGGCCTCATCGCCCCGGCCGTCACGCGCCGCCTGATCGCGCACTTCGCCCAACAGCCGCCGCCCGCGGGGCCGGTGGACGCACACGCTCCCGCGCGGCTGGCCGCCGTCACCGACCGCGAACGCCAGATCCTCACCCTCGTGGGCCTCGGCCGCGCCAACGCCGAGATCGCCGCCGAGCTCTTCATCAGCGGCGCGACCGTCAAGACGTACATCTCCCGCCTGCTCACGAAGCTGGACGCCCGCGACCGGGTCCAGCTGGTCATCATCGCGTACGAGTCGGGCCTCGTCGGCACGGCCTGAGCGCTGCCTGAGCACGGAGTCGGCCCCCCGGCTCAAAGACCCCGGTTCAAGGCCCCGGCTCAGCGCCCCCGGCTCAGGGCGCCGTGAACAGCGTCGGGAAGCGCGGCGCGAGCCAGGGCCTGCGGCCCCAGGCCAGGATCGCGCCGCGCGCGAGCGCGCTCGTGGCGGTGCGGCGGCCGAGGGCGATGAGGAGGAAGGTGACGGGCTCGGTGACGATCGTGCAGTCGGGGCGGCGCGGCGGGGCGTCGGTCACGGAGAGGGCCCCGTCGGTGAAGGTGGCCGTGAAGCGGGGGCCGCCGCGCAGGCGGAGGTCGTAGCAGGCGGTGTGCCCGGCGGCGGTGCGGGGTTCGACGACGCGGGGCATGGCCGTCATGAGGAACGGGACGGTGAGCAGGGCCCGTTGGGGGCTGACCATGTGGGGGCGGCGGAGGGCCACGGCGATGTCGTAGCCGTGTCCGAGCATGTGGGCGAGCAGATACGCGCCGAGGTGGCCGAGGTCCATGGGGCCCATCGGGGTGGCCAGTTGGGCGCCCGGCTCCCTGGACGGCGCCGTGTCCGTGAACGCCCGCGCGTGCCGGACGATCCCGGCCGCCAGGATCGCCGGGTCGCGCTCGGTAAAGGCTTCCAGGGACGCGGTGTTGGCAGCGGCCAGGCCGCCCGGCGTCCCGTCGCCGTACGACCGCTCGCGCCCCGCGGCGAGGTCCGCCATCAGGGCGTTGGCCAGCATCAGATGCGCCGCCGCCTCCCCAACCGTCCACCGCGCGCCGGGAATCGGCACGGCCATGTCCGAGGGCGACCGCAGCAGCGCCGCGATCCGCTCGGCGACGGCCGGGACGGCCACGGACAGCGGCGAGTCCGCGCTGACCAGGGGGCTGGGTACCGTCATGGTGCAGAAGAGTGACCGAGCCCGCCGCTTCTGTCCAGGGTGCGCGTCGCGCGACGCGGGCCACGACCGCCGCTCCCTGCTCCCCGCCCGCCCCCGGCCCTCCGGCGGACACGCCCTAGAGCCGGGGCAGCGGTGTGCGGTGGACCCAGGCGGTGAAGAGCGGGTCGAGCGAGTCGGCGCTGTAGCGCGCCGCGTGCGCGGCGAGGTCGGCCGTGACCACCGTCGAGTGGCGGTTTATGGTCGTCCACGCCTTGAGCATCCGGAAGAACGCGCCCTCGCCGAGGGCCAGTCGCAGGGCGTGGACGGTGAGGCCGCCGCGCTGGTAGAGGCGGTCATCGAACATCAGACGGCGTCCCGGGTCGCCCAGGCGCAGATCCTGCGGGAGCCGGGAGAGGCGGTCGTGGGCGGTGGCGGCGTGCGCGGCGGCGAGCGGGCCGCCGGTGTGCTCCGACCACAGCCACTCGGCGTATTTGGCGAAGCCCTCATTGAGCCAGATGTGCCGCCAGTCGCCGATGGACAGGCTGTTGCCGAACCACTGGTGGGCCAGCTCGTGGGCGACCAGCCGTTCCCAATGCCGCCTGCCCCCCAGGTGGTTGGTGCCGAAGGTGGCCATGCCCTGCGCCTCCACCGGCACGTCCAGCTCCTCGTCGGCGACGACCACCGCGTACTCGCCGAACGGATACGGACCGAAGACGTCCTCGAAGAAGTCCATCATGCGGGTCTGCCGCTCGAAGTCGACGGCGAATTCGCCGCGCAGCCCCGCCGGTACGTAACCGGTCTGCGGTACCGGGCGGCGCGGTGCGAACAGCGAGGCGCCGCCGGTGAGCTGGACCGTCTCGTAGCGGCCGATCGACACCGTCACCAGATAGCTGGACGTGGGCGCCGCCTGCTCGTAGACCCACGTGGTGCTGCTGGCCTTGGTGGTCCTGGACAGCAGCCGCCCGCCGACGACCACGGTGTACGCGGACGGCGCGGTGACCGCGATCTGGTACGACGCCTTGTCCGCGGGCCGGTCGTTGCACGGGTACCAGGACGGCGCGCCGACCGGCTGGCTCGCCACCAGCGCGCCGTCGGTCAGCTCCTCCCAGCCCAGGCCGCCCCACTGGCTGTTGATGGGCTGCGGGTTGCCGGTGTAGGCCACCTCGACGGTGAAGGCCGCGCCCGCCTCGACCGGCTTCGCGGGCCGTACGCGCAGCCGTCCCGCCCGGTGCGTGTAGTGCGCGGGCCGCCCGTCGACCACGACCCGCTGGAGCCTGAAGTCGGCCAGGTCCAGGGCGAATTCACGCAGCGGCGCGCCGCCCGCGACCGCGCTGAGCCGCGCCGTGCCGCGCAGCCGGTTGGACGCGGGCCGGTAGTCCAGGGCCAGTTCGTACCTGTGGACGCCGTAACGGCTGTCGCCGTGCGCGGGGAAGTACGGGTCCGCCGCCCCCGGCCCGGCTGCTCGCTTCTGGCTCAACGGTTCCTCGCTCATCGTTCCCACCGGGCCGCACCCCCGTACGGCCTGGTCGTTCCCCCGGACGGGCCGGGCACACGTGCCGGCGCGCCGGCACGTGGCGCGCCGCCCGACGGACCGCGTCCGCCCCCGCCCGGCCGCGGGCGACCTCTCACGCCTCGCCCCGCCGCGCGGGCGGCTCCTCCTCGAACCACACCTCGGCCGGATTCCCCAGCCAGCGGCTGTCCGCGGGGATGGACTCGGCGCGCATCACCAGGGACGCGGGCCCCAGGGTGCTGCGGGCGCCGATCTCGCTGCCGGGCAGCACGATGCCACCGGGACCGAGGGTCGCGCCCGTGCGGAGCACCACCGTATCCATGCGCATGATCCGGTCGTGGAAGAGGTGGGTCTGAAGGACGCAGCCGCGGTTGACGCTGACGCCGTCCTCCAGGGTGACGAGGTCGGCCTCGGGCAGCCAGTAGCTCTCGCACCACACGCCCCGGCCGATGTGCGCGCCGAGGCCGCGCAGCCACAGGCTCATCACGGCGGTGCCGGGCACCGCGCCGACCAGCCACGGCACGGCCAGCACCTCCACGAAGGTGTCGGCCAGCTCGTTGCGCCACACGAAACCGCTCCACAGCGGGCGCTCGACCGCCCGGAAGCGGCCCACGAGCAGCCACTTCGCGGCGATCGACACCAGCGCGGCGGCGCCGCCCGCGGCCAGCAGCACCGGCCCCGACAGCAGCGCCACCGCCAGGACGCCCGCGTCGCGGGCCAGCCGGGCCAGCACGGCCAGGACGAGTACGGCCAGCGCGGCGGAGGCCAGCACCGGCACCAGGCGGCAGACCTCGACCAGCCCGCGCGCCCACACCAGCCGTACCGGCGGCGCGTACGTCAGGCTCTGGTCGGCGTCGTCAGCCGTGCGCGGCAGCCGTACCGGCGGCATGCCCAGGTACGAGCGGCCCTCCTTGGCCTTCTTCGGCGTCGCCGACAGCACCCCGACCAGGCCGCGGTCCGGGACGGCGCGCCCCGGCGCCGTCATCCCCGAATTGCCGAGGAACGCGCGCTCGCCGATCTCGGCCGCGCCGATCCGCAGCCAGCCGCCGCCGAGCTGGTACGGGGCGACGAGGACGTCGTCGGCGAGGAACGCGCCGTCGCCGACGGTGGTGAGGCTCGGCATCGCCAGCACCGTGGAGACCTCGGCGCCGCTGCCGACCTTCATGCCGAGCGCCCGCAGCCACACGGGCGTGATCAGGCCCGCGTACAGCGGGAAGAGCTTGTCGCGGGCGGCGTCCATGAGCTGGATGACCGTCCAGGACTGCCAGCCGACGCGGCTGTGCAGCGGGTGCCAGCCGGGCCGCAGGCCCAGGCTCAGCAGCCGGACGGCGGCGATCAGCAGCGCCGCGTACACCAGCGCGAAGGCGAGGGTGGCGGGGACGAGCGCGATGAGCGCGCCCCGCGCGGCGGCGCCGAGACCGCTGTGGGCGGGCACCAGGCAGGCCGCGACGGCCAGCGCCGCGAGCCCGGCGATCAGCGGCAGCAGCGTCACGCCGACGCCGCTCGCGCCGTACGCCGCCGCCCAGCGGGCCCGGCGCGCGGGCCGCTGCTTGGGCCAGCGCCGCTCGGCCTTGCCGACCTTGACGGCGGGCGCGCCCGCCCAGCTCTGCCCGGTCGGCACCTGCCCGGTGACGCTGGACCCGGCCGTGATCTGCGCGCGCTTGCCGATCCTGGCGCCCGGCAGGAGTGTGCTGCGGGTGCCGACGACGGCGCCGGAGCCGACCTTCACCGGGCCGACCTCGAGCCGGTCGCCGTCCAGCCAGTACCCGGCGAGGTCGACCTCGGCCTCGACCGCGCAGCCCCGGCCGAGCTTGAGCATGCCGGTGACCGGCGGCAGCGAGTGCAGGTCCACGTCCGGGCCGATCCGCGCGCCGAGCGCCCGGCCGTACCGGATCAGCCAGGCCCCGGACAGCGAGGTCGCGCCGGTCGCCTCGGCCAGCCGCTCGGCCGCCCACAGCCGCAGGTGGACGCCGCCGCCGCGCGGATAGCTGCCGGGGGTCAGCCCGCGCAGCAGCAGCCGGGCACCGGCCGCGGCCAGCGCGAGGCGGCCGGGCGGGCTGAAGAGCAGGACGGCCCCGGCGGCGACCAGCCACCAGGACGCGGTGGGCGCCCACGGGTAGTGGCCGGTCCAGGCCAGCGTGTTGCCCAGCGCCAGCAGCCCGGTCGTCCAGCGCAGCCCGGTCAGCGCGAACAGCGGCAGCAGCGCGAGCAGTTGGACGGCCTTGGCGCGGCCCGGCACCGGCGCGATCTCGCGGGCCGGGCGGTCGTCCCGTACGGAACGGTCCAGCATCCTGGCCAGCTTCCGCACGGTCGGCGCCTGGTAGATGTCGACGACGGCCACCGACGGGAAGCGGGTCCGCAGCAGCGTCGTGAGCTGGGCCGCGGCCAGACTGCCGCCGCCGATCGCGAAGAAGTCGTCGCGCGCCTCGACCACCGGCACACCGAGGACTTCGGTCCACTGCTCGGCCACCCACGCCTCGGTGCCGCGCAGCGGCTCGGCGGCCTCCTCGCCGGGCGCGGGGCCCGCCGACTCCGGCAGCGGCCAGGGCAGCGCGGCCCTGTCCACCTTCCCCGAGGTGCGGGTCGGCAGGCCGGGGACGGTCGCCAGCAGCGGTACGAGGGCGGCGGGCAGCTTCGTGGACAGCTCCGCGACGGCCGCGGCCCGGTCCCAGCCCTCGCCCGCCACCACGTAACCGACCAGCAGCTGATTGCCGCGCCTGGTCGTGCGTACGGCGGCGGCTGCCCCCGCCACGCCCGGCAGCGCCTGGAGTGCCGCGTCCACCTCGCCCAGCTCGATCCGGCGCCCGCCGAGCTTGACCTGCTCGTCGGCGCGGCCCAGGAACAGCAGCCCCTCGGGCTCGGCGCGCACGAGGTCCCCGCTGCGGTACGCGCGCGCCCAGCCCATCGACTCCAGCGGCGCGTACTTCTCCGCGTCCTTCTCGGCGTCGAGATACCGGGCCAGGCCGACGCCGCCGATGATGAGCTGGCCGCTGCCGCCCATCGGCACCGGCTCGCCCGCCTCGTCCACCACGGCCAGCTCCCAGCCGTCCAGCGGCAGCCCGATCCGTACCGGGCCCTCGCCGGTCAGCAGCGCCGCACAGGCGACGACGGTGGCCTCGGTCGGGCCGTAGGTGTTCCAGACCTCGCGCCCCTCGGTGACCAGCCGCTCGACCAGCTCCGGCGGGCACGCCTCGCCGCCGAAGATCAGCAGCCGCACCTCGTTCAGCGCCTCGGCGGGCCACAGCGCGGCCAGCGTCGGCACCGTCGAGACCACCGTGATCTCCTGCTCGGCCAGCCACGGCCCGAGGTCGCTGCCGCCGCGCACCTGCGAGCGGGGGACCGGGACCAGGCAGGCGCCGTTGCGCCAGGCCAGCCACATCTCCTCGCACGAGGCGTCGAAGGCCACCGACAGGCTCGCCATCACGCGGTCGCCGGGACCGATCGGCTCGTCCTGGAGGAACAGCGCGGCCTCGGCGTCCACGAACGCCGCCGCGTTGCGGTGCGTGACCGCGACGCCCTTGGGGCGGCCGGTCGAGCCCGAGGTGAAGATGATCCAGGCGTCGTCGTCGGGGGAGGGGCGGCGCGGGGCTTTCGACGCGGGCGGGTCGTTCGGCGCGTGACGGGTGCCGGTCAGGGTGGTGGCGTGAAGTGTGCCGGTCCGGGCGGTGGCGTGAGTGGTGCCGGTCAGGGTGAGGGCGCGGTCCGCGCCCAGTACGGCGGCCACCCGCGCCTCGCCGAAGACCAGCTCGGCCCGCTCGTCCGGGTCCTCGGCGTCCACCGGGACGTAGGCGGCGCCCGCCGCGAGCACGGCCAGGATGCTGACGTACAGGTCGTTGCTGCCCGAGGGCACCCGCACGCCGACCCGGTCGCCCCGCCCGATCCCGGCCGCCGCGAGCCCGCGCCGCAGCGTGTCGACCTCGGCGGCCAGCGCGCGGTACGTCAGCGCGGTGCGCCCGTCGTCCAGCGCGGGCTCCTGCGGGTGCGCGCGGACGGTCGCGTCGAGCACGTCCAGCAGCGTCCGCGCCCCGGCGGCCGTGCCTCCCGCGAAGTGGGCGTGCGGAACGCTCGGCCGTTCGGCCGCGTCCAGCACTCCCAGCAGCAGGTCCACATCCCGCAGCGGGTCGCTCTCCACGCTCAGATCCATGCGCTCCTCGTCCCTCGTCCCCCGTCCGGGGGCCCGGCACCCTGCTCAGGCGTACAAAGCAAGACAAGCCGACCAATCTTACGGGCGGCCTTTCCGCGCCGCCTCCCGAGCGACCCCGCGCCCACCCGCGTTTCGAACGCGTTTCCGCCCCCTCTCGCGCCCCCTCTGACCTGCGCGGCGACCGTCCCTTCCGCCCCGCCCGCCGACGCCCGGCCGACGCGGCCGAACGTGCCGCAACACACACGAGGAGCCGCGAAGAGATGGCCGCGCGATGTCATCGCGGCGAACGTGCGGTGTACGGGAGATGTACGGCTGGGGTCAGACCGTTCTCCGGCTCGCCGACGGTCGCGCGAGGACCGCGACGAGCACGGCGAGATCGGCCGCTCCCGCCGCGTCGTCCGCGTAACGCGCGACCGTGAGCGGACCCACCTCGCGCAGGACGACGCCTTCGCGGGCGAGCACATACGTCAACGCCAGCAGCGCGGAACGGGCGTTGCCGTCGGCGAAGGGGTGGAAGAAGGCCACGTCCAGATACGTCCGGGCGGCGCGCGCGGCCAACGGCACGGCGGTGTCCGCGCTTTGGGCCAGGCACTCCGCGAAGTCCGCCGGGGTGCGCGAGTTCAGCCCGTACCGTTCCCGGCCGCCCTTCGCGTACGCGTCCCCGGTCCTGAACGCCGCCTCGTCCGCACCGAGCACGGTCCGCTGCCACCCGGCCAACAGGCCGAACGTCAGGGGCACTTCGCGTACGGCGTCGGCGCGGGCCGCCTCGTACGCGGCCAGCAGGCGGCGGGCGCGGGCGGGGTCGCGGCGCCGGACGGGACCCGCGCACCAGGCGGCGAAGCCGTCGACGGCCGCGGTGGTCCGGCCTGCCGTCACGTCGTCGGCGCCGGTGGCCGTCCAGTCGACCCGCCGCCGTACGCGGCACCAGGCCGCCAGCGCGTCGGGGCCGGTCCCGTACGCGCTCGCGGGAACGGCCGAGTCCCCGGGCGGCTGCGGCGCGGTGGACGTCATCCGCCGTCGTGCCGCTCTTCGAGGTGGCTGTACTCGCGGTGGTCGCGGTAGGGGAGGCGGCCGGTCAGGGCGACGGCCAGATCCTCGCCGACCGAATCGACGAGTGCGGACGGCGGGGCGACCCAGCTCGTGAAGCGTCCGCCGATGGCGCTGTCGACCACGGCCGTGGCCTCGGCGTCACCCATTCCGCAGGAGGTGAGGTACCACCCCAGCACCAGTCGGCAGGTTCCGTACCAGCCGCTCTCCGCCTGCGTACGGTCCACGACGCGCGTGACCAGCCGGACCGCCGCGCGTTCCAGGTGCCAACTGCGCTGCTCGGGGGAGGCGTCCGGCGCCGGGGCCAACTCCCGGAAGCGCTCAGCCAGTTCCTCCAGCCAGTCCCGCCACTCGGTCAGCGCGGCGACGGCCTTGGCCGCGGTCGCGTCCGGTGTCGTCACCGAGTGCGCCCCGCAGCACCAACTGCCGACCACACCGCCGTCGTTGTCGCCCTCGCCGACGCTCCAGTTCCACTCCCGCGCCCAGGAGCCGTACCGCTCGACGAAGAGCGCGGTGATCCGCGGCACGCAGCGGCGCTCCCGCGCCCACTTGCCCGCCATGCCGGACCGCACCTGCGGCACCAACTCCCTGACCAGCGCCTCGACTCGCGCCTTCTCGGCGTCGTCCCAGGCGAACGGGTGGCGCTCCGGGTCGAGTTCTGGCCAGGTGGGGACGCGGTACGGGGGCGGTGGCGCGGGCTGCTCGGCCGGTGTGGCGGGTTGCTCGGCGGGCGTGGCGGGTTGCTCGGCCGGTGTGGCGGGTTGCTCGGCGGGTGTGGGGGGTTGCTCGGCGGGTGTGGGGGGTTGCTCGGCGGGTGTGGCGGGTTGCTCGGCCGGTGTGGGGGGTTGCTCGGCCGGTGTGGCGGGTTGCTCGGCTGACGTGGCGGGCTCCGGGGGTGCGGGTGCGGGCGGGGATGCGGACAGCCGTCCAGTGTCGCGGCCCGCGCCCGTGTCCGCCTCCGGTTTTCCGGCCGCCGGGGGCCTACTGACCGGCGGTGGCGGCGAAGCGCCGGGCGAGGGTCGCGAAGGCGTCCTTGAGCGCGGGCGGGCCGATGACCTCGACGGCGGTGTCGAACTGGGCGAGGGCGGCGGCGAGCGCGGGCCAGGACCAGGAGCCGAGGGTGAGGCGGCAGCGGTCGGCGGTGAGGGGTTCGACGAGGCCGTCGCGGGCGTAGGGGGCGACGGCGGAGGCGGGCAGGTCGAGCACGACGACACCGCGGCAGGGCCAGTCGGCCGCGCCCCGCGCGGGGGCCTCGGCGCCGCGGAAACGGGCGGTGACGAAGGCGGCCACGTCGCCGCCGGGCAGGTCGCGGGGGGTGAAGCGGGGTCCCGTGGGGGTGCGGGGGCGAATCCGGTCGGCGCGGAAGGTGCGCCAGTCGGCGCGGTCGAGGTCCCAGGCCAGGAGGTACCAGCGCCCGCCGCGCGCGACGAGGTGGTGCGGCTCGACGCGGCGGGGTGCAGCGGGGGAATCGGGCTCGACGCGGCGGGGCTCCGCGACGGAATCGGGCTCCTGCGCGGCGGGAGCCGCAGGGGCCCCGGCCTCGGGCTCCGGCGGGCCCGCGTAGTCGAAGCGCAGCACCTCGCGGGCGTGGACGGCGGCGCCCAGCGCGGTCAGGACGTCGCTGTCGGCGGTCGCGGCGCCGGGCGGCGGGACGGCCGTCACCTCCAGGGCGTCGATCCGGTGCCGCAGCCGCGCCGGCATCACCTGCCGTACGGTCGCCAGCGCGCGGGCGGCTGCCTCCTCGATGCCCGCGCCCGCCCCCGTGGCCATCCGCAGGGCGATAGCGAGGGCCACGGCCTGGTCGTCGTCGAAGAGCAGCGGCGGCAGCCGCGCCCCGGAGTCGAGCCGGTACCCGCCGTCGGGGCCCTTGGAGGCCGCGATGGGATAGCCCAGCTCGCGCAGCCGGTCCACGTCCCGGCGGACCGTACGGGCGCTGACGTCCAGGCGTTCCGCCAGCTCGCCGCCCGGCCAGTCCCTGCGGGTCTGGAGCAGGGACAGGAGGGAGAGCAGCCGGGCCGACGTTTTCTGCATACGTCCGATTCTCTCCCGAGTACAGGACAGAAACTGTCCTGTACGGGTGCGAGGGTGGGTCACAGACCGGGAAAAACGCAGGTCACGAAGGTTCGAACCCGACAGCGCAAGGAGCCACCCATGTCCGTCACGACCGCCACCCACCTGAATTTCCGGGGCGAGGCCCGCGCGGCGCTCGACTTCTACGCGTCCGTCTTCGGCGGGCGCCTCGCCGCCGTCACGTACAAGGACGCCGGCGCCGTACAGGCCGAGAGCGAGGCCGACTGGATCATGTGGGGCGAGGTCGTGTCCGACGACGGCTTCCACGTCATGGCGTACGACGTCCCGTCGCATCTGCCCTGGGACCAGGGCCGTAACGCCTTCTTCGTCTCGGTGCGCGGCGACAGCGCCGAGGAGATCACCGCGCTCTGGGAGAAGCTGGCGGACGGCTCGACGGTCGCGCAGCCGCTCGCGCCCGCGCAGTGGGCGCCGCTGTACGGCATGCTCACCGACCGCTTCGGGGTCGTGTGGGTCCTGGACGTCACTGCCCCGTACGGCGGCTGACGCCTCGTCATGTCGCACGTGACGTCGTACGTGACGCCGCCGCTCGACAGCCGCGCCCTGAACCGGGCGACCCTGGCCCGCCAACTCCTGCTGGAGCGCTCGGACCTGCCGGTCCTGGACGCCGTCGCGCACCTCGGCGGCGTCCAGGCGCAGGAACCGCAGGAGCCGTTCACCGGGCTCTGGTCACGGCTGCGCGGCTTCCAACCCGCCGCGCTGGACGGCCTGTTGACCGGGCGCGAGGTGGTGCGCACCCATCTGATGCGCCGTACCGTCCATCTCGTCACCGCCGAGGACGCGCTCGCCTGGCGGGCCCGCCACGATCCGATGCTGCGGCAGCGCGTCCTGGGCACGTACCGCAAGGAGTTGGCCGGGATCGACCTGGCCGCGCTGGCGGCGGCGGCCCGCGCCGTCGTGGCCGACGGCGAGGCCCGCACGATGGCCGAGATCGTCGCGGCGCTCGCGGACCGCTGGCCGGGGCCGCCCCGGCGCGTCCTCGGCGAACTCGTCGTCGCCGCCCTGCTCCCCATGGCGCAGCGGCCCCCGCGCGGCCTGTGGCGTACGAAGGCGGGCGTCCGCAACGTCCTGCTCTCGTCCTGGCTCGGCCGCGACATCGACCCGCCGCCCGCCGACGACGCGGCGGAGGACCTCGTCGGACAGGCGCTCGTACGCCGCTACCTCGCCGCGTACGGGCCCGCCGCCACCGCCGACCTGCGCGCCTGGTCCGGCCTTGCGGGGCTCCCCGCCGCGGTCGCCGCCGTACGCCCCGAACTCGTCGCCTTCCGCGACACCCAGGGCCGTGAACTGCTCGACCTCCCCGACGCCCCGCGCCCCGACCCCGGCACCCCCGCGCCCGTACGCTTTTTGCCCGCCTTCGACAACGCCCTTCTCGGCTACGCCGACCGGACCAGGATCGTGGACGACGCCCACCGCGGCCTGTCCGTCGCCGGTCAGCGCGTCGTCCTGGTCGACGGCCGCGTCGCCGCCACGTGGACGGCGGAGGCGCGGGGCGTCGCCGTCACCCCGCTCCGGCCGCTGCGGCGGGCGGAGCGCGACGCGGTCATGGACGAGGGCCGGGCCCTGGCGGCCTTCCTCACGGACGGGGAGAGCGACCTGGTCCGCACCGCGTAGGCGCGGCTTGAACGCGTCCTTTGTCTACGGCTGTTGGGGTCCGTACGTCTCCTCGCGCGTCGGCCACGCGTCGGCGCGCGCGAGGTCGAGGACGAGGGCGGCGATGTTCCAGGCGTCGTCCTCGCCCCGGTGGTGCCGCCCTTCGAGCGGCAGCCCGGCCACGCGCAGCGCCTCCGCCATCCCCGGCCGCTTGCGCAGCCCGTACCCTTGCGTGAACACCGCCTTCGCGTTCACATGCGACCTGCCGAAGGGGTACGTGACCTGCGTCGCCCGGCACTGCCGCGTGAACTGGTGCCGGTCGTAGTCCCCCCAACTCGCCCACACCCGGGCCCCCGCCAGGTGCTCCCGCGCCAACTCCCCGCAGGCGTCGGCGAACGACACCCCGCGGTCCACCCCCGCCTGCGTCAGCCCCGTCAACTCCGTGCAGAACGCGCTCACCCGCGACCGCACCGGCCGCACCACCCACCGGTGCCGCCCCACCCGCTCCCCGGCCGCCAGGTCCACCACGGTCAGCCCGATCTCGATGATCTCGCTCACCGCCCCCGGCGGCGGCTGTCCGTCCCAGCACGTCGCCTCGACATCCACGACATTCAGCAACTCCCCGCCCCAATTCATCCGTCGAGCATAGGAAGCCAGCCGCCGGACGCCGAACCATTTCCCGACCAGCCTTCGGCCGGGAGGTACGGGGACGCATCGGCGTCTTCTACCGCGTCGGCGTCTTCTACCGCGTCCGCGTCACCGGCGGCCGCCTCCGCCCCCAACAGGCCACGTGCCCCCGGTCCTGACCGGGGGCCTGATCCAGGACTGACCCCAAGGCGGACGTTCCCGGGAGGGTGCTTCGGGCGGCGGATCTAGTGGAGTTGGCCGGGCGTCTGGCGTAGGGGCCGGGCAACTGGGGTGTCAGCAGGGGCCGTTGTCGGTCCAGACGGCCCAGGAGGAGGGGTCGGTGGGGACGGCGTTGGTGGAGTAGTAAGTCGCCGTGAATTTGTGGCTGTTGTAGGAGACGGCGTTGCCGGGGACGTAGGAGGTGGACGGGCTCCAGGGGGCGGGGCAGGCGGGGGTGCCGCTGCCGCCGCCGGTGGTGGTGGCGGACAGGGGGGCCGAGGCGGGGCTGACGGTGCCGGAGGCGGTGGCGGCGGCGACCGTGTAGGTGTAGGCGGTGCCCGCGGTGAGGCCGGTGTCGGTGAAGGACGTGCCGCCGGTGGTGCCGACCTGGGCGCCGCCGCGGTAGACGGTGTACGAGGCCGCGCCGGAGACGCCGGTCCAGGACAGGGCGACCGAGGTGTCGGTGGTGGCGGTCGCGTGCAGGCCGGTGGGCGCGGCGAGCGGCGGGGGAGTGCCGTTCGAGGAGACGAACTGCCAGGTGATGCCGGTGACGACACCCGTCCCGAGCGGCGCGAACTCCGCGAACGCGGGCTGGCTCAGGTCGATGTGCGTCGCGTCGCACGTCGGGCACTTGTCGGCCACCGGCACCGTGAGCGTCTTGCCGTTGTACGTGACCTGGACCGAAATCCCGCCGCACAGAGGGTCGTTGTTGGGGTTGGCCGAGGTCCACCACTGGTACGACACCGCGACCAGATACTGCGTGGACGCGTCGATCCGCGTCCCGCACGCGCCGTAACCGACGTCGTTGTAGTACGTCATCGACCCGCTCATCGGCTGCCCGACCGGCACGGCGGCCACGGCCGGTCCGCCGGCGAGCAGCACGAGCGCCGAGGCACCCGCCAGGGCGCCGAGCCAGGGCGTGACGCGGCGCGTGACCCGTCGGCCGATCCGTCGCCTGACGCTTCGCCTGATACCTCGCCTGACACCTCGCGGAGCGCGCAATGTACCTCTCCTCTACGTCTGTTCAGAGTGGGGGGAGCCTGAGCAAGGCGTTGAGCACGGGGCGTACTTGGCGTACGGGGCGTACGGGTCTGACTGTACGCGAACAAGCCGCCGTACGGTGGCGAGGCGGCGGCACACCGAACGGTTCAGGACGTCGTTGTCATGCCCTCCCACCGGGCACGGGTCACGCGCCCCCGCCCGGCCCCCGAGCCCCCGGCCCCCGAGCCCCCGGCGCGCCCGCCGCGAGCAACCCGTCCACGAACGTCCGCAGCCCGTCGCGATACGTGTCCCGTAGGGCCAGTTCGTGCCACCGGCCGCTGACGGCCGCCAGGTGCGGCACCTTCTCCGCGTCGAACGTCTCGCGGAACACGGGCGGTTCGCCGCCGCTCGGCCACCGTACGGAGTGCGCGCGCACCAGGATCTCGCCGACCGTGTAGTACCAGATGCTGCGGAAGACGTGCACGGACTGCTCCTGCGTACAGCCGTGTTCGTCCGCCCCGGACACGATGCCCTCGACCATCCACAGCGCCGATTCGTCGAGCAGCCCGACGAAACCGTCCGTGGTCAGCACCTCCGCCGCCCACGGCCACGCGGCGAGCGCGTCGTGCAGCGCGGTGGCGGACGCGATGACGCGGTCGCGCGGATCGGCGGGGAGTTCGGGGCGTTCGAGCTGGCTGATGTGGTGTTCGAGCAACTGGACGAGCAGGTCTTCCTTGTCCCGGATGTGGTGGTAGAGCGTCGTCGGCCCGATGCCCAGCTCGGCGGCCAGCCGCCGGATCGTCAGCTTCTCCCAGCCGTCGCGGTCGATGAGCCGACGGGTCGCCGTGAGGATCTCCGCGCGGGAGGTCACGGGCGGGCGGCCGGTGCGGCCGTTCGGCGCGGGGGCGGCGCTTGCGCGCTTGGACGGCTTGGACGCCTTGGACGGCGCGGGCTGCTCGGACGGCTGGGGCGACGCGGGCTGTGTGGGCGGTCGGGGCATGGGCCCATCATGCCGCGCCGCCGCGCGCGGGCCGTACGACGTAGGCCGTGACCTGCGCGAGGGTCCGTCCGTACCCCTGAAACGCGCCCCGGCCGCGTACGGCCGCCGTGCCCGCCCCGCGTACCCCCGTCCGCCTCCGTCCACCCCCCGTCCGCCCCCCTCCCGATTCCCATCCGGTCCATCCGGTGCTACTTTCGGAACACGTTCCTAAAGTCGGGACGGCAGAGAGCGGCGGCGCGCGACGGCGCCGAGAACGGGGAGTCCGCGATGCGGAAGAGGATGAGGAAGAGTCCGAGCAGCAGCCCGATCGAACCGGGGGGTCCGGGCCGGGGTCCCGGCGGGGGTCCCGGCGGAGGCACCGGCATCCCGGTGCCCCCGACAGCCCCGCCGAGCGGGGCCCCGGCGGCCGTCCGCCCGGGGCTGACCCTCGCGGTCGTCGCCGTCGTCCAGTTCATGGTGTCGCTCGACGTGTCCGTCGTGAACGTCGGACTGCCTCAGATCGCGTCCGGCCTCGGCTTCGGCCCGGTCGGCCTGACCTGGGTGATCCACGCGTACGCCCTCACGTACGGCGGCCTGCTCCTGCTCGGCGGCAAGGCGGCCGACCGCTATGGCCGCAAGCGGGTGCTGCTGCTCGGGCTCGCCCTGTTCGGCCTGGCCTCCCTCGGCGGCGGCCTCGCCCAGAACCCCGCCCAACTCGTCGCCGCCCGCACGGTCCAGGGCATCGGCGCCGCAGCCCTCGCCCCCGCCGCGCTGGCGCTGCTGACCGGGACGTTCCCCGAAGGCCGGGCGCGCGTCAGGGCGTTCGGCATCTGGAGCGCGGTCAACGCGGCGGGCGGCGCCTTCGGCGTCGTGATCGGCGGTGTCCTCACGCAGTACGCGAGCTGGCGCTGGGTCATGCTGGTCAACGTGCCAATGGCCGCGTGCGCGCTGGCACTTGCCTGGCGCGGAGTCACCGCGACCGCGCCGAACGCGCGCGCCGGCCGCCCCGACGTCCTCGGCGCCGTACTCGCCACCACGGGCATGACGCTCCTGGTCTTCGGCGTCGTCCGCACCGACCGGCACGGCTGGACCTCGGGCGCCACCCTCTCGACGCTCGCCGTCGCCGTCGTCCTGCTGGCCGCCTTCCTCTCCGTCGAGCGGACCACGGCCCGCGAACCCCTCATCCGGCTCGGCTTGTTCGCCAACCGCTCGGTCTCCGGCGCGAACGCGTTCAACCTCCTGGTCGGTGCCGCCATGACCCCGTCCTTCTACTTCGTCTCCCTCTACCTTCAGGACATCCTCGGCAAGGGGCCCGCGCTGACCGGCGCGATGTTCCTGCCCTTCACCTTCGGCCTGATCGGCGGCTCCGTGCTCGCCATCAAGTTGGGCTACCGCTTCCCGCCGCGCACCCTGCTCGTCACCGGCGGCATCCTGACGGCCGTCGGGCTCGCCTGGTTCGGCATGATCAGCGCCGACGGGTCCTTCGCCGCCGACATCCTCGGCCCCTCGATCGTCGCCAGCGTCGGCTTCGGCCTCTGCCTCGGCCCGGTCGTCTCCACCGCCACGGCGGGCGTCGCGCCCCACGAGACCGGCACCGCCTCCGGCCTGCTCAACAGCTCCCGCCAGATCGGCGCCTCCCTCGGCCTCGCCGCCCTGGGCACCGCCGCGCAGCACCGCACGGGCGGACGCGCGACGCTCGGTGCGCTCTCCGACGGGTACGGGTTCGGCCTGACGCTGGGCGCGGCGCTGCTGGTCGTGGCCGTGGCCGTCGCCCTGACGGTGCTGCGGCGGACCGGGGCGCCGGGGCGTGAATCCCCGTCCGTGGAGCGGGACTTGGTGCCGACGGGGGACTGAGGGGGCGGTACGGCCGGACGGGGGCGGGTCGTACGGCGGCCGGTTGTACGGGTACGGCCACGCGGTGGCTCGGCTGTACGGGGGCGGGCTCTTTCCCGCCACCGTACGGTCAACTACCGGCCGAAGACGGCTCTTTCGGGTCGGGTCAGGTTGTCATGGGCATGACCTCATGCGTAACGCGAGCCCCATGCACCACCCGGCCCTCCGAGAGGATCGCATCAGCGTGAGAAGTCCGAGAAGCCTCGTGAGCAGTCTGAAGCCGAAATCGACGGCGACCGTTTTCGTGACCGCGGCGGCGCTGGCCCTGGGCTGCGGCCTGGGCACGGCCGCGGCGGCCCCTTCGTCCCCCGCGCCGTCCCCCGTGGCCGCCGCCGCCCCCGCGTGCGGCTCGGCGACGGTCTCCGGCCGTACCGTCAGCGGGGCGCTGCCCGCGGCCGAGGTCCACCGCCAGCTCAACTCACTGACGCGGCAGCACCGTTCGCAGTACGGGACGCCGTCCGGGATCGCGGCCAAGGGCCCGCTCGGTACGGCCTCCCAGGCCACGGGCACCGTCGTACGGCCGCTGCTCGACATCCACCCGGCGCAGGGCACGGCGTTCAAGTCGCTGTCCGGCTCGGACGGTTCGTGCGCCACCCAGTCCGTCTCGACCCAGCTCACGGTGCACGACAGCGGCACCACCATCTACACCCCGACGATGTACCCGGCGGGCGGCTCCTGCGTCGAACTCGTCACCGTCTACACGCGGACCGTCCGCTCGGTCTCCGCCTGGGACTGGTGCCGCAGCGTCAACTTCGCCGCCTCCGTCACCATCAACAGCTCCTTCCTCACCACCTACACCGGCGGCACCGGCTCCTACACCGGCCGCGTCGTCAAGACCTCCGCCGCCTCCAACACCTGGTCCGCGGACCTCTACAACTACTCGACCGGCCAGTGGGACACCCTCTTCGCCCAGTCCGGCACCAACCAGTCCGGCCGCACCGACGGCTGGGACATCGAAGAGCTCTACTCCACGGTCGGCACCTCCGGACAGGCGTCCTCCTGCGCCGACATGGCCAACCTCACCTTCGAGTCCGCCAACATCGCCGTCCGCACCAACGGCACGTGGTCCCCCGCCTCCACCGCCAACGCCGACACCCACTACGACTCCCCCGCCGGCTCCTTCTACTGCCCCACCCGCACCTTCCAGATGCTCACCCCCTACACCCACTGGAAAGCCACCGGCTGACCCTCGCCGCCCCGGCCCGACCCCGGCGCGGCCCACCCCCGCCCGGCCGGGCCCCGGCCCCCGTACCCTCTCCCCCGTCAGCCCCTGGCCGCCCGCCGGGACCGTTCAACCCGCTCTGACTGTTCCCCCACTCTCGCCAAACCCCGCCACCGCCCGGAACACCCCCGCAGGCCGATCAACTGTGCCCCGCACACGCGGGGATGACCCCGTCATCCGGCCAGTGCCGCAGGCGGGTATCTGCCGCGCCCCGCACACGCGGGGACGGTGGCCCCCCGCTGTGGCCAACTCCCCGTCCAGCGGGGCCGGGCGGGGCCCGGCTAGGGTGGGGTGA
Source organism: Streptomyces sp. NPDC025721 (assembly GCF_055558595.1). Taxonomy (NCBI): domain Bacteria; kingdom Bacillati; phylum Actinomycetota; class Actinomycetes; order Kitasatosporales; family Streptomycetaceae; genus Streptomyces; species Streptomyces sp. NPDC025721. The sequence continues at coordinate 112,063 of NZ_JBVHMF010000008.1, read as the reverse complement.
TGGCGGCGATTCAGCAGATCCAGGTGACCTTCGACTGCGCGGAGCCCGAGCGGGTCGCGCGGTTCTGGTGCGAGGTGTTGGGGTACGTGGTGCCGGCGCCGCCGGAGGGATTCGGGACGTGGGGGGAGTACGACGCCGCGCAGCCTCCGGAGGAGCGGGGGTCGTGGTTCGCGTGCGTGGACCCCTCGGGGGCGGGGCCCCGGCTGTACTTCCAGCGCGTCCCCGAAGGGAAGGCCGTCAAGAACCGGGTGCACCTCGACGTACGGGTGGGCACCGGCCTGGCGGGGGAGGAGCGGCTGGCCGCCCTGGAGGCCGAGTGCGCGCGGCTGATCCCGCTCGGCGCGGTGCGCGTACGGCTGCTGTACGACGGCGGCAGCGACTCGTGCATCGTGATGCAGGACATCGAGGGCAACGAGTTCTGCCTCGACTGACGCGCTCGCGGGGACCCGCGCCGACGACCTCGGCCCGGAGATCGACTACCCGGCGCGCAGGGACGCGGTGCTCGTCCGGCTCGATGATCGAGGACGAGAGGCACCCTCGGAGGGTGGCAGGACCCGGGTGCGGGCGGACGGTCTGGGTCTTGATCCGGCGGGATGCCGGTCAGTGGGGGTACGTGCGGGGCGGGCGTTGACGGGGGAGGGTGTCGCGGAACTGCTCGATGGCGGAGCTGATCTGGCGGGTGAGGTGGGTGTCCTCGATGCGGTCGAGGTAGAGGTTGCGGCGGGCGAGGCCGACGGCGTCGACGCAGAAGTAGAGGGACATGAGGGGGTTGATGAAGAGTTCGCTGCGCTTGGTGCGGGCGGTGAACTGGACGTCGCCGAAGTCGCCGCGGGTGGCGGCGGCGATGGAGCCGTGGACGATGCTCGGGTACTCGGGCGTGGACGCCTGGGCGTGGGCGACGGCGTCGAGGTACAGGGCGCCCTCGCGGCTGGCGGGGGAGAGGGAGAAGGCCCCGAGGTAGGCGCCGTCGCGCTCCAGAGCGGCCAGATTCTCCAGTACGAGGGCGTGGTTGACCCCGTGGTACGCGTCCACGCCGAAGCCGAGGCAGGCGACGAGCCGTTGGGGGACCTCGTCCAGCGCGCTGACGGCGGCGAGGCTGGCCATGTCCTCCTCGGGGGTGCCGAGTCCGCTCTCGTCGCCGCGCATGAGGATGTCGGTGCCGCCGTCGACGAGGACGATCGCGTCGACGCCGCCGAGGTGGGCGATCAGCGCGCGGTACGCGGCTCGCAGCGGCTGGACTCCCGTCCGGTCGAAGGCGTGGACGGTGGACGGGAGGCCCTGCCCCTCCAGCCAGCGCGCCAGCGTCCGCTCGGGGAAGTAGTCACCCCTGGCCACGGTGTCGGGCCTGATGACGGCCACGTCGTGGTCCAGCCACACGCCCAGGTCCAGGCCGTGCAGATCGGCGAACGACAGATTCGCCAGGTGCACTTCCTTGCCCTCGGCGCGCAGCGCGAGCGCCAGCGGCAGTCCGGCGTAGACGTCGAAGCCGCCGCCCGCGCCGGCGACGAGCACGCGCCGCGCGTCGCGCAGCCGCGTGAACAGGGCGGGCTCATGAAGGGAGTACACCCAGGGACGGTAACAGGAGCGCGGAGCACGGCCGTTGAGGACATCCGCAGGTCATGAACCGACACCGCGCCCCGCACCGCGCGACGGGCCGAATCCCCGACGCGTCAGGTCAGTTGCCGCTGGCGCAGCATCGCGTGGTGCGACAGCGACGGCCCTCCCCGAGGGCGCTCCCCGCACTACGCTCGTCGCCTGACCGAGAGGCACTGGGGTGGGGGTCACGGGCGTGAAGCGCATCGTCGGGGTGCACGGGATCGGGCAGTCCAGGACGTCCAAGGAGCAGTTGACGCGCGACTGGTCGGGGGCGCTCGACCGTGGCCTCGGCGCGGCGGGCGCGCCCACACTGTCGCCCGGCACCCTCGAACTGCCGCACTGGACACGGCTCCTGGCCCGTCCGGGCAAGCACCTCGGCCCGGACGACGATCCCTTCGACAGCGAAGTCCCCCTGGGCGACGGCGAGGCCGACTTCGTCACCCGGGCGCTGGAGGACGTCGTTCCCCGCGAAGACCTCGACCGGATCGGGGAGTCGGAGTCGCAGACGCTCGGGCCGCCGCAGCTCTGGCCCGCGCGCCTCACCCGCCTGGTGATGGCGTACGACCTGCGCTTCCCCCGAGGCGGCGGCAGGCTCTTCGTGAGCGCGATGCGCGAGGTGCGCTTCTACCTGTACGAGCCCGGTCTCGCGGCCCGGGTCCGGGCCCTGGTCGCGGAAGCGTTCGACGCGGACACCGCCGTGGTCGTGGGGCATTCGCTGGGCAGCGTGATCGCCTACGACCTGCTGCGCCGGGAGGAGATCGCACCCGACCGCGTGTCCGGGGTGCGTACGCTCCTGACGTGCGGCTCCCCCTTGGCCGTTCCCTCGGTACGGCGCGGACTGGGCATCGCCGACGGTGAGCCCATGGGGCTGCCCGCCGGTACGGGGTGGGTCAATGTCTTCGACCCGGGGGACGTGGTCACCGGCGGCGGCGGACTCGGTGGTCTGGGGCCCGGGATCACCGACGAAAGGGTGAACAACGGCATCGGAGACCCGCACAGCGCCGCCCGCTACCTCCAATCCGGCCCCGTGGCGCGCGTGATCGCGGACGGCTGCCGGTGAACCGGGGCGCGGCTCCGCGAACGGCCCGGCGATCGCTGATCGAGATCGCCGAATCGGAGCGGGACGACGACCACGAATTCCGTGAAGGGATCGCCGCCCAAGTCGCCGTCGTACGGGAGTGGTGGGCCGAGAGACCGCCGAGTGAGAGCCGCTTCGAACGGCACGGCCCGAAGCGGCTCGACACGGTTTACGACCTGCGCGAATTCCTGGACGACGCGCGGCCGGAGGAGGCCGCCCACGATCACGCGCTCGTGGTCTACGTCACCGGCCACGGGGTCACCCGACCGTCGCACGACCACTTCCTCCTGCTGCGCGACTCCGACGAGAGACGTCTCCCGGCGACCGCGTTCCAGACCGGCGACCTGATCGCGCGCGTCCTGGACTCCGACTCCGACCACATCCTGGTGATGGTCGACTCCTGCTACTCCGGTGTCCTCCGCAAAGACCTGCAACGCCGGCTCGAAGCCTTGAACAGCGCACGGAGGAAGCTGAACTCCCTCGTGGTCATCTCGTCCGCCAACGAGACGGGGACCCCGCGTCCGCAGCAGTTCACGCGCCTCCTGCAAGCCGTCTCCGCGTACTTCAAGGAAAAAGAGGCGGGGTTCGCGAACGCGCACCTGAGCTTCGCGGAGTTCTTCGAAGCGATGCGCGTTCTGCGCAAGCGGGATGTCTCGCTCGATGTGCAGTTCCTCTGGCCCAACTACGCGCTGATCAGCAGCGACGACCATCAGGACCTCAGCCCCTGCCTCCCGAACCCCGGTTACGCGCCCGAACGCGTCGTCGTCGGCCCCGCGCGCGGCGCCGTCGCCTGGAGCGCCGCCGACCTCGACGCGTACTGGCTCTCCCGCGCCTCCGGCCGGCCGTCGGACGGCGGCCCCGGCTGGCACTTCACGGGCAGAAGCGGGCTCGTACGGCGCTTGAACCGGTTCCTGACGGGAGACGCGAGCACGCTCGTCGTCACCGGAGAGGCCGGATCGGGGAAGTCCGCGCTGCTCGCCCGGGCCGTGACGCTCAGCGACCCGGGGTTCCGGGCGGACCCGGCGTACGCGCCTCTCATCGAGGACATTCCGCCCGGTCTCCTGGTGCCCGTGGGGGCGGTCGACGCGGCGGTGCTCGCGCGGAACGCGGACGCCGACGAGGTGGCGGCGGCGCTCTACGCGGCGCTCACCGGCACGGTGCCGACCGGGGGTTCGGGGGTCGGCGTCCTGGACGACCTGCTGGATCACGTACTGGTCACCGCCCGTCGGGAGGGCCGTCCGCTGACGATCGTCATCGACGGCATCGACGAGGCCAAGCACCCCGCGAGGATCGTCACCGACCTCGTCCGCCGCCTGGCGCATCAGTGGACCGACGACGAACTGCCAGCGGTACGACTGCTCTTGGGCGTGCGCAGCGCGCGCCCCGACACGGGCGGCGACGGCCCCCGGCCGCAGGTGGACCGGTCGGCGGATCTGCTGAGTCTGCTCGTTCGGTCCACGGACGCCGGGGAACCGCTGCGGACGGACACCGACGCCGACACCGTCGAGGACATCGCGGCGTACGTGGGCGCGCTGTTGAAGGCCCGGTTCACCACAGGTCCCGGCCCCTCGGCGCCCCCGGCCCCCCGTGCTCCGGTCCCCCGTGCTCCGGACCCCCGTGCTCCGGTCCCCCGTGCTCCGGACCCCCGCGCCCTGGAACGGCTCGCCCTCGCGGTCGCGGAGGAAGTGACGCCCTCCTTCCTGGACGCGCGCCTCGCCGCCGAAGCCCTGCTCGCGGCGCCGGACCGGCTGCCCCGCCCCGACGACGCCGACTGGCGGCGCGGTCTGCGCCGGGGCACCCAGGAGCTGCTGCGACAGGATCTCAGGGCGGTCGAGCGCGCCACGGGCGTACCGGCCCGGTCCGCCGTGCACGTCCTGCGCGCGACCGCGTTCGCCCAAGGGGACGGCCTTCCGTGGGGCGAGGTGTGGCCGTGCGCCGTACAGGCGTTGGCGCGAGGCGAGGTCGCGGCGCCCGAGGCGCTGGTCAGGCGGGTGCAGGAAGGTCCGCTCCAGGGATATCTGGCCAAGGGGGTGGAGGACGGCAAGTACGTCTACCGGCCGGTCCACGAGCGCATCAGCGAGGTGCTGCGCGGGGACCCGCGCCTGCTGCTCTCCGGGGAAGCGGAACCCGGCACGTCCGAGGAGGCGGAGGCGGGCGTCAGGGCGGCCCACCGCCAACTGGCCACCGCCTTCAGCGCACTTCACGCGCGGAAGACCGGGCTGCCGTACCCGTACGTGTGCCGCCACCTGGTGCAACACGCGGCGGCCGGAGGCGTACTGAACGACCGGGTCGTCACCGACGGCTTTCTCCCGCACGAGACGAGCGGGAACGTACGGGGCGCTCTCGGGCTGCTCGCGGAGCACGCCCCGGACACCGAGCGGCTGTTCGCGTGGGCACGGATCGAGCCGTTCCTGGCCGACGCGCCTCCGCTCGCGCGCGCGGACAGCCTGCGCTTCTCCCTGCTGGAGGGCAGGGAACCGGCGGCGGTACGGGACAGCGGCGGCCCGGCCGCCGGCCGTCTCGTGCCAGTGTGGAACCACCTCGCGGTGCCGGGCAACGTCTTGGCGAGGCAGGACGCGGACCTCTGCTCCCTGGTGTCCTTCACCCTCCGGGACGGGACACCGCTGATCGCCGTGGGCGACGCCGACGGGGCCATACGGGTCTGGGACCCGGCCACGGTGACCCCGGTCGGTCCGCCGATCCCGGGACACGGCCGCTTCGCGCGGGCGCTGACCGTCGTGAGCGATGCCGAAGAGCCATCAGCCGAGCCGCAATTGGCGGTCGGCTGCGATGAAGGCGTCTGGATCTGCGACCCGTTGAGCGGCAGCACGCGACAACTTCCGGTCACCTCGGCCGTCCAGGCCATGGTGTCCTTCAGCGACGTGTACGGGTCGCCCCGACTGGCGATCGGTACGGCCAGGGGGCTCGTGCTGTGCGATCCGCTCACCGGAGGGCCGCGCGGCGGCGAATGGGCGTACGGGGACGACTCGTTGACCTCGGTGCTCGGGCTCGCGGCCTTGGCGCTCACCGATGGCACCACACTCCTGGCCGTTCAACGGGCGGGCCGCGTCGAGATCGTCCAGGCCGCCGCGCAAGGCTTCCCCACCCGCCCGGTGTGCACCGTGAGGGTGGATGACGACGAGATCGCCGCGCTGGCCCTGATCGGGGACCGGACGGGCGAGAGCCCCTTCCTGGCACTGGCCTCCCGGACGCGCGGGACGGTCGGCTTGTGGGACGCGCTGACCGGCGCCGGATTCGTGGACCGCACGGTCAGGCGCTCCGCGACCGTGCTCGCGCCGTACCTCCGCGCCGGCTCGGAGCCGCTGCTCGCGCTCGGCACCGACGACGGCGCCGTCCACCTGTGGAATCCCGAGACGGGGGAGGAGGCACGCCGGTTCCCCGCCGACCACACGGACGGGGTGACGGGCCTGGCCGTCGTGCCCGGTCGGGACGGCGTGCCGCTTCTGGTCTCCGCCTCCGGTGACCGGACCGTGCGCGTGTGGAACCCCGAGGCGTGGGCGCGGCACCCGGAGCGGTTCGCGCGGTCCGTCCGGCGCGCCGACGGGACACTGCTCGCGGTACTGCCCGGCCCCGGCGACGCTTCCGAGACCGTCGAGGTCGGCCCGGACCGGAACCTGACCGTGAGATCGGCGGCCACGGGGGCGGTCATCCGGTCGATCGACCTTCCCCGAACGGGACTTGACGGTCCGGTGACAGCCTTGGCCGTCCACGTGCCGCCCGGCGGTTCCCCGATGGTCTTCGCCGGACTGCCGGACGGTGCCATCGGCGTCTGGAGCGAGGGCCGTTGGCGCATGATGAACGCGTGGATCTTCGGGGACGACCACGCCACCGCCTTCGCCGCCTTCGCCGACAGCGGGCGGACCGTGCTGGCCGTGGGCACGCGCCATGGGTCGGTCGTGTACTGCGACCCGGCGAACGGACAGGTGCTGGGGTGGCTCCACATCGGCGAAGACACCGGGTCCGTCCACGCGTTGACGTACGTGCCGCTGCTGTCGGGCGGCGTCCTCGCCCTGGCCTCCGAGGACGGCGGCGTGCGCCTGTGCCGCCCGTTCAGCGAACCGCACGCCGAATGGCCGGGAGACATCGGCACCGTGGAGTGCCTGGCGGTCCTTCCGGCATACGGGGAAGGGGAGTTGCTGCTGGCGGCCGGTGGTTCCGACGGCTGCGTACGGCTGTGGACGGGTGATCCGGAGCGGGAACCGTTCACGCTGCCGACCCGGCACGACGGTCCCGTATCCGCCCTCCACGCCGTACGGTCGCCCGGCTCCCGCCGCCTGCTGGTGAGCACCGGCCGCACGGACACGACCGTGCGGTTCTGGGACCCGGCCGCCGGGGAAGAGGTCACGCGCCTGGTCACCGCGGCGGCCCTGACGTCCCTCGGCGTCGTGCCGTCCACCGACAGCCCGGCCCCTCGCCAGCCCGTGATCGTCTTCGGCGGCCCGGCCGGAATCGGCGCGGTGACGCCGAGCGCGGCGCGGCCCGAGGGGTAGTCGCAGCACGTGCCGTTCAGGCCACCCGCATACGGGCGACCGCCTCGCGCGCGCGGCGCCGGGCCCGCTCCGACAGCACCTCCCGACTGTCGTGGGGCGACCCGAAGCCGCCGCAAGTGTCGCTGAGGGCAAGGGCGTTGCTCTGCGAGACCAGGCGGCCGAAAGCCGTCAGGCGCACGGGATCGGCCGGCCGGATCAGCCGCGCCAGCTCCGTCCGCGCGCCGAGGCCCACATGGCGGGCGACGTCGTCCGCCAGCGCGCACCTGACCGTGTCCCAGGCGGGTCCGCCGGTCGCCCGGTACGCCTTGGCGACGGTGTCGGAGTGCAGGACGTCGGCGCCGTGCCGGTTCAGCGCGTACGCGGCCACGTACAGGCCCTGGTGGTCGCGGTCGCGGCACTGCTCGCCGTCGACGTGATCGGCGCAGTCGCAGCCGGTCAGCCGGGGCAGCACCGCCGCCGTGACGTGCTCCGGATCGGCCCGGCGGCTCGGGGCCCCGGGCGGCGGCAGGGGAAGTCCCGCCTCCAGGGCCCGGGTCCGCCAGGCCGCGCGCGCCGCGTCGAGGGCCGCCGAGGGCCGCTGCCCCGCGCCGAACGAGGTCATCCGTGAAGGGTTGGCGTGACCGAGGCGGCTCACCCCCGCCAGGAAGGCGGCGGCCGTACGGGCGCTCCGCGCGTCGTCGGCCGCGAACGCGTCCGTGAGCTGGGCCCGTTGGCGCTCGCTCAGTACCCGGTCCCAGAGTTCGAACATCACGCAGGCCGCGGTGGCCAGTTCGGCGACGAGCGGATTCCACCCGTGCGGCTCCGAGATATCGACCGTGCCCCAACACCATTGATGTGCAATGTTGTTGAGTTCTCCTGGTTGGCCCACGTTGCCCTCATTCAGCGTGCTAGCGTCCTGCCGCATCTCATCAGACACAGCGGAGAGCGGAGCACGGATCAGGTGTCGTTGGCCGAATTACGACCGTCCCCGGGGCCGTCACGTCCCCGCTGGGACCCCAGAAGGCAGGCGTGCGTACCGGTGCTGACCGCCCGGGGGCACGGCACTCGCGTCACCCTCGTCCACGCACTGCGGCACGCGGACGGTCTGCGCGCCGTCTCGGCGAAGACCGCAGGGGAGACCGTCGCCCTGCTGGAGTACCTCCTCGCCGTCTGCTACGCCTCCACCCGCTGCCCGACGACCCGTGACGAGTGGCTCGGCTGGGTCCGCGACGGCACGCCGCTGACCGGGGCCGCCGACTGGCTGGACGGCCGCCCCGACGAGCACTGGGACCTCTTCCACCCGACAGAACCGCTGGGGCAGAACGCCCTCCTCGCCCCGTACCTCGACGAACACGGCGCGGGACCGGCCCAGTTGGTGATCGAGCACGCGGGGGACTACAACCAGTTCTTCGACCACCACCACCTCGAACACCCCACTCCGCTCCCCGCCGACGCCGCCTTCCGCGCGATGCTCACCCAGCACGCGTACGGACCCGGCGGCCGGGCCCGTATGCCCGGCAAGGAAACCCTCGGTCCCACGCTCACCAACCTGGCCGCAGGACGCCTCAGCACCCGTATCCGGGTCGTCGCGTTGGGGACGACGCTCGGCGACACCCTGCGGCTCAATCTCGTGCCGACCGCCGAGGGCCCCGGCCGCTTCAACCGGACCTGGACGGTGGCGCCGGAGCCCCGGCGAGGCTTCCTGACCAAGCCGTCGGGGCGGCGGGTCGACGGACCGGCCGACCTGAACACCGTTCTGGGACGCTCGATCCTCCTGCGGCCGACCGTCACCGAGGACGGGACTCCCGCTGTCGACCGCGTCCTGATGGCGGCCGGTGAACTCCTCGAACCACTGGCCCACCACCGCACGCAGGACGCGGTCTACGACGGGGAGGGCGCGGGGAGCGCCGACGCCAAGCCGCTGCGGCCCTCCGCGACCAAGGCGTTGTGGCGCGAGGCGCACGCCCTGTACGCGGCCGTCGCCGACCGGACGCACGGACCCGACCTCTACGACCGCCTCGCCCTGCTGCGGGGCCGTCGACTCAGCCTCTGGGCCGTCGGGTTGATAGCGAAGCAGACCACGGTCATCACCTGGGTGTCGGACACGTTCCCCTTCGTGCCGGGCCGCGAGCGGGACATGAGGTACGCGGCCGAGCGGGGTTCGCTCATCGCCGACCATGTGGCGGCCTGGCTCTACAAAGCGGCCTACGTCGCCTGGACGGTGACGTACCCCAACCCGAAGCCGGGCGACAAGGACCGTCAGATCGCCCGGTTCGACGCGCGGCCGGAGCACTGGGCCCACACGGCCGAGCCCTTCCACACGCTGCTGGACGAGACGACGGCGGCCGGGACCGAGGAGCGGGTCGACGCGGCGCTCGTCGCCTACGCGGCCGAACTCGCGGACTGCGCACGGCGGTTCCTGGGCAACCGGCTCCACTCGCTGCCCGCCAACTCGCGCGGGATGCGGGCACGGGCGCAAGCGGTCCGGTGCCTGGAGAGCGGCCTGACCGGACGCACCGCCCCCGACGAACTGAAGGAGGACCGCGAGTGACCGCCGACATACCGGGCACTGCGTACCGCGACGGCGCCGAGCGCGCCGCCGGTACGGAGGCGCGCGACCGCGCGCGGAGCGAACAGCTCACCCGCTGGCTGGTCGGCCTGGTGCGGAGCCGCGACAACGGCACGCTCGCCGAACTGCGCCGTCCCACGGTCAGCCAGAACGCCCACATCGAGGCGGGCTGGTTCGACCCGTCGCGCCGCGCGGTGTTCGAGCAGGTGGCCTTCCTCTTCGCCGTCTACCACCGGGGCGCCGTCGAACCGTCGTGGGGATACGGGAGCCTGGGCGCCGCGGCCCGCAGGATCGGCACCAGCCTCGGGTACGGGCCGGACGACGCGGGCGCCGGCAGGCTGATGGACCGCGTCGTCTCCAGCCGCCGGCCCCCTCTGCGGCACCTTCAGCACACCGTCGCCCGGCTGCGTTCGTGCGGCAAGCCGCCGCCGTCCTGGGCACAGCTCGCGGACGACCTCGCCCGCTGGTCCGACCGGCAGGCCCGTATCCGGTACCACTGGGCCGTCGACTTCCACGCGCCGTCGCCCGGCACCGCCGCCAGGAGCAGCAGAACCACCAGGACCGTCACGACGAAGGAACTGCCCACGTGAGTAACCCCGTCGCCCTCACCGGGCGCCAATTCCTCTCCCTGCACCTGCTGGAGACGCTGGTCGCGGTCCTCCCCGTCAGGGACGAGAACGGCGCGCCCAAGTCGATCGTCTACGGCGGTGTGGAACGGCACATGATCACCAGTCAGGCGCGCCGCCGCGCCGAGCGGGTGTACTCCCGCGACCGGGCGAACGCCCAGGAAGGGCCGCTCGCCGGGCACGCCATGGGCGTCCGTACCCGCGAATGGGCCCTGGTGACCGCCCGAGCCCTGGAGTCCCGGCACGGCTGGACGAGGGAGGAGGCGCTGCCCACGGCGCGGGCCGTCCTCCAGGCCGTCGGCCTCAACTTCGGCGATCCCGCCAAGCCCACGGTCGCCGACCTGACCAAGGTGCTGCTCTTCGCGCCCGCTGACGCGGGTGACCGGATCGCCGACCACATCCACACCGACCGGGCGGCGGTCGGCGCGTGGGCGGAGCGGTACCTCGCCCAGTCTCAGGCGGCAGCGGCCAAGAAGCCCAAGGGACGGCGCGGGAGCGGTCAGCCGGAGGAGGCGGGCGCGGACGAAGCGGGCACGGACGGGACGGCTCCTGACGAGGCGGGCGCCGCCGGAGGCAAGCTGCCCGCGCTTCCCAAGGCCACCAGGACCGCGGTCCTGACCGCGCTGGCCCCCCGCGACGCGATCGACATCGCGCTCTACGGCCGCTTCCTGGCCGAGATCCCGGACTCGCCGAACGTCGACGGCGCGATCCAGAGCGGCCACGCCTTCACCGTCCACGAAGCCGAGTTGACCGACGACTTCTACGCCGCTGCCGACGACGCCAAGCTCGCCCGCAAGAGCAACGCGCTCGACTTCCTCGACTCGGCGGACGACTCGGGGGCGGGCATGACCGGCTACCAGTCGCTGATCTCGGGCACGTTCTACCGGCACGCCGTCCTCGACCGGCGCAGACTGCGGCAGAACCTGCGCGCGGCGGGCATGTCGGAGCAGGACGCGGAGACCGCGTCCGTCGCCGCGGAAGCGGAGTTCGTCAGCGCCTTCGTCAACGCCTTCCCGCAGGCCAAGAAGAACTCGACCGCGTCCACCGGGTCGTTGCCCGCCCTGGTGCTCGCCTTCGACGGCGACCGGCCGTTCAACTACGCGTCGGCCTTCCAGCGGCCCGTCGACGAACTCGCCGAGGGCGGGCCCGCCGGGGAACTGGCCGTACGCCGCCTCCTCGCCCACCACGCGTTCGTCCTCCGGCGGCGCGACGACATCACGGCGGGCCGCGTCCTGACGTACGACCCGGCCGTCCACGCCGTGCTCCAGGAGCTGGGCGTCACGGATGTCGACTCCGTCGAGAAGCTGACGGAGCTGACGGAGCTGACGGAGCTGACGGAGTCGTCGGCGAAGTCGTCGGCGCAGTCGCAGTCGGCGGAGCTGCCGGGGTGAGCGGCCACGTCCTGCTCATCCGCCTCGCGGCTCCGCTCCAGTCCTGGGGAGTGGTCTCCTGGTTCTCCCGGCGTGACACCCACAGCCGCCCCACGAAGTCCGGCGTGATCGGTCTGTGCGCCGCGGCCCTCGGCCACGAACGCGCCGACGACCTGGGCGAGTTCCACGCCGTCCGGTTCGGCGTCCGCGCCGATCACCCCGGCACCCCGGTACGCGACTACCACGTCGTCGGATCCGGCCGGTATCCCGTCCGCCCGCGGGACGTCATCACCGACCACCGCAGGGCCGCCGCGCTGTCGCCCTCCATGGCGGAGGCCGGGGGCACCGCCTTCGGCCACCACGAACTCGCCGACTGGTACGGGGCGCCGAAATACGTCACCACCGATCCGTCATCGGGTGCCCTGGTCTCCCGGCAGCTCTCCCGGGGCGCGCTCGTCACCGAGCGCTGGTACGTGTCGGACGCCGCTTTCGTGGCCGCGCTCCAGCATCAGGACCGGGCCTTCCTCGCGACGGTCGCGACGGCGCTGGAGAGCCCGGAACGCCTGCTGTGGCTGGGCCGCAAGTCGTGCCCGCCGTCCGGCACACTGGCCGGGCCGCTGCTCGCCGGGACCGTCGAGGAGGCCTTCGCGTCCGTCGCGCTGCTGCCTTCGCAGGGCGTCGGGGCGCCGCCGTCGCCGCGGCCCTGGGCATGGATCGAGGCGGTGGACCCGGACGGTACGGCGACTCCCGTACAGGATCAGCCGGTCACCTTCGACGCGGACCGTCGCGCGCACACCACGCGGTGGGAGACCCGTACCCGCGTCACCATCGACGAGAACGCCACCGAATGGGACGTCATCCCGTGACCAATCCGCCCGCCGCCGCCCGATTCGTCGCCACGCACAGCGTCCTGACCATGGACGCCCGGCACCCGTACACCGCCAAGTCGCTGGTGGACGCCCAGGACATGCACCGCACCGTGATGAGCGGCTTCCGCGGCTGGGTCGCGGACGGCGACCCCGACGCCCGCGCCCAGACAGGGGTGTTGTCGACCTGGTCCGTCGATCTCAAGGCAGCGGCGCTCGTGCTGGTGGTGCAGTCCAGGGTCCCGGGGGACTGGGCGGGCGTGCCCCGCGACGCGCTCACCGGGACACCGCGGGTGATCACCGTCGACCGCACCATCCGCGCCGGGGACTCCCTGACCTTCCGCACCGTCGTCAACCCCACTCAGAGTCGTCCGGCCGGGCCGCCCACCCCCGAGCGCCGCCGAGGTCAACGCACCGCCCACACCCGGCCCGACCACGTACGGCACTGGTTCGCCCGGCGGTTCCAGCAGCCGGGCGAACCCCGCAGGGCCCCCGACGGCGTCGCCCGGATCGGCGCCACCGCCGAGGAGGAGTCCCTGGCCGTCCGCATGCTTCCCACGGTCACAAGTCCCGCACCTCACAAGGGCCTTCGCATCGCCCGCGCGGAGATCCGCGGCACCCTGACCGTCACCGACCCGGCCGCCCTGGTCGACGCGATGACCCAAGGCATCGGCCACGCGCGCGCGTACGGCTGCGGGCTGCTGCTGACGCGGTGAGCGCACCGAAGTTCGGGCCAACGGACCTTACGAGCACGGCCGTTGGTAGGGAATGCCGGGGAAGTGGGCGGTCCACACCGCGTCGGTGAGGACGTTGGCGGTGGCGGCGCAGACGCGGGCGGCGGCGGTGTCGGGGGCGAGGGGCCAGCGGCGGAGGGTGCCCGCGACGGAGGAGGTGATGAGGGTGCGGCCGTCGTGGGTGGGGGCGAGGGGGCCCGCGCCGGGGGCGGGCAGGGGGCGGCCCTTGGGCGCGGGGTGGTGGAGGTCGGAGACGTCCCAGAGGCGGACGGTGTTGTCGGCGCTCGCGCTGGCCAGCAGCGAGGTGTGGGGGACGAAGGCCAGGGACTCGATCCGGTCGCCGTGTCCGGTCATCGGGCCGCCGAGGGCGGCGGGCCTGTGCGGGTCGGAGACGTCCCACAGGCGCAGGGTGCGGTCGTGGGAGAGGGCGAGCGTGCGGCCGTCGGCGGAGAAGGCGGCGGCCGACGCGCCGTAGCGGGAGTCCCCGTAGGCGCTGGTGGGGATGGCGGCGAGCGCGGCCGGGCGGGTGGCGTCGCGGGTGTCCCAGAGCTGGTACGGCTCGGGGGTGTTCTCGGTCAGGGTGAGGCGCCCGTCGGCGCCGAGGGCCAGCAGGTTCCCCCGGAGCGGTGAGTCGGCGACCAGGGGGCGGGGGCCGGCCGGGCCCGAGATGTCCCAGAGGCTGCTGTGGAGCGCGGTGGTGGACCACAGGCGCTTGCCGTCCGCCGTGAACGACAGCTTGCGGATCGACGCTCCGGAGGGCTCGCCGAAGGGCTCGCCCAGCGGCGCGGGGCGGGCCGGGTCGGCGAGGCTCCACAGCGCGATCGTGGTCCCGTCCGCGGCGACGTCCATGTCGCCCACGGCCGTCGCCAGGGTGCGCCCGTCGGGGCTGACGGCGAAGACCGAGGTCCGGCCGTCGGGTCCGGGCGTCGGCCGGCCGGTCGGCGTCGGACCGCGGGCGTTCGTCAGATTCCACATCCCGACGGCGGAGTGCGGGACGGAGGAGTTGTCGTCGACTCCGGCGACCAGCGTCCTGTCGCCGGGCAGGACGGTGATCGAGTCGACGGCGCCGCCCGGGGTCGCGACCGCGGGCGGAAGGTCCCAGACCCGGACGGTGGAGCCGTCGCCGCTGGCCAGGGCGGACCCGTCCGGGGAGAACGCCAAGGCGTCCACGGTCTCGGTGTGTCCGCCCAGCGGCGCGTACATCGCGACGAGCGGATGCGGGAACTCCTCCTCCAGCGAGGACGACGCCAGGCCGGTGTCGGCGACGCGCCAGAGCGTGACCGTACGGTCGTCCCCTGCGGTCGCGAGCACCTGGCCGTCCGGCCGCATGGCCATGGACAGAGCCGCCCCGCGCGGGAGTTGGTGCTCGTTGTGCAGGGCGGGCCGGGTCCGGACGGTCAGGTCCCAGACGCGCAGCGTCTCCGGGGACAGGGTGCTCGGCTCCCCGTTGCCGCCGGGGTCGCCCGCGGTGGCCAGCCACCGGCCGTCCGCGGAGAAGGCGACGTCGGGCGTCAGTGTGGCGCCCACTTGCAGGCCCTGCGGCAGCAGCTCCTCGAAGCGGCCGGGCGCGGAGACGTCGACGAGTTGCAGGGTGTTGCCGTCCTCCCACACCGCGAGGGTGCGTCCGTCGTGGCTCAACGCGACGGCCGCGCCAGGCCGTTCGGCGCCGGGCTTCGGGTGAGCGGGGTCGGTGAGGCTCCACAGCGTCGTGGTCCCGCCGTCGACGCCCACGTCGGCGGTGATGAACTCCCGTCCGTCCGGGGTGAACGCGACCATGCGGGTGTCCTCGGTGCCCGTCATGCTGCCGGTGCGGCGGAAGTGCGCCGGGTCGGACACGTCCCACAGGTCGAGTACGGGGTGCGGGGCGGAGCTGTCGGCCGTCGTCCCGTCCGAGCCCTCGGTCGCGTCGCGGGCGAGCGGCGCGTACACCGCCAGCCGTCGCCCGTCCCGGCTCAACCGTACGTCGGCGGCGCTCTTCAGGCCCGGTACGGCCCGCCCGACGCGGCGCGGGTGCGACGGGTCGCGGCTGTCCCACACCGTCACCGAGCCGTCCGCGGCCCTGGTCGCCATCCGCCTGCCGTCCCCGCTGAAGGCCGGCGCGCCCGTCGCCCCCGGCACCAGGGCCGCCAGCGGGCCGTTCGCCCAGGACAGGAGGTTGGTGTACTTGTCGTCGTCCGGCCGCATCCGGTACGAGGCCAGGTCGAGCAGGGCGGCGAGCGACGGGTCGCTGACGCGGACGCGGTCGGCCTCGATCGCGACCTGGCCCGCGATGGCGGTGTCCCGCTCCTTGCGCGCGGTGTCCCGCTGCGTCTGCGCGGTCGCGCGCTGCTGGAAGGCGAAGACGGCGGTGCCGGAGGCGATCAGCACCAGGGCGGTGAGTACGGCGATGACATTGCGCCGTAATCGCGCCGCCCGCGCGGCCTGTTGGGTCGAGGCGGCGAGGAAGTTCCGTGCCGCCGGGCTCAGATGGTCGGGGGCGGAGGTCGCAGCGGTGGTCGCGCGCTCCAGCCGACTGCCCCGGAACAGCAGGGCGTGGTCGGAGCCGCCGTGCTCGCTCCACGCCCGTGCCGCCTCCTCCAGCTCCTGGCGCACCAGGATGTCCGCCCGGCCGCGGTCGATCCAGCGGCGCAGGCGGGGCCACGCGCGGATCAGCGCCTCGTGGGTGATCTGGACGGTGACGCGGGCCGCGGCGCGGCTCTCGTCCTCGGGCCCGTCGCCGTGCGGCCCGTCGCCGTGCGGTTCGCCGCCTTCCGGGGCGCCGTCCAGGGTGAGCAGCCGGGCCCGGCTGAACGCGGTCAGCGCGGCGGCCGTCGCCGAGGCCGCGGAGCCGTCGGTGGCCAACTCGCCCAGTGACGCGCGCCGCCGGGTGTCCTCGGCGCCGTGCCCGATGCGTACGAGCCGCAGGAACAGTGCCTCCGCCGCCTGTCGGGCGGCCATGTCCAGTCCGGCGTAGGCGCGTTCGGCCGACGTGGAGATCGCCTGCCGGATTCCGCCGGTGGCCTGGTAGTCCGCCACGGTCAGCGCACTGCGGCTGCGCCGTATCCACGTCATGTGCAACGCGTGGGCCAGCAGCGGCAGTCGGCCCGCGGTGAACCACGCGTCGGGGTCGGGGTCGCCGACCGTCGGGTCGTCGGGGAAGACGCCGAGGTCCCGCAACAGCAGCTCTTCCAGGCCCGGTTCCATCGTCAGCCCGGTCGCCTCGGCGGGCGCGACGATCGCGGCGCGCAACTCGTCCTCGGTCATCGGCCCGACCAGGACCTGGCGGCCCCTGAGCACCGCGCGCAGTCGCGGGTGGGCGATGGCGTGGCCGTAGAAGTCGGCGCGGAGGCCGAGGACGAGCAGGACCGGGGGCGGGGTCCCGTGGGGCACGGGGCCAGGCGCGGGGCCCGACACGTGGCTCGGCGCGGGCTCCTGCGCCATACGGCTGACGGCGTCGATGAAGGCGCGGCGCTCGGTGTCGTCGGTGCAGAGGGTGAACAGCTCTTCGAGCTGGTCCACGATCACGACGAGGCGGGGCGCCGGTGCGCCGCTCGCCCCGGCCCGCGCGGCCAGGGCGACGCTGAGCCGGTCGGTGTAGCCGCCGGGGTCGGTCCGTAACGCCTGCTGTACGGCGGCGGCCTCTTCGCCGGTCGCGGCGGCCAGCTGCCCGGCCAGTGCCGCGAGCGGGTGCGCCGTGGGCGTCAGGACGAGCTGCGGCCAGTCCCGCGAACCCTCCACCGGAAAGCGGTTGCCGCTCAGCGCGGGCCGTAGACCCGCCATGAGCAGCGACGACTTGCCCGACCCCGAAGGGCCGACCACCGCCAGCGGTCCGCCCGCCTCCAGTTGCGCGACGACCTCGGTGATCAGGGGATCGCGCCCGAAGTACCACTGCGCCTGGTCGACGCCGAAGGGGGCCAGGCCGGGGTACGGGCACCGGTCGTCGTCACCCGCGGGCCCGTCGGCGCGCCGGTCGGTCCGGCCGCGGGCGCCGTACATGAACAAGTCGCGGGCGGCGTAGTAGATATCGCCGCCCGCCTGGTTGATCCGGCTGTCGCCGGACGCCGTCGCGGTCTGCTCCAGCGAACGGGCGTCCGCTCGGCCGTCGGTGGCGGGAGTGCCGGCCGGTCCGGCCGGGTCAGGCGTCGGGGGCATCGGTGAGGTGGATGCTGCCGCCCGCCTGGAAGACGCGGTTGCCTCGGCCGGAGACGGTGGCGCGCTGGGTGACCGTCGTCCCGGGAGTCGTCGGGGCCGCGGCCGGGCTCAACTCGTCCAGCACGCGGCGCAGTTCGGCGGCCAGCGCCGGGTCCGCGTCCAGCATGCGCTGCAATCTGCGTTGCCAGTCCGCGGCGAGCTGCGTCTCCGTCTCGGCGTCCCCGCTGTCCCGCGCGGCCAGCACATCCATCCGGACCTCGGCCAACTCGGCCTCTACGGTGGCCACTCGCTCGGGATGCACGCGCCGCCACAGCGCCAGCGCGGTCGCCCGCGCGTCCTCCCAGGCGTCACTGGCCATCGCACTCACCAGCGTCGTTCCCGCCGCCAACACCAACGGATCCACCCCGCCCGCCCCCCACCGACCCCGGCCGCCTCACGGACCGTCATCGTATCGGCACATCCCGTTCGGCCAAGGGAGAACGCCGGGCTCCGCTTGGCCCGTTCGTCCGCCCGCCGACCGCCGACCGCCAGCCGTTCGTCCGACCGCCGGGCCGCCGGGCCGCCCGCTCTGCCCGAGCGGGCGGCCCGAGGGCGTACGGGCGTATGGGCGTATGCCGGTGCGGGTCAGCGCACGCGGACGGTCACCGTCACGGTCTTGAGGACCGCGGGGAGCTTGGTGGTGTCGACCTTCAGGATCTCGCCGTTGTCGGGCTTGGACGTGGGCGGGAGGACCTTCTGGTGGACGGTCCACGTGCCGTCCGGGTCCACGGCGATGGTGTCGATGCCGAAGTCGTCGTCGTTGGAGAGGTAGAGGGTCCGGCCGGCGTCGGCGGTGGCGACGCCCTCGACCTTGTCGTGGGCGAAGAAGGCACCGGTGGGGTCGAGTTGGCTGACCAGGGTGCCGACGTTGAGATAGGGCTGCTTCTGGGCGACGTTGACGCCCGCGGCCGTGAGCGCGGTGAGGGCCGCGTTGGTGCCGCCCGTACCGACCAGCGCCTCGGGGGACTTGCCGCCGAGGGTCAGGCCGCTGACGTCGGTGGCCCCGTTGATGTCGACCTGGAAGAGCGTCTTGGAGGCGAACGGCTCGTAGTTCCCGTCCCGTTCGTCGACGAGGAACGTAGTGTTCGACAGCGCGGTGATCTCGCTGTTCGCGGCGCCGGTCGTCGCCGGGTTGTCGAGCAGGTAGAGGTACTGCTTGGCCTTGTAGTTACGGAGGTCGACGGTGATGATCCGGGTCGCCGCCACATTCCCGGCCTTGGTACCGCCGAGGTCGGGCTGCTGGAGCGCGGACTGCATGACGCCCACCAGCTTCGAGCCGTCCGGCGTGACCGTCAGCCCCTCCATGCCCTTGTTCTTGACGCGGTACGCGAGTTCGGCCGGCAGGTAGCCGACGATCTTGTGGAAGGCGTTGTCGGCGCTGTCGCGGTACGGGGTCAGCCGCCCCAACTCGTAGCCGTCGGCGTCGAAGTGGGTGATGTACGGGCCGTACTCGTCGGAGACCCAGAAGGTGCCGTCGCGCAGCGCGACCAGGCCCTCGGAGTCGTAGCCGTACGGGTCCCTGGCGACGGGAACGGGCTTGCCGCCGTTGGCGTTCGTCGCGTTGACGTCGTCGATCGTCTCGCTCGTGTCGTGCGGCGGACGGCCGCTGTAGGGGACGCCGCCCCGGCTCTTCGGGCCCTTCAGCGTGACCCGCTTGAGGAGCTTCGCCTTGCCGTCCACGAGCTGGAACTCGCCGATCTGCGGCGTGAAGTCGAGCAGCATCTCGGACTTGTTGCCGTCGGGAGCGTCGGCGTTCGGACCGCGGTCGGTCAGGCCGTAGAAGTGCCCGGGCCTGCCCGGCACCGGCGCGAGCGAGGAGCCGTAGCCCTCACCGGAGATGCGCGTGGTCGTGCCGCCGGGCCCCGCTACCGTGGCGAGCGGCGGCAGCGCCGACCCGTCGCGCCGCGTGTCCTTGAAGAGCCGCACGGCGTCGGTCGTCGTGTACGTGAAGGTGTCCGTGCCCGTGAAGCCGGGGCGCGGGGTGTACGTGAACGAGCCGTCCGCGTCGACCGTCGCCGTACCGTCCTTCGGGTCCGTGTGCCGTACGACCGCGGTCGCGCCGACGTCGTTCCGCAGCACATTGCCGGTGACCTGGCCGTGGCCGGAGAAGGTGTCGGCGGTCGCGCCGAAGTCGTGCGAGGGGGCCGAGATCCAGCCCGCGGTGTGGGCGGCGGCCGTGCCCGTACCCACCACGACGAGCGTGGCGCCGATCGCGACGACGATCCGGGTGCGCTTGCGGGAGAAGCGTCCTGAAGTGCGTGATGTCATGGTCCTGAACCTGTCGGTCACCGGTGAACTGCGCGCCGACGTCAGGTGAATGCCGGGTTCACGCCTCGGTGCGCGCTCGCGCCGGACGGGAGGTCCCCGCCCGGCGCGAACGCCCGCACATCAGGAGCCACTTCCGTGCCGGGCCGCGCCCGCGTCAGGCGGTACCAGAGACAGGCCGCCCCGGCATCAGATCGCCCCGGCGTCAGGCCGCGCCGGCGTCAGACCGCGCGGGGACCATGCCGCGGCAGCGTCACGCCGCGCCCGCCGCCTGATACGTCGTCAGGGCCGCGTCGCCCAGGTACGGGTGGTACTCGTTGTTGCCCGAGCTGACGCTGATGTTGCCGACCAGGTACCCCGTGCCCGCGCCCGTGTCGAAGTTGGACAGGAAGCCGCCGCCGCTGGAGCCGCCGGTCTGCACGCAGTCGATGCCCCACATCGTGGAGTCGCCGCGCCCGGCGTCCGGATACTCGGTGCCCTCGCAGTGGTTGAGCTGCTCGCCGTTGCCCTCGGCGTCCGAGCCGCCGTAGCCGAAGGAGTGCACGTGCTGGCCGGTCGGCGAGTTGAAGGCGATGCCCTCGGCGCCCACGGTGTCCACCAGCGAACGGCCGTTGACGGTGTTCACCACCGCGTAGGCGAAGTCCCAGTTGGCGTTGCCCGCCGTCGAGACATAGCCGGACCACCAGTACAGGACGCGGGCGGAGAAGGTGCCGAACGGGCGGTTGCCGTGGTTGTAGCCGGGGATGAAGACCCAGTTCTGGTAGGACTCGCCGGTGCCCGCGTTGACGATGCAGTGGCCCGCGGTGAGGACCACCGACTTGTTGTCGGCGTTGGCGACGGTCGCGGAACAGGCGAAGGTGCCGCCCGAGGAGTTCTGGAAGAAGACCTTGCCCGCGGTCGTGCTGATCAGGCCGCCGCCGTTCCACGCGGTGGGCGAGGACATCGGGGTGACCCGGCCGCCCGCCGTCGTGCGCGGCCCCGCGACCGGCGGGACCGCCACGCGGGAACCCGAGGCGGCGGGCGCCGCCGTCGTACGGGCGGCGGCCGTGCCCGTGGCGGCGGGCAGATCGGTCACGTCCTTCGCGCCGCGCAGGCGCTCGGGTGTCCAGAAACGCTCCGCCGCGCTCTGCTGCGCGGCGGAGACGGACGTCTGACGGACGCCCGCGGGCGAGGCCGGCGCGGCGTGCGCCGTGCCCGCCGTCCAGGCGGTCGCGGCGAGTGCTAACGCGCCGAGGAGAGCAGCCGATCGCTTCATAGCGACAACTCCAAGTCCTTTTGGGGGAAGGGGGGAGTGCGTGGTGGGGCCGGTGGTGCCGGAATCGACCCGAATCCCGCCTCGACAACGTTGTCCAGCTGCGCCTGCGTAACGTCGCCGAAACGTGAGCGGGTGCCACGCTAACTCCGCTGGAGTGTCGTGTCCATGGCATCTTCAGCCGAATGTGAGTGGCTGGTGGTGCGCGTGGGGCGACGGGCCGTGACCGTGCGCCGTGCGCCGTGCGAAGGAGCGTGCGCGGGGCCAATCGAGGGAGTGCGCGCGGAAGGTGCGCGGGGGAGCCGCGAGGGGGATGTGCGCCGACCCGCCCGCGCGCGTACGGAGACCACCCGGGTGGGTGTACACGGACGGGTGTACGTGGACGGGTGCACGCGGACGGGTGCACGCGGACGGGCGTACGCGGACACACGCGCGCCCCCCGGGAGGTGATCCTCCTGGGGGCGCGAGGGGCGAGGCGGGGGCTTCAGCCCTCAGTCGTCGCTCTTGTTGCTGTGGAAGACGTCCTTGGCGGCGTCCTTGACCTTCTCGCCGGCCTGACGGACATCGCCCTTGGCCTGGTCGGCACGGCCCTCGGCCTCAAGGCTCTCGTTGCCGACGGCGTGACCGACGGTCTCCTTGGCCTTGCCCTTCACCTGGTCGACCTTGGCCTTCGCCTTGTCGCTGTCGCTCATGATGAATTCCTCTTTCCTGGCTCTGTGCCGTGCCGTTTTTTCTGGGTGCTTTTCCTGATTCGCTTGGCTTCCTGGCCGTTTACCAGCGGTACCAGCGGCCACGAGTGCCGCTCGGGCCGGTCGAGCGCAGCAGGAATCCCAGCGCCCACAGGACCAGTACCACGATACCGATCCACAAAAGCAGTTTCACGGCGAAGCCTGCGCCGATGAGAACCAGCGCCAGTAGAAGAACGATGAGCAACGCTGCCATGACGATCAACCTCCTGAAGTGTCTTCTGCCCCCGGATTCAGCGGCCAATCAGCGGGCCGCGAGCGCCTGGGGCTCAGGCGCGGCGTCGATCCGTCACGACGCGGTAGATCACCAGCAGGATCAGCGAGCCGACGATGGCCGCGATCCACGTGGACAGATGGAAGAAGCCCTTGATCGAGTGGACGTGGAAGATGACCTTGCCCAGCCAGCCGCCGAGCAGTCCTCCGAGAATGCCGATGACCATCGTCACGATGACACCGCCCGGGTCGCGCCCCGGCATCAGTGCCTTGGCGATAGCCCCGGCCAGCAATCCGATGATGATCCATGCGAGAATTCCCACGACGCCCTCTTCCCCTTCTGTCCCCCGGAAAGTCCCTGTCGACAACCGCCTTTACCGGCCCGCGCCTTTCAAACATGCGTACCCACGGGAGATCTCGCGCGCGGACGCGAGAGCGGGGCCGACCGGCCGGTCGGCCCCGCCGAATACGCGTTGTCCGCGCGGGCCGGTCCCCGGGAATCAGGGCGTGAGGGAGAGCCGTGATGGAGAGCCGTGACGGAGAGCCGTGATGGAGAGCCGTGACGGAGAGCCGTGATGGAGAGCGCCGCGCGGTTGCCGCCCGACGCGCCGGGGTCGGCGGTGGCGGTGAAGCGGAAGAGCTCGGTGCCGGTGTCGTAGCCGACGGCGCTGACGTAGCCGACGGAGCCGGTGGTGGCGGCCACGGCGGGCTTGCGGGGGGCGTAGCCGTGGAGGGTGACGGGCGCCTCGCCCGGCGCGAAGGCGACCGTGGCGCGGACGGTGCCGTCGTCGCTGAGGTGCTCGACGCGCCGGTCGCCGTGCGAGACGAAATTCCCCGCGTGCATGAACCGCCGCGCGACCCGCGTCGCGCCCGGCCACCGCCCCGGACGGGGTGGGGCGTGCGAACCATTGACAGTGGAGGCGGTCGCCCGCATTGTGGGAGCGCTCCCACGCGTACGCGGCACGACCCCCCACATCCCGCCTCCCGAAGGTGAGTACGCCGTGCGTCTTGTCATGCCCCCCGGCCCCCAGCCCTTACGCGGGCGCCGCCGCCCGCTCGTGGCCGCGGCCTCCGCCGCCGCGCTCCTCGGCACGCTGCTGCTCGGCGGCGCCACCGCGCGGGCCGACGACCCGCCCGCGGCGCCCGCGGACGTCACCGTCAACGCCAACGAGGGCCTGGGGACGATCCCCGGCACGGCGTACGGCCTCAACAGCGCCGTGTGGGACGCGCAGATGAACGAGCCGCAGGTCCAGGACCTGCTCCAGGCCGCCGACGTCGGAATGCTGCGCTACCCCGGCGGCTCGTACGGCGACATCTACCACTGGCGGACGAACACCGCGCCCGGCGGATACGTGGCGCCCGGCACGGACTTCGACGCGTTCATGGGCACGGTCAAGAAGATCGGCGCCCAGCCGATGCTCATCGCCAACTACGGCTCCGGCACACCGCAGGAGGCCGCGGACTGGGTGCGGTACGCCAACGTCACCAAGGGGTACGGCGCGAAGTTCTGGGAGGTGGGCAACGAGCTGTACGGGAACGGGCATTACGGCTCCGGCTGGGAGCAGGACGACCACGCCGACAAGTCGCCCGCCGCGTACGCGAACAACGTGCTCCAGTACGTGTCGGCGATGAAGGCCGTGGACCCGACGGTGAAGGTCGGGGCGGTGCTGACCATGCCGGGCAACTGGCCGGACGGCGTGATGGCCGACGGCGAGAGCGCCGACTGGAACCACACGGTCATCCCGCTGATCGCGGGCAAGGCCGACTTCGTGATCGTGCACTGGTACCCGAGCACGTCGGACACCGCGCAGATGCTCAACACGCCCTCGCAGCTCGCCGGTGAACTCGGCCAGTTGAAGGACCAGTTGACCGCGGCGGGCGCGGGCGACACCCCGATCGCGCTCACCGAGGTCAACGGCGGCCGGGACGTGGACACGCAGCCGAACGCGCTGTTCGGCGCCGACGCGTATCTGACCGCCCTTCAGAACGGGGTGTTCACCGTCGACTGGTGGGACACGCACAACGGCGCCCAGCAGATCTCGACGTCGCCCAACGGCGCCACCGATTACGGCGATTGGGGAGTGCTGTCCAGCGCCAACTGCGTCGGCACGGTCTGCGAGCCCGCGCTCAACACGCCGTTCCCGCCGTACTACGCGATCCAGATGCTGAGCCGGCTCGGGCGGCCGGGGGACCGGATGGTCGGCGCGGGCAGCGGTGCCGCGACGGTCGCGGCGCACGCCGTGCGCCGTGCCAACGGCGACCTGAGCGTGCTGCTGATCAACAAGGACCCGTCGGCGGCGCGGACCGTGGCCCTGCACTACACCGGCTTCACCCCCGACACGTCGGCAGGGGTGACCGTGGACACCTACCGCGACCAGGCCGCCGCGATCGACACCGTCACGTCGGCCTACAGCGCCCAACAGACGCTGCCGCCCTACTCGTTGACCACCGTCACCCTGCACCCCAAGGCCGGTACGGGCTCGGCCCTGACCGCGCCCGGCGCGCCGAAGGTGACCGCGGCCGGGGACACCACCGCCACCGTGAGCTGGACGCCGTCGACCGGCGGCGCGGTGACCCGTTACGAGGTCTACCGGCAGGTCGGCACGGTCAGCGAGCTGCTGGCCGACAGCACGGGCACCTCCGCGACCGTCCACAACCTCACGCCCGGTACGACCTTCACCTGGAACGTCCTGGCGCGGGATGCCAACGGCCGCCTGTCGCCGCCGTCCGACCCGGTGACCGTACGCACCGGCACCCCCGCGCACTCGACCTGCCAGGTCGGCTACCGCACCACCGCGGGCTGGGGCAACGGCTTCAACGCCGAGGTGACCGTCACCAACACCGGCCCGAGCCCGATCACCGGCTGGACGCTCGCCTTCGCCTTCCCCAGCGCGGGCGAGTCCGTGTCCGGCTTCTGGAACTCCAAGGTCACGCAGACCGGCAGGCAGGTCGTGGCCACTCCGGTCGACTGGAACGCGACGCTCGCCGCCAACGGCGGCAACTCCGCCTCCTTCGGCTTCACCGGGGCCAACGACGGCGCGGCGCCCCCGCCGACCGTCTTCACCCTCAACGGCACGGTCTGCACGACGACGTGAGCTCCCGGTCCCGTACGGCTTCCGCTACGGCTTCCGGTACGGCTTGCGGTCACGCCAGCGCGAAGTAGCGCAGCCACAGATACAGGGCCGATACGGCGACGGTGGCGGCGGTGACGACGAGGCCGTAGCGGGTGAACTGCCAGAAGGAGATGGGCTGTCGGGCGCGTTCGGCGATGCCGAGCACGACGACGTTGGCCGAGGCGCCGATCGCGGTGGCATTGCCGCCGAGGTCGGCGCCGAGGGTCAGCGCCCACCACATGACGTGGTCGGGGTCGCCGCCCAGGTGACGGACGAGGTCGGCGGCGACGGGCGCCATCGTGGCGACGTACGGGATGTTGTCGACGACGCCGGACAGGACGGCGGACGCGCCGAGCATCAGCATGGAGCCGCCGAGTTCCCGGTCGCCGACGGCGTTGGCGAGGGCGTCGGAGACCTGGCCGATGACGCCGGTGTCGATCAGGCCGCCGATCATGACGAACAGCCCGGCGAAGAAGGCGAGGGTGGGCCACTCGACCTCGGTCAGCACCTCGCCGGTGTTCGCCCGGGACACCGCGACGAGCAGTCCCGCGCCGAGCAGGGCCACGACGCTCGGTTCGAGGTGCAGCACCGGGTGCAGGACGAAACCGGCGATGACGAGGGCGAGTACGGCCAGGCCCTGCCGGAGCATCCGCGGGTCGCGTATCGCCTCGCGCTCGTCCAGCGCCATGACCGCCAGCGCGCGGTCGGCGTCCCCGTCGAACGCCGAGCGGAACATCACGCGTGACAGGCCGATCAGCACGAGCACCAACACCACGGCCAGCGGCGCCAGATGGACGAGGAAGTCGTTGAAGGTCAGTCCCGCGCGGCTGGCGATGATGATGTTGGGCGGGTCGCCGACGAGCGTCGCGACCCCGCCGATGTTCGCGGCGAAGACCTCCGCGATCAGGAACGGCGCGGACGGCAGGGCGAGGCGTTCGCAGACCAGCAGGGTGACGGGCGCGACGAGCAGCACCGTCGTCACGTTGTCCAGCAGCGCGGAGGCGGTGGCGGTGACGACGATGAGCATCACCATCACGCGGAACGGTTTGGCCCGCGCCCGCTTCACCGACCAGATCGCCAGGTACTCGAAGAGGCCGGTGCGCTTGAGCACGCCGACGATCATCATCATGCCCAGCAGCAGGAAGATGACGTTCCAGTCGATGCCGGAGTCTTCGGAGTAGAAGGCGGAGACGTCGTCGGTCGCGCCGATCGCGAGCATCAGTCCGGCGCCGCCGAGCGCCGCAGCGACCCGGTGGACGCGTTCGCTGATGATGAGCGCGTAGGTCCCGAAGAAGACGGCGACGGCCGCCCACGCGTGCCAGTCACTCATCCGGCACCGCGTGTTTCGCCCGCGTCCACGTCACGATTACCACGGACGGTGCCCCCGATCAGCGAAGAGAGTTCTCTCGTATTCGCCGACCAGACTTCCCGGCACACCAGCGACCAATTTACACGTCTCATACGACTTCTTGACGCGGATGCGGTGATTCCGGGGGTCCGGGGGTTCGGGGGTCCGTCACGGGCGGTGGTCGGTGGGCGTGGGCGGTCGGCGGGGGAACGGGGCCCCGCGGCGGCCTAGTTCAGTCGAACCAGGCCGGATCGCCGGTCTCTATCAGGTGCTTGAGGACCGCCTTGTCGGTCAGGGCCTCCTTGAGCAGGGTGCCCAGGGCCTGGAGCGCTTCGGGGTCCGTGCCGTAGGCGACGAACATGCCCGCTTCGGGGTCGAAGGAGACGCGGTCGAGGAGTTCGGGCGCGCGGGAGCGGATGGCCGAGCGGGCGACGCCCGTCCAGCCGTAGCCGCTGCCGTACTGCTCGCACTCCTCGAAGACGTCCATGAAGGGGACCATGTCGGTGTCGCTGAGCAGCAGGCAGTAGTTGCCCGGGTCGTGGTCGTACTCGAAGAACGTGAGCGGGTCCAGCGTCGAGGTTTCGGTCATGGGCTGACGCTATAGGGAGCCACTGACAGGCTCAGGCGGCCCGCGTCGTGGTGACTTTGCCCTTGCGGAGGGTGAGGGTGCGGTCGGAGCGGGCGGCGAGGGTCTGGCTGTGGGTCACGACGATGACGCACTTGTGCTGGATGTGCGCCAGGTCGCGGAAGATGTCGATGATGCTGTCGGCGGTGTCCTCGTCGAGGTTGCCCGTGGGTTCGTCGGCGAAGAGGATGTCGACGTCGCAGGCCAGGGCCCGGGCGATGGCGACGCGCTGCTGCTGCCCGCCGGAGAGCTTGAGCACATTGCGGTGCGCGGCGTCGGGGTCGAGGCCGACGCCGGCCAGGATGTCGAGCGCGCGGGCTTTGCGCCGCCCGGTGGCGGGCCTGGCGCCGGTGATCTCCATCGCGGTGACGACGTTCTGAAGGGCCGTCATGTACGGCAGCAGGTTGTACTGCTGGAAGACCGTGGCGGCGTGCTTGTTGCGGTAGCGGCCGAGGCCGATGGACGCGATGTCCCGCCCGTCGAAGCGGACGGTGCCCGTGGTGGGGCTGTCCAGGCCGCTGGCCAGGCTGAGCAGGGTGGTCTTGCCGCTGCCCGAGGGGCCGAGGATGGTGGAGAACGTGCCCCGCTCGAAGGACACGTCGATCTGCCGGAGCACGGTGGTCTTGCGCCGCTGGCCCTGGTAGGTGTGGCTGACGGCGGAGAGTTGGAGGACGGGGGGAGCGGCGGGGACGGCGTCGGAGGTGGCGTCGGAGGCGGCCTCGGGGGCGGCGTCGGGGGTCGCGCCTGCCGCCGCAGCGGTGTCCCGGGACTCGCGCGGAGTCCGTGAGGTGCCCGAATTCCGTTTCATAGGAGGTCACTTGCCCTTCGTGAGGATCGTGCGCGGGGTGAGCCGGAGTACGGCGGCGCCGGGGACGGCGGTGGCGAGCAGGCCGATGCCGAGGCCGACGCCCGCGACGGTGGCGAGGTCGGACGGCGACAGCCGTACCGTGATCGAGTCGATGGGGACGGCGCCCTCGACCGGCTTGTCGTTCATGTCGATGCCTTCCTTGAGGCCGGTGGAGCCGGGGGGCGGCGGCTGCCAGGCGTCGATCTTCCGCTGGGCGGAGGCCGCTTCGCCGCTGAGCAGCGAGTCGCCCGCCTTCTGCGTCAGGCTCTGGGCGAACAGCGCGCTGAGCCCGACGGCGAGCGCGGCGGCCACGGTGATCTCCACGGCCTGCTGGGCGACGAGCTTCCACTTCCTCTCGCCCATCGCGAGCAGCACGCCGAACTCCCGTCGCCGCTGCCGGACCGCGAGGGTGGCGAGCAGGCCGAGGACGAGCGCCCCGGCCACCCCGATCAGCCACATCGCCGCCGTCGCGGAGGACGTGATGCTCCGCAGCGGGCCGGTCATCTGCCGCAGCGCCTTGTCGTTGAGGTCGAAGGCGAGGCCGTGCAGCGCGTCGCCCGCCGTCCGCTCCGCCTGCGCGCGGAAGGCGTCGTACGTCGCCGGGTCCTTCAACCGGAAGGTGGCGCCCTGGAGTTGCGGCGCTCCGCCGCTGCCGTCGGAGTTGAGCCTGCTCAGCGCGGCGGCCGGGACGATCAGCCGGTCGCCGGGCGCGATGCCGTACTCGCTGTCGATGGTGTCGGACGGGTCGCGGTAGACGCCCTTCACGGTGAAGACGGCCTTGCGCTTGCCCTTCGGGTCGTTCTCGCCGAGCGTGAGCGTGCCGCCGGGCGCGAGGCCGTTCTTCTTCGCCAGCCGCTCCTCGACGAGGACGCTGTCGTGCTCGCGGTCGGCCGCCGTGATCGGCTGCCCCGACAGCAACGTCCAGGTGCCGTCGCTGAAGTGCGGCATCAGCGTCGAGTCCAGGACACCGAAGGCGAGTGTCGAGTTCGCGGGGTAGTCCGGGGCGAGGGGCTTGCCGGTGGCGGTTCTCGCGCCGTTCAACAGCCGTGTGCCGTCGAAGGAGTTGTACGTGTACTTCTCCACCAGCGGGGACGCGCCGATCCGGTCCACGACGTCCGCGCCGATGGTCGGTGCCTGTCCGGTGAACGGCGCGTCCATGTCCGCCCCGAGCGTGACCTCGGCGCCGAGCCGCTGCCTGGCGGCTTCTGTCGCCCGCGCGGTGCCGGACTTGATGAGGACGCCGCCGAGCACCATGGCGGAGACGACGAGGAAAGTGCCCAGGGTGATCAGGGTCTTGCCTTTGCGGGACCACAGGCTCAGGCCCGCGCGTTTGACGAAGTTCATGACAGTCGGCCTCTTGGGGGGTCGGTGGTGGTGCGCATGGGTGAGGGCGTGCGCATGGGCGGGGGCGTGGGTGTGGGCGTGGGCGTCGGGATTTCGCGGTGCGGCTATTCGGTGTCGGTGAGGATCGAGCGGGGGTGCAGGCGCAGGATTCCGACGCCGGGCACGACCGTGGAGACGAGCGCGATGCCGAGGCCGATTCCGGCGACCTTGGCGAGGTCGCCCGCGCTCACGCGGATGTCGGGTACGGCGGGGGTGTCGTCGGGGGCGGCGGCTTCGTGGGGCGCGGTGCCGGGGCGGGACGGGGTGCCGGGGCGGGGCGCGGCGCCGCCGTACTGCTCGCGGGCCAGCAGCGTCTCGCCCGCCCGGTGCGCGAGGGACTGCCCGGCCAGCGCGGCCACCCCGAGCGCGGGCACCAGCAGCACGGTCACCTCGACAGTGTGCTGGCCGATGAGCTTCCACTTCCGCTCGCCCAGCGCCAGCAGCATGCCCAGTTCGGCCCGCCGCTCCTTGACCGTCAGCAGGACGACCAGCCCGAGGATCGCCGCGCCGCACAGCGCGATCAGCCAGACCAGCGCCCCCGCGAACGCCCCGACCCGCCGCAGCGGCAGCACCTGGTCGCGGTACGCCTTGTCGTTGACGTCGAAGCGGAAGCCCTTCGGGCCCAGCAGCCGTACCGCCTCCGCGTGCAGCCGTTCCGCCAGGTCGGGCGAACCGATCGTGAAGACCGCTTCCGTGGGCTTCACCCCGAGCCCCAGCGCGGTGACGGCGGCGACCGGCACGTACACCTGGTTCGCGCCCAGGTCGGCGGCGGACGTCCACTGCGGCGGGTCCTGGCGCGTGTCCCGGTAGAGCCCCACGACCTCGAACGGCTCCCGCCGCCCGCCCGCGCCGCCCAGCTCGACGGTGTCGCCCACCGCGAGCCCGTGCTTCGCGGCCAGCCGCCGTTCGAGGAGGATCACCTTGCGGCGGGCGTCCGCCACGGTGATGCCCCGGCCCGCCACGACACGGACCCGGCCGGTGGCGAAGTCGAGGAGCGTGTCCGACGCGCGGACGCCGTTCAGCGTGAGCCCGTCCTTGCCGCCGCCGCCCGGGGTCCCCTCCGGCACCACGGCCGCCAGGCCCGGCGGCGGGACCGTCACCGCGCGCAGCAGCTCGTTGTACCGCTCGACCAGCGGATACGTCCCCAGCCGCCCGACCACCGCCGAGGTCAGCCCGTCCCCGCGCACGGTGACGTCCACCCCCACCCGCCGCTGCGTCTCCGCCTCCCGTCGCTGCGTCGCCCCCCTGAGCAGGAACCCCCCGAGCAGCAGCGTGCAGATCACCCCGAACACGCCCAGCAACAGCGCGGCCTTCCCCGCCCGTGCCACCAGACTGAACGCTGCCCGCTTGACGAAGTTCATGCGCCGAGCACACCAGCCGCCCCCGCGCAGCGGCATAAACCCGGTTACGTTCCCATAAGCCCCCGGCCAGCAACGCTCCCGCCCACGCCCCACGTCGGCGGCCGTCTGCCGACGTCCGGCAGGCGGCGGACCTGGCCCCGTATCGCCTTCGGTCCTGCGTCGCCGACCGCCGCGCGCACGGCGTACCGCAGGGGTTCCGCGGGCCCTCGTCCGGCAGGCGGCCACCGCCCGCGTGTACCGCGTAGCGCCTACGGCTCCCGCGCCCGGCGGGCCGCCGTCGGCCACGTACCGGCACCGGCTGCCACGTACCGGCGCCGCCGGCCACGTACCGGCGCCGCCGGCCACGTACCGGCGTCGCCGGTCGAGCCCCGGCTCCGGCGCCTGCCGGTTCTTCGGCGACCCGTCCGGAGGACGCACGCTTATCTCCGCGTACGGCCCCCCGTGTTTCCCTGGCCCGCATGAGAGTTCTGGTGGCCGAGGATCATCACGTGTTGGGGCGGACGATCGTGATCGGGCTGCGGCGGCAGTCGATGGCGGTGGACCTGGCGGTGTCGGGGGACGCGGCCGAGCGGATGTGCGGGGTCACGGAGTACGACGTGCTCGTGCTCGACCGGGATCTGCCGGTGCTGAGCGGGGACGAGGTGTGCCGGAGGGTGCGGGGGATGGCGGCGCCGCCGCGGATCTTGATGCTGACGGCGGCGGGCGGGGTCGAGGACAGGGTGTACGGGCTGGAGCGGCTGGGGGCGGACGACTACCTGGCCAAGCCGTTCGACTTCGCCGAACTGGTCGCGCGGATCAGGGCGTTGAGCCGCCGGGCGCTGAAGGCGCCGCCGGTCGTGGTGGCGTACGAGGGCATCACGGTGGACGCCGCCAGGCGCGAGGCGCGGATCGACGGGCGGGCGGTCGAGCTGACGCCGAAGGAGTTCGCGGTGCTGCACGCGCTGGTCGGCGCGGGCGGCGAGGCCGTCACGCAGGAGGAGTTGGTGCGGTCCGTGTGGGACGAGCACCTGGACCCGCGGACCAGCGCCGTGCGCGCCACCGTCAGCCGCCTGCGCGGCAAGCTCGGCCCGCCCGACGTGATCGTGGCGGACGCCGGAGAGGGGTACCGGCTGTGCCGCTGATCAGGCCCCCGCGCCCGCACCTGACGTTCCGGGCCCGGCTGGCCGCCGCCTTCGCCGGGCTCTTCCTCCTCTCGGGGACGGCGCTGCTGGCGTTCGTCGTGGTGCTGGCGCGCTACGGGACGACACGGCAGGTGCAGGGCATCGGGGTCAGCCGCGCCACCGGGAGACCGACGGACGCGGCGACGTACGCCCCCACCGGCCGCACCGGCCCCGTCGTACCCCACGGCGGCTCCGGCGGCACGGGCGCCATCGATGGCGCGGGCGGCGCGGGCGGCACGGGCGGCACCGGCGACGGCATCTCGATCCGCGCGCTGCACTGGACCGTGGGCGCCGTGCAGGACGCGGCGCTGCACCAGATGATCCTGTGGTCGGCGATCGGCCTGGTGCTCATGATGGTGCTGGCCGCCGCCACCGGCTGGTGGCTCGCGGGGCGGGCGCTGCGCCCGGTCGCGGCCGTGACGGACGCCGCCCGCCGGATCAGCGAGCAGAACCTGCACGAACGGCTCGCGTTGAGCGGCCCGGCCGACGAACTCCAGCGCCTGGCCGACACGTTCGACACGATGCTCGACCGGCTGGAGAAGTCCTTCGAGGGCCAGCGCCGCTTCGTGGCCAACGCCTCCCACGAACTGCGCACCCCGCTGGCCGTCCAGCGCGCCTGCCTCGAAGTCGGCCTCGCCGACCCGCTTCCCGACGGCCTCGCGGACGTGCGCGACGACCTCCTCACCGTCAACCGCGACGCCGAGCGGCTGATCGACGCGCTGCTGCTGCTCGCCCGCAGCGACCGCGGCCTCGAACGTACCGAGCAGGTCGACCTCGTACCGCTGGCGCGTCAACTGACCGTCGAGCTGTGCCACTTGGCGCAGGAGAAGGACGTCCGGCTCACCGTGACCGCCGACCGGCCGTTGCGCGTCGAGGGCGACCCGGTCCTGCTGCGGCACCTCCTGTTCAACCTGATCCGCAACGCCGTCCAGTACAACCACCCCGGCGGCGCCGTCTCCCTCGACCTCGCCGACGACACCCTCACGGTCACCAACACCGGCGATCCGGTGCCCGCCGACCGCGTGCCCGACCTCTTCGAGCCCTTCCGCCGTCTCGCCCCCGACCGCACCAGCGCCTCACCCGCGTCCGGCCACGGACTCGGCCTCGCGATCGTCCGCTCCATCGCCACCGCCCACCACGCCACGCTCACCGCTTGCCCCACCCACCCCGGCGGCCTGGCCGTCACCGTCACCTTCGCCCGCGCCGACCGTACGATCGCGGCGTGACGATCACCTACGAGTGGCGCGGCCACGTCGACAACGAAGCCCTCAACTCCCTTCACGCCGACGGTTTCGGCGGCCCGCCCGCCCGCACCGACTGGCGCGCCCGCCTCGAACGCCACAGCCTAGGCTGGGTCTGCGCCCACGACGACACCCGCCTCATCGGCTTCGTCAACGTCATCTGGGACGGCGGCGCCCACGCCTTCCTCCTGGACACCGTCGTCTCCCGGCCCCACCGCTCGAAGGGCGTCGGCGCCCACCTCGTCGCCACCGCCGCCCACCACGCCCGCGCCGCCCACTGCGAATGGCTCCACGTCGACTTCGAGCCCCACCTCCGCCCCTTCTACCTCGACACCTGCGGCTTCCGCCCCACCCCAGCGGGCCTGATCGCCCTGTGACTCCGGATGCCGGCACCGCAGCCGTCGTGTTCCCCGCGCAGTGACGCGATCGTGACGCGCTGAGCGCGGGAGCACTCTCGAACCTCACGCGTTCTCTTCGCTACCGTGGGTGGCGGATACGGGGGGTCAGGCGTGCGGGGTCCGAGGGGGCCTTTTCGCCGACGCCCCGAACGGTGCCCACGGACGACCGATCGGGAGACTTCGACCATGCGAGCCCGCTCAGCAT
Source organism: Streptomyces sp. NPDC025721 (assembly GCF_055558595.1). Lineage (NCBI taxonomy): Bacteria > Bacillati > Actinomycetota > Actinomycetes > Kitasatosporales > Streptomycetaceae > Streptomyces > Streptomyces sp. NPDC025721. The sequence continues at coordinate 78,407 of NZ_JBVHMF010000008.1, read as the reverse complement.
TTCCCGTCGCGGCTCTCGCGGCGACCGCCGCGTTGACGCTCTCCGCCTGCGGCGGCGGCTCAGGTGGCGGCGACAGCAAGATTTCCCCGACCACGGCGCCCCCGGCCACAGCGACGGCGACCGCGACATCGGCGCAACCGACGGCGAAGGGTGGGGTGTTGACCGTCGACCCGGCGCTCGCGCTCCCCGCGGACCTGAAGCTCGACTTCGACTGGCGGCTTCCGGCGGACGACGCCGAGGCCGGGGTCCTGACCGCGTCGGCCGACTTCATGCAGTCGATGACGCACGGCGTGGTCGAGCAGAGCGTGAAGGGCGGGGCCCTGAACACGTACGCGGAGGGCGACGCGTACAGCTACGCGAAGCAGTACGTCCAGATGCACATCGACGCGAAGAAGACGGTGACCGGTACCGACCGCTTCTTCCGGCCCGCCGTCAAGCTCCTCGCCAAGAACTCGGCGGCCGAAGTCACCTTCTGCGAGGACCAGTCGAAGCTGTTCAGCAAGGAGATCGGGACCGGGAAGGTGCACGTCACCGGCGCTGACGACCGCAACTACGTGTCGTACCAACTGGTGCTCAGCCTGTTCCGGCCCGGCACGCAGCTCTGGCGAGCACAGTCGATCACCACCAAGGAAAGGGCGTTGGAGTGCAAGCAATGACGGGTACGGGGTCACTCCGCCGCGCGCTGCCCCTCGCGGCGCTCATCGTGTTACTCGCGGCGGCACCGGGTTACGCCTTCGACGACACCGGTTTGCCGCCGTCGGGTGGAAAGGGTTCGGGTGACAGCGGCGGAAACCTGGAGGCCATCGCCCAGGGGTACCGGCTGACGTATCCCACGGGCAGGCCGAGCGGCGCGAGCCGACCGTTGGCGTCGGTCAACGTCAACTGGGCGCCGCCGCCTTGCTGGTTCGGGCCGAAGTACACCCCCGAGCAGTTCAAGGCGGAGTACACGAAGAACTTCAACGACGAACTGCCCCAGGTGCACGGCACTTTCCGTACCGCCATGGGGATGGACCGGGACCACTACCAGAACGGGCTGGACTACCCCGGCGGGGACAAGGGCTACAAGGACTTCAACAGCGCCGAGGCCGGCAAGGGAATGTGGTGGCTGGTGACTGTCAATCCGGACGCCGACCCGTCGGCGCAGATGGGCTGCAACGACCAGACGCCGAGGTGGGTGCCCAACGGCCAGATGCCGCCTGCCGGGACCGGGCATGTGATCACCCCGGAAATGCTCTCCAAGCTCGCCTTCGCCCACACCCACGTACCCGGCGTGAGGATCGTGACCAATCCCGCGGGCCCGCAGACGGTCAACATCCCCACCTGGGTGACCCTGCGACAGGCGTACACGCCGGTGAAGGTGCGGGCGTCGGTGGACCTGGGCGGCGGCCGGGAGATCTGGGCCGAGACCACCGCGGAGCCGTCCGCCGTGCACATCACCCCCGGCACCTCCGACGCCACCGTCTTCCCGTCCTCCGGCGACTGCCCGATCGGACCCGACGGCAAGGTCGGCGCCGCCTACAACGGCGACCCGAAGGCAGCCCCTCCCTGCGGCGTGACGTACCTGCGCTCGACGCAGAACACCCCGCCGTACCAGCTCGATGTCTCCGTCAACTGGCATGTGAGCTGGACGGGTTCGAGCGGCGGCCCCTACGCCCTGCCCGACGGCAGGGTCGGCGACCCGCGAGAGGTGACGGTCCGGGAGATCCAGACCATCAACAACTGACCGTCCGCGGCGGGCGGTTCAGCCGGGCGGACCAGATCCATGGCTCGTCCGGCGGACCGGGATGCGCGGGATCCGGACGGACTCGCGCCGCCGCGGGGTCCTCAGGTTGTTGATGTTGCCGGGTCGCTGGTGCTGGGGGTGCCGGTTTCTACGTGGGCGGCGAAGCGGCGGAGGTAGGCGGGGTCGGTGGTGGTGGTGACGGTGATGTCGTACCAGTGGTTGCCGGCGGGGACTACCCAGGCGGGGACGGTGCGGGAGGCGCCGGCGGCCACGGTGTAGGTGTAGTGGGCGGTGGGGGCGTAGGCGTCGGTGGCGTTGAAGGTGACGGGGGCGCCGGTGGGGTTGCTGAAGACGAGGGTGACCTGGCCGGTGGCGGGGGTGTGGCGGGCGGTCACCTCGGGGCCGACCGAGCCCGCGGTGCCGGCCATGCGGCGCAGGAAGCCGTTGGGGCCGTGGACGGAGAAGTCGTAGCGGTCGGAGGCGGCGGGCATCAGCCAGGTGTCGACCAGGGATTTGCCCGCCTCGACGGTGTACGGCCACGGGCCGTCGGAGCGGACCGCGGAGGTGACGAGGAAGGCGGCGCCCGCCGTGCCGAAGTTGCGGAAGGTGAACTGGAAGCGTCCGCCCGCGGGTTGGGTGTCGGCGGCCAGGTCGTACGGCAGCGGGCGGGCATTGCGCAGGCCCGGTTCCTGGCGCGGGACGGCGCCGGTGGCGGGCGGGGTGGGGACGTAGTCGCCGGGGTTGTTGTGGTTCGGCGGTACGTAGCCGCCGGTGCCGGGGAGCGCGGGCGCGGCGGCGTTGCTGCGGGTGAAGTCGAAGGCGGCGGTGAGGTCGCCGCAGACCGCGCGGCGCCAGGGCGAGACGTTCGGGTTGCGCACACCGAAGCGCCTCTCGATGAACTGCACGATCGAGGTGTGGTCGAAGGTCTGCGAGCAGACCCAGCCGCCCGTGCTCCAGGGCGAGAGCACCAGCATCGGCACGCGCGGCCCGAGCCCGTACGGCCCGGCCGCGTAACCGGAGAGCCCGCCGGTGTAGAGGTCCTGGGTGACGTCGGCGGTGGACAGCCCGCGCGCGGCGGAGGCGGGCGGGAAGGGCGGCACGACGTGGTCGAAGAAGCCGTCGTTCTCGTCGTACGTGAGGAAGACGGCGGTACGGCTCCACACGTCGGGGTCGGCGGTGAGCGCGTCCAGCACCTGGGAGATGTACCAAGCGCCGTAATTGGCGGGCCAGTTGGGGTGTTCGCAGAACGCCTCGGGGGCGGCGATCCAGGACACCTGGGGGAGTTTGCCGCCCACGACGTCGGCCCTGAGCCGGTCGAAGTAGCCGTCGCCGGTGCGGGCCGAGGTGCCGGTGCGGGCCTTGTCGTACAGGGCGCTGCCGGACTGGGCGTTGCGGTACTGGTTGAAGTACAGCAGGGAGTTGTCGCCGTAGTTGCCGATGAAGGGGTCGCTCGTCCAGCCCCAGCCGCCGCCGGAGTTCAGGCCGGTGCCGGTGTCCTGGTAGACCTTCCAGGAGACGCCCGCCCGCTCCAGGATCTCGGGGAAGGTGGTCCAGCCGTACCCGGCCTCCTCGTTGCCCAGCACCGGGCCGCCGCCCTTGCCGTCGTTGCCCGAGTAACCCGTGTACATGTAGTACCGGTTGGGGTCGGTGGAGCTGAGCATCGAGCAGTGGTAGGCGTCGCAGATGGTGAACGCGTCGGCGAGCGCGTAGTGGTACGGGATGTCCTGGCGGGTGAGGTGCGCCATCGTCGTGGTGGTCTTGGCCGGGATCCAGCGGTCGTAGTTGCCGCCGTTCCACGCCTGGTGGGTGCCGTACCAACTGTGGTCGAGGTCGCGGAGGAACTGGAGGCCGAGGTTGTCGATGTTCGGCCGGAAGGGGAGTGTCTCGTGCCCGGCGGCGTCCGCCTGGTGGAAGACGGACTTGCCGCTGGGGAGGGTGGCCGGGCGGGGGTCGCCGAAGCCGCGCACGCCGCGAAGGGTGCCGAAGTAGTGGTCGAAGGAGCGGTTCTCCTGCATCAGGACGACGATGTGCTCGACGTCCTGGAGGGTGCCGGTTCCCGCGGCGGCCGGGATCGAGGCGGCCTTGGCGATGCCGCCGGTGAGGACGGACGCGGCGGCGGTGGCTCCGGCGAGTTGCAGGAACCTTCGGCGGTCGACGTTGGGCACGGGGCTTCTCCTGACGGTCCGGTGGGGGCGGGCCGTGCTGCCGGTGGCGCTCTGAGCGTGCTCTGGCGGTGCCCCGACAGGGCGGGTCCGGCTGCGCGGTGGTGCGTGCGGAGGGGGCATTTGCGGCATACGCGAACACGTGTGGCGTGCACATGATGGTGATCCGGGGCGGATGGTGTCAATGGGGCGCGGGGGAGTACGGGTTGACCGGCCGAGTCGTACCGCCTTGGGTGATTGACATGCCCACGGTCACTCGCGATGCTGTTGGAACGTGCTACCACCGGTGTTGACCCTTGTGCGGGAGCGGTGGAAACGGTGGGATTCAAGCGGTCAGAGCGCCAAGTTCCCCCCTCCGATGCGGTTCTGACCGGACGTCGTCCCTCGGCGGGCGCTCCACCGCCCGCCCGGCGTCGAAGCGGAGGCCCGACCATGGAACGGGACTATGAAGCTTCTGCGAAGTCTCCACAGTGCCTTGGCAGGCGGCGGCCGGGGCGGTTCGTCCGGCACCGGCCGGGGTGCCCTGGCCGGCACAGTGTGCGCAGCCCTCGTGGCCGTACTCGCCCTGCTGGCCGTGCTGTGTTCCGCGCCCGCCCAGGCGTCCCAGACCACCATCCACAACGCCGACCCGAGCGTGATCCGGGTCGGCAGCACGTACATCTCGGCCGAGACGTCGGGCGGCGGCATCGCCGTACGGAAGGCGTCGTCGCCCGACGCCCTCGGCGCGGCGGCCTCCCGCAAGGTCTGGTCGGACACCAAGGGCCGCGGTGAGGTGTGGGCCCCGGAGATCGTGGTGGACGGCGGCCGGTACTACATCTACTTCACCTCGGGCGCCGGAGCCGCGCACCGGATGTACGTCATCAGCTCGGCGACGGCCGACAGCGGCTACGGCGCCGAGACCCAACTGGCCCTGCCCAACGACAAATGGGCCATCGACGGGAACCTCTTCACCTTCAACGGGCAGCGCTGGTTCGTCTGGTCGGGCTGGGCGGGCGATACGAACGTCGAACAGAACCTGTACATCGTCCGGATGAGCAGCCCCACCGCGCCGACCGGCGCGCGCTACATCATCTCCCAGCCGCGCGAGAGCTGGGAGCGCGTCGTCGGCAACCCGTACATCAACGAGGCGCCCGCCGCCGTCAAGGACCCCAACGGGCAGCTCCACATCGTCTATTCGGCCAACGGGAGCTGGAGCGACCAGTACTGCATGGCCGATCTGCGGCTGCGCTCCGGCGGTGACCCGACGTACGTCTGGGACTGGTACAAGTCCAACGGCTGCCTGTTCGGCGCGCACGCCGCCACCATGATGTCCGGCTGGGACCCCACCCTCTACGTCAACGGCCCCGGCTCCCACAGCTTCGTCCTCCTCAACGGCGACATCGGCACCAGCCCGCCCGCCGGCCCCCGCTTCCCCCTCATGTTCACCGCCGTCCCCAAGGGCACCCCCTACTCCTGGTCCAACCGCTACTGGTTCACCGGCACCTTCTGCTGGTGGGGCAACACCACCTACTCCCGCGCCAACGTCCCCGGCCCCACCTCCAACACCGGCTTCAGCCTGAAGTTCTTCGAATAACCCCCACCGGTCCCGGTTCGGGGTGCTGGCGGGGGCGTGGGGAGGGGGATGGCGTACGGGGTGCGCCCCTGCCCCCGGCGGTTGTCCGAACGCACGGTTTGAGCAGGTGAGGGCTTTGACGCAGCACCCCCATGGGCGGAATCCGGCGAGCGGCGCGCTGGGCGCGTACGAGCTGGGCGGGTACGAACGGCACGCGGACGCGCTGTTCTCGCTGGCGCTGTCGCTGTGCCGCGATCCGGAGCGGGCGGTCGACGCGGTGGCGGCGGCGGTGGCGCTGTCGTATCGGGGGGCCGGCGCCCGTGGCGGACAGGGAACTGCGGTCGGTACTGCGCCGTGCCGCCGACCTCCCGGCCGGGCGCACGGTGTGACGTCAGGGGGCCCGCGGACGCCCGGGAGGTAGGGTGGAAGGAGCGTCCCTGCCCCTGGCGCAGTCGGTTGAGTGCGATGCCGCCACCGGGGCCGCGGATCTCCCGCGGATCACCTCGCCGTGACGGGCGGAACCCACAACCGCTGAACGGATGACCGTTCACCCTTACGCGAACGCGATGACCGCGTGACCGGTCTCCGTCCGTCGTTCCTTCCGCGCTCGGGGAATCGAGGCCATGTGAGGCCGTATGCGGTGGTGCCCGATGGCGGCTGAGCGCCTGGCGGAGGCACTGCGTCTGCTCCAGGACGGCCAGGGGTCGCCCGCGGTGGCCGTGGCGGGCGCCGCGGCCCTCGAGGTGGACGGCGTCGCCGTCTCGCTGGGGAACGAGCCGGGCAGGACCGAGGTGCTGTGGTGTTCCGACGACGTGTCGCGCGGCTTCGAAGACCTCCAGCTCACACTGGGGCAGGGCCCGGGACCCGACTGCATGGTGGGCGGTACGACGGTACGGGTGCCGGATCTGGCCCGCGTCCGCCACGACCGCTGGCCCGAGCTGGTCATGGAGGCGCCCGGCCTGGCGGCGCGCGCGGTCTTCTGCTTCCCGCTGCGCATGGGCGGGATCGGACTCGGGGTGCTGACCGCGGTACGGCGCGCGCCGGGGCCGTTGACCAGCGGGCAGAGCGCCGACGCGGCGATTCTGGCCGCCGCCCTGACCAGGTACTTCCTGGAGGGTGCCGGTCGGGCACGCCAAGAGGCGGATCGTGTGCGGCCTCAGGACCCTGTGATCCCGCAGGGCCAAATGAACCCGCCGGACCCGATGAACCCGCCGGACCCCGCGGACCCGCCGGACCCCGCGGACCCCCTCCCCTTCCTCCATCACGCCGTGGTCCACCAGGCGACCGGCATGGTCAGCGTCCAGCTCGCCGTCTCCCTCGCCGACGCCCTGCTGCGGCTGCGGGCCCACGCGTACGGCAGCGGGCGCACCGTGACGGACGTGTCCCACGACGTCGTGGCCAGGCGACTGCGGCTGGCCCCCGACGCCGAACCCCTCCCGCCCGCCGCAGACAAGGACTGACGCCATGCCCACCCGAGAACAGCAGGTCATCGAGGTCTTCGTCGAGGCGGCCGACTCCCTGACCGCCGACTTCGACGTCATCGACTTCCTCCAGAAGCTCTCCGTACGCTGCCTGGATCTGCTCGACGTGTCCGCGGTCGGCGTCCTGCTCGCCGACCAGTACGACGCCCTGCACCTGCTGGCCGCCTCCGACGAACGCACCCGGCTGCTGGAGCTGTTCGCCCTCCAGTACGACCAGGGCCCGTGCGTCGACTGCTACCGCGACGGGCGGCCCCGTACGAACGTCGACCTCACCGGGGACGAGGCCGTCGAGCGCTGGCCGCTGTTCGGCCGGGGCGCCCACGAGAGCGGGTTCGCCGCCACCAGCGCGCTGCCGCTGCGGCTGCGCGGGCGGGTGATCGGCGCGCTGAGCCTGTTCAGGACCGACCCCGCGCCCCTGGGACCGGAGGACATCGTCCTCGGCCAGGCCCTCGCCGACGTGGCCACCATCGCGATCCTCCAGCAGCGGACCCTCGCGCACGCCGAGGCGGAACGCGACCAGCTCCAGTACGCGCTCAACAGCCGGATCATCGTCGAACAGGCCAAGGGCATCCTCGCCGAGCGCTGGAACATGTCCCTCGACCAGGCCTTCGCCACCTTGCGCTCCTTCGCCCGAGCGCGTCAGCACAAGATCTCGCGCCTGGCCCGCCTGATCACCGAGGGCGGCTTCGACACCGACGTCATCGCGCACGGCGTCAAGGAAACCAATCGCGCGGAACCGGGCGGCCCCGTGGCCGGTAGGGAGACATCCTGATGGACCAGCACGACACCCCGCACAACCCCGAGCAGCACACCGATGACCCGCACACCGACGAGCAGCACACCGACATCCCGCACACCGAGAGTCCCGAGCACGCCGATCCGCTCCAGGCGCCCGGCACCGACGAGGAGCACTGGCGCGCCTGGGACGGCTGGGCGCACCTGGCCGACACCGAACTGCCCACCGCCGGACGAGTGGTGGTCGTGGCCGCGCACCCCGACGACGAGGTGCTGGGGGTGGGCGGCAGCATCGCGCTGCTCGCCGCGGCCGGTGTGGCGGTCACCGTCGTGTCGGTGACCGACGGCGAACTGTCCCACGCCGACAGCACGGCCATCACGTCCCATCAGCTCGTCGGCATCCGGGCCGCGGAATTGCGCGAGGCCCTGGCCGAACTCGGCGCCGACGCACAGGACATCGTCCGGCTGAGAGTGGCGGACACCGAGGTGGCGGGCCATGAGGACGAGGTCGCCGCGGCCCTGGTGCCGCTGCTGTCCGACGCCGACCTGTGCCTGGCGCCGTGGACCGGTGACGTCCACAGCGACCACGAGGCCGCGGGCCGCGCCGCGCTGACCGCCGCCCGTAAGGCGTCGGTGCCCTGCCTGCTCTATCCCGTGTGGATGTGGCACTGGGCCCGCCCAGACGACCCCCGCGTGCCGTGGGCGTCGGCGTCCCTCGTCCGGCTGCCGGAAGAGGTGGCCACCCGTAAGCGGGCCGCTGTCCAGCGGTTCGTCAGCCAGGCCAGGTCCCTCGGCAGCTCGCCGGATGACGCGGCGGTCCTGCCGCCCGGCGAAATCGCCCACCACGTCCGGGACTTCGAGGTCGTGTTCACACCGGCCTGAGCACCCCAGGGCCTGGGCGTCCCGGTGCCTGAGCGCCCCAGTGCCCGGGCGTCCCGGCGCCTGAGTGCCCCGCTCCTACGCGCCCGTCCGCGGCGCGCGCGTCGGAAAGGTGCGGATGGTCTCCGTGGCCTGCGTGCCGTCGGCGATCTCGCGGGCCAGGTCGGAGAGTTTGCGGCCGTGGGCGTGGGCGTAGGAGCGGAAGACGCTGAACGCCTCGTCGACGCCCAGGTGCCAGCGCTCGGCGAGGATGCCCTTGACCTGTTCGATGGTGATGCGGGCGTTGAGGGCGTACTGGAGCTGGTCGCGTTCGGCCTCGGCGTGGGCGAGCGTGCGCTGTTGGAGGATCGCGATGGTGGCGACGTCGGCGAGGGCCTGGGCGAGGGTCACGTCCTGGTCCGTCAGCGGCTCCGGGTCGGTCTGGAAGAGGCTCAGCGCGCCGATCACCCGGCCGCGCAGCCGCAGCGGCAGCGCGTTGGTGGCGACGAATCCGGTGGCCTCGGCCCCGGCGGTGAACTGGGGCCAGGCGGCGGCCACTTCGGGAGCGCCGAGGTCGACGTTGGTCCGCGGCTCACCGTCGTGGTAGCAGTCGACGCAGGGACCCTGGTCGTGCTGGAGCGCGAACAGCTCCAGCAGCCTGGTGTGTTCGTCGGAGGCCGCAAGTACGTGCAGGACACCGTTCTCGTCGGCGAGCAGGACGCCGACGGCGGCGACGTCCAGCAACTCCATGCAGCGCACCGACAGCTTCTGGAGGAAGTCGATCACGTCGAAGTCGTCGATCAGGAAGTCGGCCACCTCGACGAAGACCTCGGTGACTTGCTGTTCGCGGGTCGTCATGGCGTCAGTCCTTGTCTGCTGCAAGTGAAGGCGGGTTCGGATCGGGGCTCGGGCCGCGGCCCGGTTCGGTGCTCGTACCGGGGCTCTGACCGGGGCTCGGGTCGGGGACCATCCTCAGCCGTCTGGCCACGACGTCCTGGGCCACGTCGGTCAGGGGACGCTCGTTGCCGTACGCGTAGGCGCGCAGCCGCAGCAGCGCTTCCGCCAGCGGCACGGCGAGCTGGACGCTGACCATGCCGGTCGCCTGGTGCAGCACGGCCTGGTGCAGGGCGGGGGCTGGCAGAGCGGGGCCGGGCATACCGGGAGCGGACAGAGCGGGACGGCCGCTGGACGGCGTCCACGCGTCCCCGGGGTCGAGGAAACGCCGGGTCAGCAGGCCCGCGAGGACACCCGCGTCACCGTCCTGTTCGGGGGTCAGGCGGCCGGGCGCGTCCCTGACCAGCGTCAGCACGCCCAGCGTGATCGCGCCGACGCGCAACGCGAAACAGAACACCGCCCGTACGCTGAGCGCGGGCGTCTCCCGCAGCAGGGCGGGCCAGCGGCCGGCCGGCGTGAGCCCCAGGTCGGGGACGCGTACCGCGGTGCCGCCGGCCAGGCAGTCGGGTCCCGGGCCCTGACCGACCGTGAGCTGGAGATCCTCGAAGGCGCGCGCTCCGGCACCGGAGGACCACAGGACCTCCGACGCGCCGGGCCGGCTGCCCGCGCTGATCGCGATGCCGTCCACGCCGAGCGTCTCGGCGACCTCACCGGCGACGTCCGGCCAGTCCGAGGTCTGGAGCGCCCGCAGGATCTCCGCCATCCGGTCGCTGATCACGCGGCACCGCTCGACGGCCGTCGTACGACCGGCGCCGCACGGGCAGGGGGAACCGCGTAGAGGTCGATCTCGCCCTCCCAGCAGACGGCCGCCCGGATGTCGCACCGGAACAGCATCATCGTACGCACACCCCCCACGCCTGCCCCGCGCTTCCCCGTACGCACGCCGCACACCCCGCCCCGCGCCCCGCGCTTCCCCGAACCCCGCCGCGGCCGGTCCACAGGCTGTGGACACCGCTGGGGAACGCCCGGCACGTCACCGCACGGGAACGTCACCACGGCGGCACGTCACCGCTCCGGCACGTCACCGCACGGGCACGTCACCGCACCGGAACGCGTACGCGTACGCGTACGCGGAACGAGAACCCGGCCGGGTCAGACGCGCGGCGGGACCCGCAGCGCGAGCAGCGCGGTGTCGTCGCTGGCCCAGCCGCCGTGGTAGTCGCTGAGCGTGTCGGCGATGTACTCGATGGTGTCGGCGGCGCCCATGGTGTGGGTGTCGCCGAGGGTACGGGCGAGGGCGGCCTCGTCGAACATCGGCCGGCGCGGCTCCGCGCCGCGCGGGTCGGGCCGCGCCTCGCAGGCGCCGTCGGTGTAGAGCAGCAGCAGGTCGCCGGGGGTCAGCCGGAAGCGGACGTCGGAGAGGTGTACCGGGTCGACCACGCCGAGGAGGGTGCCGGGGGTGCCCGCCTGCCGGACGCGGCCGTCGGCGCGGCGGATCAGGGCGGGGGGGTGTCCGGCCAGGCACAGCCGCCCCGACACCCCGGACCCGCTGGCGCGGAAGGTGGTCTGGACGGCGGTCAGGAAACGGGGGGCGCCCTGCGCGAGCATGGCGGTGTTCAGCCGGTCGAGCACCGCCGCGGGCGACAGGTGCTCACCGGCGTCCGCGCGCAGGGTGTAGCGGGCCAGCGCGGTCACCTTGGCCGCCTCGGTCCCCTTGCCGCACACATCGCCCATGACCGCGGTCCACCAGGCCCCGCGGGCCTGGAACAGGTCGTAGAAGTCGCCCACCACGCTGATGTCGCCGCTCGCCGGGATGTACAGGGCGGCGGCGTCCACACCCGGCACGGGGCGCAGGGCCGGGGGCAGCAGGCTGTCCTGGAGGCTGCGGGCCAGTTCGCGGGAGGCGGCCAGCGCGCCCTGCGCGGTCGACAGCGCGTTCTCGGCGGTCTGGAGGGCGGTGTGCACACGGTCGAGCGACATCCGCACGTTGATCTCGTTGGACACCGCCCGCGCCAGGACCGACATCGTCTCCAGTTCCTGCGGTGTCCACACCCGAGGGTTGGCGTCGATCACGCACATGGTGCCGATCGGCTGCCCGTCCGTGGTCACGATCGGGAATCCGGCCCACGCGCCCACGCCCCACGGTCCGATCGCCGGATGCCCCGCCGTCCGCGGGTCCTTCTCCGCGTCCTCCACCACGAACGGCCCGTTCTCACCGACGGCGAAGTAGCAGAAGCTGTCGCCCACCGCGTTCTGCCAGCTCTCCACGTCCCCGTAGGGCAGGTGCGGTACCGACTTCCAGTACGTACGCGTCTCGCCGACGAAGGTGATCGCGGAGATCGCGGCGCCGGTCACCGACACCGCCAGCCTGGTCAGATCGTCGAAGACCCGCTCCGGAGCGGAGCCGACCATGCCGCTGGCGTCGAGCGCCGCCAGCCGGCCGGGGTCGGACAGCACGGCCGGCAACCCGTCCGCCCGTACGCCGCCCGGGTACTCCATCGCTCCCGCCACAACCCTTGCCCGTTCCGTCAGACGGCGTTTTTCGCGCGCCAGCCAACCACGCGTTCCGGACCCCTGCCAGCTTCCCGCCGCAACGATCCGAACACCTGTCCCTGATCCAGTATGAGGGCCTGCCCCCCGGGTCGCGCGGGCGAACGGCCGGTTCGGCGCCGACGACCGGGTCCCGGCGGCTTTCGTGGGTGCGGTCTGCGGTGGCGTGGGAGCCTTGGCCGCGTATGGGAACGGTCTGCGAGGGAAGCTCACCATTTATGAACGGTACGAGCGGCGGTACGGGTGGCAGCGCGGTCAGCGGTACGAGCGGCGGTACGGGTGGCAGCGATACGAGCGGTGACCCGGGTCAAGGCGCGGACGTGCGGGAACTCCTCATCCGCGCGGGCAAGGGCGACCGCGACGCCTTCGACCGGCTCTATCCGCTGCTGGCCCCCGCCGCCTACGGCCTCGCGCACTGCATGACGGGCGACGCGGCGCGGGCCGAGGAGCTGTCCCGCGAGGCGCTGGTCGACGTCTGGCGCACGGCGCCCCGCTTCGACCCCGCCCACGCCGACGCCCTGACCTGGGCGGTCACCCGCGTCCACCGAAGCCTGGTCGGCCTGCTCAGGTCCGGGCGGGACACGGAGGCCGTACGGACCGACGTCGGCCCGACCCTGGACGCGATCCTCGGGCGGCTGCGGGAGATCCGCGCCGACCCGCGGGTACGGACGGACCTCAAGCGGCTGACGCCCCGGCAGCGCGAGGCGGTGGTCCTGGCGGGCCTCGGCGGACACGCCTGTCCCGCGACGGCCGTCGACCACGCCGGTCCGGCGGCCACGAGACGGCCGGTCGATCTGCGCGACGGCCTGATCCGGCTCCGGGACTGGCTGCCCGGGCGCTGAGCCGGGCTGAGCCGGGCTGAGCCGAGCCGCGCACAGCTCGGCCGCCGAGCGGATCGCTGTCCGGTCGGCGGCCGTGGTGCTCTGAGTCGCGGGGCTGTCCTGCTGGCCGGTTGGCGGCTACTTGTCGGTGAGCATCCCGGCCCGCAGCTTGGCCAGGGTCCGGCTGAGCAGCCGGGACACGTGCATCTGGGAGTAGCCGAGCTCCGCGCCGATGTCGGCCTGGGTCAGCTCCTGGCCGAAGCGCATCCGCAGGATGCTGCGCTCGCGGTCGTCCAGCTTCGCCAGCAGCGGTGCCAGCGCCTGGAAGTCCTCGACGAGTTCCATCGCCGGGTCGGCCGCGCCGATGGTGTCGGCGTACGAGCGTCCGGCGTCCTCGCCGTCGTCACCGGCGGGCAGGTCGATGGAGCCCGCGGTGTAGCCGTTGGCGGCCACCAGGCCCTCGACGACCTCGTCCTCGGTGATCTCCAGGTAGGCGGCCAGCTCGGCGAGGGTCGGCGGTGCGTCCAGGACGGCGGTCAGGTGGTCGCGGGCCTTGGCCAGCTCGACCCGCAGCTCCTGGAGGCGGCGCGGTACGTGGACGGCCCAGGAGGTGTCGCGGAAGAACCGCTTCATCTCGCCGACGATGTACGGGATGGCGAAGGTGGTGAACTCCGTCTCCCGCGACAGGTCGAACCGGTCTATCGCCTTGATCAGGCCGATCGTGCCGACCTGGACGATGTCCTCCCACTCCTGCGGGCCGCGGCTGCGGAACCTGCGGGCGGAGAAGCGGACGAGGGACATGTTCATCTCGATCAGCGTGCCGCGCGCGCGGCTGTACTCCTCGGTGCCCTCCTCCAGCGACTGGAGGCGGTCGAAGTACAGCTTCGACAGCTCGCGGGCGTCCTTCGGCGAGACCTTCGCCGGGTCCGCGACCTGCGGCACCTCACCCACGGCCGGAACGCTCCGGCCGACTCCGGTCGGCAGTGCGGTGGTTCCCGGGTCGTGCGTGATCGCCGTCATGTGTTCGCCCAACGTCGTCGGCTGTGACCCCAGGCACGTACCCCCTCTCACGCGTCGCACGCACGAAAACTCAGGAATTTCTTTTCCGTCCCCCACCCGTCACCCACCGTGCCCCCGGTCCGCCGCCCACCCGTCACCCGCGGTCCCGCGCTCCGCCGCCCGCCCGTCACCCGCGGTCCCGCGCTCCGCCGTCCACGCCTCGACCGCCGCGTCCGCGCTCGGCGCCGCGGCGAAGACTTGGTCGAGTCCCGTGACGCGGAACACCCGGTCGAACCGCTCGGGGACCGCGGCCAGGACGGTGTGGGCGTGGGCCTCTTCCGCCCGGTGGTGGGCGGCGAGCAGCGTGCTGAGGCCGCTGGAGTCGATGAAGTCCAGCCCGCCCATGTCCACGACGAGCTGTCGGCCGGGCGCGAGGGCGAGGCGTTCGACGGCCTCGCGGACCTGCGGCGCGGTGGAGTAGTCAAGCGCTCCGGCGAGTGCGACGACCGCGCCCGCGGGGGTGGCGCGGACGTCGACGGTCAGGAGTCCCATGGCACTCCTCTCGCGGACTGGCCTCATACGTGAGGTAGTTCGGAGCCGAGGTGCCCGCGGATTGGTGTTCGTACGATAAAAGTTCAGGCTCGCCGCTCTTCCGTCCGGTCCAGCGCGTCCCGCAGCGCCGCCCGCGAGGTGATGCCCAACTTCGGGAAGAGCTGGTGGAGATGGGTCGAGACGGTCCGCGGCGACAGCAGCAGCCGCTCCCCGATCTGCTTGTTGGTCAGGCCGGTGGCGGCCAGCCGGGCGACCTCCCACTGCTGCGGTGTCAGGGCGGGGCCCTCGGGCGGGATGCGGGCGGCGACCGGGATGCCGCAGGCGCGCAGCTCCTTGTTGGCCCGGTCGGCCCAGGGGCGGGCGCCGAGCCGTTCGAAGCCGGCCGCGGCGGCGCCGAGCAGGTGCCCGGCCCGGCCGGGTGCCTTGCTCCGGCGCAGGCGTTCACCCAGGTAGAGCTGGACGCGGGCGTGGTCGAAGGGCCAGCGCTCGGCGCCCTCGACGGCCAGCGCCTGGCCGAAACCCCGTACGGCCTCGTCGTCGCGGTCCGCCGTCAGCGCGGCCGACGCGAGCAGCACCATCGCCAACCGCGGTGACACCGCGTCCAGTCCGGCCTCGCGCGCGGCCCGTACGTGCGCGGCGGCCTCGTCCCGCCGCCCGGTCCGTACCGTCGCCTCGACCTGGTCGAGGACCGCCCACACCGCGTGCCCGGCGAACGGCGCGAAGGTCCCGGGCGGCGTGATCCGGGAGGCGTGGCGGTACGCCTCGTCGAAGTCGCCGAGCGACAGGGCGGTCAGCGTCCGCGCGTGGGCGGCGTAGCAGCCGACGGCGTAGCCCCTGCGGGAACCCGCCCACTGGTCCATCCGGTCCGCGAGCCGCCGGGCCCGCGCGTACTCGCCGCAGGCCGCGTGCAGGCAGGCGAGGACGAATGTGCCGGTCCAGGAGCGCAGCGGATAGGCCATCTCCTCGCACCACCGCAGACCCTGCTCCGCGACCTGCCGCGCCTCGGCCCACTGGCCGGTGAACCAGGCGTGGCTGCTCCACAGGAACGACGCCTGGATGGCGGGGAAGACGTTCTGCCCGTCCAGGCCGCCGCGGGCGGTGAGCCGCAGCGGCGCCTCCATCGCGTGCAGGCGGTCGCCGTACGCGGCGGCGGTGGCGATCCGGACGATCCGCACCGGGTCCGCCGTGCCGGGCAGGGTCCGGATCGCGGTGTCGAGCCGCGCCCAGTCGGCCGGGCGGGCGCGGGCCGGGTCGCCGAAGGTGGTCCGCAGCAGGTACAGGGTGTCGGGGACGGCGGCGCACTTCGCCAGCGCCGCGTCGAGCTCCGACCACAGCTCGCGCCGGCCGCCGTGCACGCACACCATCAGCAGCGTGGTCAGGGCCTCCACGAGCGTGGCGTCCGTGAGGTCGTACGGCTCGGGCTGGAGCGCGACGGCGCCGGACAGCAGGCGGTGCGCGGTGTCGATGTCCCCGTAGCTGTTGAGCAGGTACAGCGCGGCGGCCACCGCGACGGCCGGGGAGTCCGCGTCCGGCGACGCCTGCCGCGCGTCGTGCAGGAGGCGCGGTACGTCGCGTACGTCGCCGGTGAGATTCGCGCCGACGTACGCCGCCTTGGCCAGCCGCCGGGCGTACGCGTCGCCCGCGGGGCTCAGCTCGGCCGAACGGACCAGCGCGGCAACGGCGTTGGGCCCGTCGCCGCGGCGTGTGCCGACGTCGGCGGCCTCCTCCAGGAGCGCGGCGATCGACTCGTCCGGCTCGTCGGCGGCCTGGGCCAGGTGCCAGGCGCGCCGCTCGGGGACCGCGGCCCACGCCGCCGCGAGCGCGCGGTGGACGCCCCGGCGCTGGTCGCTGGTCGACAGCTCCACGACGGCGGAGCGGATGAGGGAGTGCCGGAAGTGCACGCGCCCCATGTCGTCGTCCACGCGCACGAGTCGCAGGCGCTCCGCCGGGGCCAGGTGCTTCGGATCGCACCGGCCGGCCACCGCGCGGCGCACGATCATCATGGTGCCGCTGCCCTCCAGCGCGGCGACGAGCAGCAGGTGCCGGGTGGCCGGTGGCAGCGTCCTGATGCGCGAGGCGAAGGTCGACTGGAGCCGCTGCGGCAGCGGCAGCCGCTTGGGCAGGGCCTGGGACGCGCGTCGCTGGGGCTCGGTGAGGGCGGCGGGCAGCTCCAGCAGCGCCAGGGGGTTGCCCTCGGCCTCGGCGATCACGCGCCGCCGCACCCGCGAGGCGAGCGTCGGGAAGCGGCGGCGCAGCAGCTCGTCGGCGGCGGCCTCCGGGAGCGGCCCCAACTCGTGCAGGGGAAGGCCGTTGTGGTCGAAGAAGCTCTCCTCGCCGAGCCTGACCGCGCACACCAGACCGGTGGCCGTGCCCGGCAGGCGACGGGCGACGTGCCCCAGGACGACGGCACTCGACCGGTCAAGCCACTGCGCGTCGTCCAGCACCAGCAGGGCGGGGCGGTCGCGGGACAGCGCGGCGGCCAGCGCCGCCGCGGCCTCCACGACCGTCCGGTGGCCGGGCGCCGCGTCGTGCTCCAGGCCCAGGACACCGGCCAGGGGCGGCAGTTCGGCCGCGCGGGCGCGGACCTCGGGCACCGACGTCAGCAACTGCCGCAGCGCGCCGTAACTCAACTGCGCCCGGTACTGCACACCGTCCGCGCGCAGCACCCGCATCCCGGCGGCCTCGGCGCTCCCGGCGACGGCGGCGAGCAGCGCCGACTTGCCGACGCCCGGCTCGCCCACCAGCGCCAACGACCCTCCGCGGCGCGGGACTTCGGCCAGGAACGCGCCGAGCCTGCCGAGGTCGGCGTCCCTGCCGACCAGCAGCCCGTCCCTCGCGTCGCCGGCTCCGTCGCTCATCACTGCCCCCTGCCGCGCCCCGGCCGACCGCCGTCACCCGACTACGTCATATGACGGAATCGGGCAGGCCCGCCAGGCTCCTAGTGTGCATCCCACGACCTCGTCCGTCCGAGGGAACCGGCAGGTGGCGGGGGAAACCCGCCGGGTGACGGGGAGCACGCGGAACGCCGCACCCTCGGACGACGCCGGCCGGCGGCCGGGGAGGGACACCTCGGCTCCGCAGCTGAGGGGAGTGGTGCGCCATCACCGGACGTACGGGTTTCGGCGAGGTGCTGCGCGGCCATCGCCGCGCGGCGCGGCTGACCCTCGAGGGACTGGCGGAGGCGTCCGGTGTCAGTGCCCGGACGCTGTCGGACATGGAGCGCGGCCGGAGCCGCGGACCCCAGCAGCGGACCGTGACCGCGCTGGCCGACGCGCTCGCCCTGGAAGGCGCCGCGCGCGCGGAGTTGCTCGACCTGGCGCGGGACGGCCGCCTGCGCGGCCACTGGACGCGTCCGAGCGGCCTGTGCGAACTGCCGGGCGCCGTACCGGACTTCACCGGCCGCGCCGCCGAACTGGTCTGGATGAGCGAGCTGGTGTACGCCGAGAGCGCGCCGGGCGTCGGGGTGGTCGGTCTCGTCACCGGCGCCGCGGGTCTGGGCAAGACCACCTTCGCCGTCCGGGCCGCCCACGCCGTACGGCCGAGCTTCCCCGAAGGGGTGTACTTCCTGGACCTGCTCGGCATGTCGCAGCGGCCCGTGACCGCGGACGAGGCGCTGCGGCACGTCCTGCGCGCGCTGGGCGTCGGCGACCAGGACATCCCGGCCGCCACCGAGGGCCGCGCCTCCCTGTACCGGTCGGTCCTGCGCGACCGGCGCGTCCTGGTCGTCCTCGACGACGCCGCGTCGGAGGAGCAGGTGCGCCCGCTGCTCCCGGCCGGGGGAGCGGGCCGGGCCATGATCACCACCCGGCGGCTGCTGGCAGGACTCGAAGGCGTCCGCAGGCTGGTGCTCGGCCCGCTGCCGCTCCCGGAGGCCACGCACCTGCTGACCGGGATCATCGGCGAACGCGCGGCCACCGACGAGGAGTCCGACCTGACCAGGCTCGCCGAGCTGTGCGGCGGTCTCCCGCTCGCGCTGCGGATTATCGGGAACCGGCTGGCCAGCAGGCCCGGTTGGGCGGCCGGTGAACTCGCCGCCCGGCTCGCGGACGAGGAGCGGCGGCTGGACCAGCTCACGGCCGGTGACCTCAAGATCGCCAACGCCTTCGGGATGTCGTACGAACAACTCGCCGCGCCCGCACGGGCGTTGTTCCGGCGGCTGGCCGCCGTGCCGGGGCCGGACGTCGACGCGGACCTGGCGGCCGTCGCGGGCCGGATGCCGGTCAAGGAGACCTGGGACGCGCTCGACGATCTCGTCGACCTCGGCCTGCTCCAGGACAGCACCGCCGGGCGCTACCGCTTCCACGACCTGGTCCGCCTCTTCGCGCGCGAGCGGCTGCGGGAGGAGGAGAGCCCGGCGCGGCGCGCGGAGTTGGCGGACCGGGTGACGGCCTGGCTGCTGCGGACGGCCACCCTGGCCGGGCGGTGGTTCGAACCCGGCTACGGCCGTCCCGACCGGCCCGACCCCGAACTGCCGAGCCTGGCCTCGGAAGAAGAGGCCGAACGCTGGCTGCGGGCGAACGTGGACAACTGGCTCGGCGCGATGCGGGCCGCCGCGGCCCGCGGCCGGTACGCGCCCGTGCTGGACTGCGCCGAGTCCATGCACTGGTTCTCCGACCGGTGGGCGCACGGCCCGCACTGGCGCGAGGTGTTCACGCTCGGCGCCGAGGCCGCCGCGGCCCTCGGCGACCTGGCCCAGCAGGCGGCCCAGCTCAACTATCTGGCCTGGGTCCACTGGGTGCCGTCCCGCGACCCGCGGGCGGTGCTGCGGTACGCGCGTGAGGCGCTGGAGCTGGCCGAACGCGGCGGCGCCACCGCGCAGATCGCCTGGTCCCACCAGTACGCCGCCGGGGCCGCGCGCCTGCTCGGCCGCCCCGGCGAGGCGATCGCGTCCGCGTCCCGGGCGGCGGAGACGTTCCGGGCCCTCGGCGACATGGACTCCTATGTGCAGTCCCTCGCCTCGATCGGCAACTCGCTGCGGGAGGAGGGCCGTTACACCGAGGCGCTGCGGCAGTTCCGTACCGCTCTCGCCGTCATCGACGACGAGGAGCCGCGGATGGCGCCGACCGTCGTGGCGCACTGCCGCCCGCTGGGCCTGATCCGCATCGGCCAGTGCCTGGGGCACCTCGGCCGCCGTCCTGAGGCGATCGCCGCGCTCACCGCGGCGATCGCCTCCCTGGACGCGCAGCGCCTGACCGGCTTCCGGCTCGCCGAGGGACTGGAGACGCTGGGCGCCCTGCTGGCCGACGAGGGCAGGACCGACGGGAGCCGGCGCGCCTACGCACGGGCCGCCGAGGTGTTCGCGGAGGTCGGGGACACGGAGGCGGCCGACCGGTGCCGCCCGTTGTCCGCGCCCTGACCCGCCTCACGGCGGGCCGGGCGGCGGGGCGGGCCGGGGTCAGAAGCCGCCGTTGGCGCCCTGGGCGGCCTGCGCGATGACGGCGGCCACGACGGCGGGCCGGGACACGTACACGGCGTGGCTGCCGGGCGTCTCGGAGACGGTGGCCTTGGCCCGCTCGGACATGGCGCGCTGCGCGGGCGGCGGGATCATCCGGTCGTCGGTCGCGACCAGGTACCACGACGGCTTCGTCCGCCACGCGGGCTCGGAGACCGTACCGGCCAGGGCCTCCACGCCCCACGGGACCTGCGCGTCGGCCATGAAGGCGGCCACGTTCGCGGGCACGTCGGCCGCGAAGGACGCCGCGAACTTCTCCCGGTCGAGGAAGAGGAACCCGTCCTGCGGCGGCAGGATCGGCGGCACCGGCGCACCGGGCGGCGGGTCGGCGATCAGCGTGTTGACGGACTCACCCGCGTCCGGCGCGAAGGCCGTGATGTACGCGAGCGCGGCCACGTTGGGGTGGTTGCCCGCCTCGGTGATGACGGCGCCACCGTACGAGTGCCCCACGAGCACCGCGGGACCGTCCAGACCGTCCAGCACCCGCCGCGTGACCGCCACGTCGTCGGCGAGCGACAGCGTCGGATTCTGCACGACCGCCACCCGGTAGCCGTCGGCCGTCAGATGGTCGTACACCCCCTGCCAGCCCGCCCCGTCCACGAATCCGCCGTGCACCAGCACGACATTCCCGATCGCCGTCATGACCTCTCCTGACCTGGTGGTCCGCGGCCCCGACGGCCGCCGCCCCACCGCCGAGTCAAGTCCTCGGCACCGGCCGGGACCACGCAGAACAGCACGCAGAAGTACGGCGGCGCGGGTGTCGGCCGAGGGGCCCTGATGCAGCCGGGGTGAATTTCGTACGGTCATCTCCTTGCGGGCTGCCCAGCGCTGGATGACAACCTGCTGAACCGTTCCCGATCCCGGCCCGCGGGCCTGGTTTCGCGCCGAGCGACCGCCCTACGTTGAAGTGCTCCGGAGCGCGCGGGAGAGCGCGGACGGAAGCCCTGACCACGGACCCGAACTGGCGGAATCAGCACATGAGGCATGCGGGCGGCGGCTCCGGCGAGGACTGGCCGGGGGGCCGCGGCGGCCCGGCGGGCGGCGGCGGCCCGGCGGCCGGCGGGGTGCTGCGGACCGAGGAACGCCCCGCCGCCGAGGCGCTGCCCGCGCCGGGACCCCTGGCCGTACCGGCCCCGCCCGCGCGCCGCCCGCGGCTGTACGTGATCGACGCGCTGCGGCTGTGCGCCGCGCTGATGGTCGCGCTCCACCACTACGTGGGCACCAACCGCGTGAACCAGCCGAACAATCCGGTCTGGGACCGCCCGGCCTCCCACGTCTTCCCGGCCGTCTTCCGCGTGTCGTCCTACGGCTGGATCGGCGTCGAGATCTTCTTCGTCATCAGCGGATTCGTGATCTGCATGTCGTGCTGGGGGCGCGGACCGCGGGACTTCTTCGTCTCCCGGGTGATCCGGCTCTACCCCGCGTACTGGTTCGGCGTGCTGTTCACCGCCGCCGTGCTCACGCTGTGGCCCGCGGTCTTCAAGGCGCCCGCCTCCGCGCGCGACACGCTCTTCAACCTCTCGATGCTGCAACAGGGTTCGCGCATCGCCGACGTCGACGGCGTCTACTGGACCCTCTGGTCGGAGCTGCGCTTCTACCTGATCTTCCTGCTCGTCGTGGCCACCGGTCTGACCTACCGCAAGGTCGTCGTCTTCTGCTGCGTGTGGGGCGTCGCCGCCGCCCTCGCCCCCGTCGCCGGGACGCCCGCGCTGACGCTGCTCGCCAACCCGGACGCCGCCTGGTACTTCATCGCGGGCCTCGCCCTGTACCTGATGCACCGCTTCGGCCAGGACCTGCTGCTGTGGGGCATCCTCGGGATGTCCTGGCTGATGGCCCAGAGCGAGATCGCCCAGCGCGTCGACACCGTCGAGCACGTCTCCAGTTGGCGCGGCGCGCTCCTGCTCTACACCGTCTTCCTGCTCCTCATGGTCGGCGTCGCCGTCGGTCTCACCGACCGCCTCCAGTGGAAGTGGCTCGCCACCGCGGGCTCCCTGACCTACCCCTTCTACCTGGTCCACTACGCCGCGGGCACCACCGCCATCCACTACCTGCGCGACCGCGCCGACCCGCGCCTGCTGGTCGCCGCGCTCATCGGCGCGATGCTGCTGCTGAGCTACCTCGTGCACCGGCTGGTGGAACGCCCGCTGTCCGCGCTCCTCAAGCGCGGCCTCACCCGCTCCTTCGCCCGCCTCGGACCGCCGCCGGTCCGCCGGACCCCGTAGCCGTACCGGGCCGCCGGACCCCGTAGCCGTACCGGGCCGCCGAGGAACAGGGCGGGCGGCCCGAGGAATAGGGCGGGCGGCCCGAGCGCTTGCCGGTGCATGACGCTGGTGGATGGGTCGGCCGCGCCCCTCGGCGGTGTGCGCGGTGTGCCGACGTGGGACATGGTGGCCGTGACGGTCCGCCGACTGGGCCAGGGAGAGCGGCTGGACGGCGGCGACGGCGCGATCTGGGCGCTGGTCCTGGACGGCGACGCGCGGCTGGAGACGGCGGCGGGCGCCGAGGCGCTGTGTGCCGGGGACGCCTTCCACGTGGACGCCAGGACCACGTACCGGCTCGTCGCGCCGACCCGCGCGGAGGTGGCCGTCGGCACTCTGCGGGCGGTGCCGCCGATGCCGAGTCCGCTGGTGGCGCGGGACTTCGCGGGGCGCAACCGCGGCATCGTGGAGCTGGTGCGGATGTGCCCGCTGGACCCGAGGCACGGGCATCCGCTCTTCGCCGCGAGCTACGGCGGGCTGATCCAGGCCGCCATGGTGCAGGCCGTCGAGGAGAGCGCGCGGCAGCGCTCGGACCCGCGCCTGACCGCGCTGGTGTCGGCGCTCGACGCGCATCCCGGGCGGGCCTGGACGGTGGACAGCATGGCGCGCTTCGCGCACCTGTCCCGCTCGTCCCTGAGCGAGCGCTTCCGCCGCGAGCTGGGCCGCAGCCCCGCGCAGGTGCTCCGCGAGGTACGCATGCGGCACGCCCGCGAACTCCTCGCCGGTACGGACAAGCCGGTCGAACGGATCGCCCTCACCGTGGGCTACGGCTCTGCCGCCGCCTTCAGCCGCGCCTTCTCCGCCGACCACGGCCGACCGCCCCAGTCCTGGCGCTCCCACCCGGGGTCCGCGCGGCCCCCCGAAGCCGATGCCGCCTGCGGCGGCGGCTCCGTGGAGTAGCGGGGGGTCGCGTACCGGCCGTTCAGGCCCGGGGCCTGGCGAGGAGGCCGAAGCCGATGCTGCCCGCGAGTGCGGCGGCGGCTCCGACCAGGAGGGCACCGCGTACGCCGCCGTTGTCGACCACGGCGCCGCCGATCGCGGAGCCGGCCGTGATGGCCACCTGGAAGGCGGTCACCTGCAAGGAGAGGGCGGATTCGACGCGCTTCGGCTCGGCGCGGGTGACCCACAACTGGGTGGCGACCGGGACCATGTTGAAGCCGAAGCCCCAGACGACGATCGCCACGACCGCGACGGGGAGCCCGGAGGTCGTGCCCAGCACGAGCAGGCTCGCGCCGAGCAGGACGGGCGCGACGACGACGGCGAGCCCGAGGCGCCGGGAGAGCGCTCCGGCGGCGAGGTTGCCCGCGAGGCCGCCCACACCCCAGCCGAGCAGCAGCCAGACCGTCGTACCCGAGGTGACCCGTTCGATCGCGAGCCGGATGTACGGGTAGGCGGCGAAGTTGCCGAAGGCCAGCAGCACGATGCAGCCCACCCCGGCCATCAGCCGCCGGTTGGCCAGCGCCTGCCGGAGCATGCCGAGCCCCGCCCCCGGCTGGGCGGGCACCGGCGGCAGCGTCGCCACCACGGCGGCCAGCGCCAGCAGGCTCAGGCCCGCGGCGGCCCAGAACACCGGCCGCCAGCCCACCGCGTCGCCGAGGACCGAGGAGAGCGGTACGCCGACGATGGTGGCCGCGCTCACGCCCAGCGCCAGGCTGGTGGACACGACGTGGTCGCGCCCCGGCGCCGCGCTCGTCCCCGCCCCGAGCGCGAACGACCAGAAGCCCGCGATGGCCACGCCCAGCAGCAGGCGGCCCGCGAGCAGCAGCGGGAAGTTCGGCGTCACCGCCACCACCGCGTTGGACAGCACGGCGGCGGCGAGCAGGCCGATCAGTACGGTCCTGCGGTCGGTGCGCGGCAGCAGCACGGCGATGGTGGGCGCGGTGAGCGCGCCCGCGATCGCCGTGGCCGCGACGGCCAGCCCCGCCGTGCCCTCGCTGACGCCGACGTCCGACGCCATGGCGGGCAACACGCTCGCGGGCAGGAATTCGCTGCCCACCAGGGCCCCGATCCCCAGCGTGAGCGCCGCGACCGGGGCCCAGGAGGCCGCGCCGGGTCCGCCGCCCGCGGCGGCCTCCACGGACGGGTCGTCCGTGCCGCGGACCGCCGCCGGCTCGGTACTGGTCGCATAGCTCTCTGAGGTCATGCGCCCAGTCTCACGGGCGCGGCCCGCCGCGGCTTGACCGTTCGGCCGCACTCCTTGATGGCGCGGCCGGACCCCCGCGACCGGACCTGTGGCTGGACCCGCGACCGGACCCCGCGCCCGGACCCCCGTGGCGCGGCCCGCTCAGCAGCAGCCCGCCGGGCCCTCCTGCGCCACTGCCGCCGGTGCCCCGACGCCGAGCTGGACGAGTCGCGGCGTCGGGGCGCAACAGCCGCCGCCCTGACCGGCGTTGGCGTTGGCGTCGGCTTCGGCACCGGCCTCGTCGTAGAGGCCCGCGCCGCCGCAGACTCCGGTGCCGGGGAGGGTGAGTTCGACGCGGTCGGCGGCTTCGAGGTCTCCGGCGACGGCGGCGGCCACCGAGCGGACCTGCTCGTAACCGGTCATGGCGAGGAAGGTGGGCGCGCGGCCGTAGGACTTCATGCCGACGAGGTAGACGCCGCTCTCGGGGTGGGCCAGTTCGCGGTGCCCGTGGGGGTAGATCGTGCCGCAGGAGTGCTGGTTGGGGTCGATGAGCGGGGCGAGCGCGACCGGGGCCTGGAGGCGTTCGTCCAGGCCGAGGCGGAGTTCGGACAGGAACGACAGGTCGGGGCGCAGGCCGGTGAGCACGACGACCTCGTCCACCGGGTCCAGGCGGCGGCCGTCGTCGCCGACCAGGACGACGCGGCCGTCGGCGGCGCGCTCGACGGCCTCGGTGCGGAAACCGGTGACGGCGTCCGCGTGCCCGTCGTCCACGGCGGCCTTCGCGGCGAGGCCGAGGGCGCCGCGCGCGGGGAGCTGGTCGGCGGTCCCGCCGCCGAAGGTCGAGCCGGACAGGCCGCGGCGCAGCACCCACACCGCGTGCGTCCCCGTACCGCCGTCGGCCTCGGCCAGGTCGGCCAGGGTGGCGAGCGCGGTGAAGGCGGAGGCGCCGGAGCCGATGACGGCGGTGCGTTTCCCCGAGTAACGGGCCCGTACGGAAGGGTCGTTGAGGTCCGGGACACGGTAGGCGATACGGTCGGCCGCCGCGCGCTCGCCGAGGGCCGGGAGCCCGTTGGCGCCCGCGGGGGAGGGCAGGGTCCAGGTGCCGGAGGCGTCGATGACGGCGGAGGCGAGGACGCGCTCCTCACGTCCGTCGGCGAGGACGTAGTCGACGGTGAAGGGCTGCCGCTCGCGGTCGGCGTCCACGATCCGGTCCCGGCCGACGCGGGACACGCCGGTCACCGTGGCGCCGTAGCGGACGGCGTCGCCGAGGACGTCGGCGAGCGGCTGGAGGTAGCGCTCGGCCCAGTCGCCGCCGGTCGGGTACGCCGCCGGGTCGGGCCTGGTCCAGCCGGTGGGGGCGAGCAGCTCCTCGGCGGCGGGGTCGGTCAGCTCGGCCCAGGTGGAGAAGAGCCGTACGTGCGCCCAGCCGCGTACGGCGTGGGCGGCGCGGGGCCCGGCCTCCAGTACCAGGACGGCCTGACCGCGCGCGGTCAGGTGGGCGGCGGCGGCGAGGCCGGTCGGACCGGCTCCGATCACGACGGCGGGCGGTGCGGTGGTGGACGCGCTCACGGTGCTTCCCCTCTGAGGTCTCTGGCTCTCGGAGTCCCGGAGTCCCGGAGTCCCGGAGTCCCGGAGTCCCGGAGTCCCGGAGTCCCGGACGCTCGGACGCCCGGACTCTCTGATTCGACATCTGTCGATGTCCTGTGCCGCCAGAGTGGCACCTGAATCGATAACCGTCAAATTAGATGTCCGTCGAATCCGTCGCTCCCGACGTCCGGGCCGCCGCCCTGATTCGACATGTGTCAACATAGATGCATGTCGAAAACCGAGCCGCTCCCCGCGCCTGCGGCGGACACCGCGCCCTGCTGCCCGCCGCTGAGCGAGCGCGCCCTGACGGCCGAGGAGGCCGAGCGGACCGCGGCGATGTTCAAGGCGCTCGGCGACCCCGTACGGCTGCGGCTCTTCTCGCTCATCGCCTCGCACGACGGCGGCGAGGCGTGCGTGTGCGACATCTCCGACGTCGGCGTCTCCCAGCCCACGGTCTCCCACCACCTCAAGAAGCTCCGCGAGGCCGGACTGCTCACCTCCGAGCGGCGCGGGACCTGGGTCTACTACAAGGTCGCGCCGTCCGTCGTGGCGGGCATGGGCAGTCTCCTCGGCCCGCCCGGTGCCGCGCGCCGGTAAGGGCTACGGCCGAGGCCCGCGCCGGGCCGCAGCGGCGGTCAGACGACGATGGAGGTCAGGGCGGCCCACAGCAGGGGCGAGTGCTCGACACGGCCGGTGGCACGCCAGCGGCTGAGCCGTTCGCGCTGCCAGCCGGTGAAGTGGCGTACAGGGTCCGGGTCTTCGTGGGCGGCGTCCACGGCGAGGACCGCGTCGGTCAGGGGGCGTACGGCCTCCGGCAGGCCGCCGAGGCGGTGGAAGGCGAAGCTGGTCGGGAGCGGCCAGCGCGCGGCGGTGACCAGCTCCGCGCCGTTGTGGAGCATCGCGGTCGCCAGCCCGAACGACTCGGCGAAGCGCAGGTCGCCGCCGCTCTCGCAGCCGATGAGGGCGACGCGCGGCGGCGCGGGCCAGATGCGGGCGCCCGGCTCGCCGTCCGCGCGCAGGGGGAGCGTGCCGAGCAGCAGGTCCTTGGCGGACAGCGGCCGGTGGGTGCGGACCGGCTCGGCGAGGCCGTCGGTGCCGGGCCCGCAGCACAGATGCAGGGTGCCGTCCTCGCTCTGCCCGCCCTCGACCGGCGCGCCGCTCACGTGCCCGACGTACATCAGCCGCCGTGGCCGCTTCCGCAGCGCCCCGCTCAGCCAGTCCCGGTCGAGGTCGGTACGGCGGAACGCCTCGGCGGGCGCGGCCACGGACGGTACGACCGCGCCCGCGTCGAGGCGGCGCCGGACGAGGGACAGCAACTCCGGGTCGGAGCCGGGCGGTCCGAGGACCGAGCCGAGCGGGGAGTCGGCCCGGAAGCCGGGCACGCGGGGGTCGAGGACGAGGACGACGGCGTCGGTTTCGCCGTGGGGCACGGCGACGGGGGCGTCGGCTTCCCGAGTGTCGGCGCCCGCGTCGGCGCCCGCGCCGGTGACCCGCGTCCGCCGCAACGACGCCGGTGCGGTCGTCACGACGTCCGCCAGCTCGATGAGCCGTACGTCGCCGGTGTCGTCGACGGCCAGCAGTTCCCAGGGGACCTGCGCCACCCTCGGCGACGGCTGGATACGGATCAGCGGACGGCCCGCCCGCGCCGCGACCTGCCGGATCTGCTCCGTCAGCCCCTCGGGCCACAGCGCCCGGGCCAGCTCCCGCGCGAGCCGGTGCTCGGCCTCGCGGTCGGTCAGCGCGCCCGTGGCGAAGGCGCGCCGCATTCCCTCCGCCCCGTCGCCCGCCCCCGGCAGCGCGGCGGCCAACGCGCCCACCGCGCGGTCGACTTCGTCGGCGGGCCCGTGGCCCGTGCCGAAACCGCGCACTCCGCCGGCCCACGTCCAGGCCATGAACAGGTCGTCGGCGTCGGCCAGCCGGATCTGGACCACCGGGCGGGCCGTGAGGTCGTTGGTGACCCAGAACGGCACCTCCTCCTCGTCCACGATCCGCCGCTGATAGCGGAACTCGGCCGCGGCGACGTACTCCTGGAGCGCGACGCGGCCGGACTCCGCCGACATCCGCACCTTCGGCGGCGGCGCGACGCGCAGTCCCGCGGAGGCGGCGGCGTCCGCCGCCACACCGCCGAGCGTGGGCGCGGAGCCGTCGCGCCCGCCGGGCCCGTAGACCTTCACGGCCGCGCCGGGGAAGACGGCGGGCCCGGCGGCCCCGGTGCGCGTGGCCGACGCCGTCGTACGGTCCAGGGCCAGGGAGGCGCCCGCGCAGCGGTGCTCCACCAGCTCGAACAGGAGCCCCTGGTCCTGGCGTCGTACGGCGAGCCGGAAGGCCAACGCCATGGCGTCGTCGGCGAGTTGGAGCCATTGGCTGCGGGCGTGGGCGGTGGCGAAGTCGTAGCGCGCGGCCTCCAGGGCGAGTGCGGCGGGAAGCGCGAGGGAGAGCGCGGTGCCGACGGACTCCGGCTCGCGGGCGCCGTGGTCCGTGACGTTCAGATTGTGCTCCAGGGTCTTCGCGAGCAGGAGATCGACCTGCGCGCACCGCTCGTACACCTCCCGCGCCTGGTACGCGTCGCGGGCCTGCTGGGCCAGCCGCTTCATCTCGGTGATGTCGCCCCGGTCGTACGCCTGTTGGGCGCCCAGCAGCATGGTGTCGGCGGCGGCGATGACGGCGCCGAGGCGTTCGAAGCGGGCCAGGCTCGACTCCAGCAGGCCGGCGGCGCGGGTGGCGTCGCCCCGCAGACCGGCGAGGTACCCGCGGGCCTGTTCGCAGACCGCCAGGTCACCGAAGCGCTCCTGTTGGGCGAAGACCGCCGCCGCCTCGGCGAACAGCCGTTCCGCGAGGTCCGGTTCGCCCCGGTGCATCGCGGTGTACGCGCGGTGGACGACCAGCGTCCGCTGCTCCCCGACGTCCCCCAGCGCGCGGAAACCGTCCTCCGCGCGGGTGAAGTAGTCCTCGGCCAGGTCGTACCGCCCGGTCGAGGAGCAGATCAGACCGAGGGCGGTCAGGAGGCGGGGCACGGTTTCCAGTACGGGACGTGCGGCGGCCTGCGCTCCGGGTTCCGTCGCGGCCTCCGTTCCGGGTTCCGTTCCGGCTTCCGTCGCGGCCTCCTTAGCGGTCTCCGCCCCGGCCTCCGGCATCGTGGACAGCAGGGCCGAGGCGTGCTCCTCGGCTCTTCCCCACTCGCCGCGTTCCATCAGCAAGTGGACCCGGTTCAGGCCGAGTTCGGACGCGCGCAGCCCCTCGACGTCCTCGAATTCGGGCAGCCGGAGCGCCGCTTCGTCCAGAGACGCCAGCGCCTCGTCCAGGCGCCCGGACCTGCGCAGCAGGTCGGCCCCGCAGAGCAGCGTCTTCAGCAGCACCTCCAGCCACAGTTGACGGCCGCGCGGTCCCATCGGCTCGGACGCGATGCCGTCCAGGAGGCGGCGGGACCGTTCGACGGCGTCCTCGGCACCGGTCAGGTCGGTGGCGGTGAGCCGGACGCTCGCGAGGTCGGAGAGCAGATGGGCCCGGAGGAACCGCACGTCGGGCGAGTCCTCGACCGACTCGGCCAGCGCGAGCAGTTGCTCGTACACGGCGGACGCGGCCCCGTGATCCGCCGCCAGTTGGTGCTCCTGCGCCAGCGCGAAGCCGGAGTCGAACGGCTCCCCGTAGAGCTGTATCACCTCCGCGTCCGGCCCGGCGCTCCCCTCGTCACCCGTCGTCATGCGTCAGTAGTCCTCACCCGTGGTGGTGGCGGCGACGATCTCGGCGAGGAAGGGGGCCGAGGGCGTGACGCGGGCCGACGCGTCGTACGGCGCCATGCCCTCGGCCGGTCGGGCCGCCGCGCTCACGAGGCGGTCCCGGACCAGCGCGCGGACCGCCTCACGGTCGGCGTGGCCTTCCGGGCCCGGACCGGGGTCGAAGCCCGGCAGCAGTACGGCGACCTCGAAGCGCGGCGTCAACTCCCCTGTGGACAGGCCCGGTTCCAGATCCGCGCGGCCGGTCCACACGTCGTCCCGCCGGGTGAGGGGCGCGCGGACCGGGAGCCCGCCGTTGACCCGTACCTCCGCGACGAGGGGCGCGCCGCCGACGGGCGCCGCGATGTGCGCGACGACCTCGACCTCGATCCGGCGCCGCCCGCCGAGCGCGCGCGCCGTCCAGGACACCGCCGACTCGGCGGCGTCCACGAACCCGGGCGGGTAGCGGCGCCAGTCGTTGGTCCCGGTGCCCCGGGCGATCACCCGGCCGCCGACGGGGAGGGGTTCGCCCGCCGCGAGCGTGTAGCCGAGGCGGGAGGCGAAGAGCGCGCCAGGGGTGAGGGGCGCGGGTGCCGTACGGTCCGCGTCCAGGTCCGCAACCTGGTCCGCAACCTGGTCCTGGTCCTGGTCCGCATCCAGCTCCGCGCGGAGGCGGCGCAGCTCCGGTCCGTCGAGACCGGCGGCGTCGGCCGCGCCGTCGATCAGCCGCAGCACGCTCTCCAGGTGACGCGCGGTGTGCCCGGACCGCGGCTCCGCGCGCCACCACCGCACGAGCGGGTCGAGAGCGGCCTGATGGTCCTCGATCAGTTCCGCCACGCAGTCGTCCGGCTGGTCCCCGCGGTCGTCGAACAGCTCCTGGCACCGGTGGGTGAGCGCGGCCAACTCCAGCCCGAGAACGTCCGGTTCGAGCGCCGGAATCCCGTCCGCGTACGACGCCGGCCACCACCGGGAGGCCCAGTGCCCGAAGGCGAGGCGGGCGGCGGCGTCCGCCAGAGCGGTTCCGTCGCCGGTCACCCGCGCTGGTGCCGGGCCCGCGACCGTGTCCCCGGCCGCCTCTCCTGTCGTGTCTCCGGCCCCCTGTCCGCCCGCGCAGGACCGCACGGCAGCGGCGGCGCGCTCGCCGTACACCGCCCACAGCCACTGCTGCGCACGCTCCACGTCGTGCACCTCGGCCACCGGCAGGACCGGGTCCCCGAGGACGGGCCAGACCAGGACCGCGCCCGCGACGTCGAGGACGGCTTCGGTGAAGCCGGGGCCGGGGCCGGGGCCGGGGCCAGGGCTGGGGTCCGGGCCGAGCGGGTCGCCGCCGTTATCGGCAGGGGAGCCGTCGGGAGGGCCGGGGGAAGGGCCGGGACCGGCGGTGATCCGTACCGCCCCGTCCTCGCCCCGCGTGACGTAGAGGTCCGCGCCCGCCGCCATCACGCGCTCCTCGGCTCGGCCGCTTCCGCGGCGGCGCCCGCCGACAGGCTCCGCAGCGCCGACCTCACCCTCGCGCGGTGGTCCATCATCACCGAGCGCGCGACCCCGTCGAGCACCGCCCAGGCCGCCCCGGCGTCCGCCAGCGGCGCCCCGTGGACGTCCCGGCCGTGCAGCCGTACCCACAGCCTCCGCATGTACGCGGCCCACGGCGCGCGGAGGTCGTGCGCGAGGGCGTCCAGGACCCCGCCGTCCGGGTCGGGCCGAGGGGAGACCGTCATCCTGCGGGCGCGCAGGACCGAAGCCTCGCGCCGCCAGCGGCTGTTGACGGCCCGGTGCGCGGCCGTCCGCCCCAGCGCGGATTCGCCGCTGCCCAGCGGGTCGAGGCCGACAGCGAGCCGCCCGCCGAGGACCGCGGCGACCCGCAGGCTCTCGTCGTACAGACCGAGCGGGGCGCAACCGCGGCCGACCTCCCGGTCCACGAGGTCCGGCACAGCGGGCAGTTCGTCGCGCCGGGCCGACGACTGGAGGACGACGAAGAGCCGTTCGAAGAGCGTACGGTCCAGGGGCGCGGGAAGCGTGGCCGTCGAAGCGCCCCGTCCGACCTCGGGACACGGCGGCGACTGCCGTGCGGTGAGCCCGAGATGAGGCGGCAGATCGGCCCGGCCCCACACCCCGCCGCCCGCGTCCGCCGCCCACAGCGCCCGGCCGAAGGACGCGCCGTGGCCCGCCTCGACCATGGCCGCGTACCGAACCGAATTCCGCGACCGGTCAGGGGCGTTGCTGCCGCCGTTGCCGCCTCCGCAGGACTCCAGCACCTCGGCCGCCGCGACGGCCGCCGTGAACGCGTCGGCAGCGGGGGCCGGTTGACGGCTTTTCCAGCGGGCGGCCAACTCCCTTTCGAGGTGGGCGCGTCGGACGCCGTCCGCCAGGTGCTCCTTCAGCGCCTCCACCGTGCGTCCGCCGGCCGTGTCGGCCACGTCCTCCACGACGTCCCTGGCCACTGCGTCCGCACCGGCCGCGGGCGGCCCGTGTTCCGTGGCCAGTTCGAAGCAGCGCTGGAAGTACAGGTCCTGGGGGTTGCCGGCCACGACGCCCAGCGCCCTGCGGGTCCTCTTGAGCAGCGTGAACCACCGCGCCGTCGCCTCCAGCCGCCCGCCGGACTCCCGGATCAGCGCCTCCAGCCGCGCGGCCTGCTCCGGCAGGAGGAAGTCCGCCGCGAATTCGGGGTGCAGCGCCGGCCGGACGATCAGCGGCAGCACGATCAGCTTGACGGTCCTGGTCAACGGCGCCCCGCCGGGGCCGCTCAGCGATTCCAGCCCGGGCCCGAGGGCACGCCACGCCCGGTCGATGACCATGGCGCGCGCTCGGGCCGGGGCGCCGGTCGGCTGGCTGGCAGGCGGCATGTGAGGAGCGTACGTCGTACGGAATCGGGCTGGCGAACCTGGGATCGGTAGGTGTTCCCGGCCCCCTAGCGTCCCTGTCGTCAGCCCGTCGACCCCCGTCTCCGTACCGCACCGGGTGCGCGTCGGGCGTGCACAGGCCGTGCACAGGGCGTGCGCCGGGCGGCACGGGACCGGGCATCACCAGAAGGAGCAGCCGTCATGGGAATCTTCAGGAAGCGCCGTCAGAGCCGCGAGGAGCGGGCGGCCGAGATCGCCGGCAAGGTGGCCAGCGGCAAGGGCTTCTACGGCCGTACCACCCGCGCGTTCCTCGGCGAGGAGGACTTCAGCCGGGTCCAGCAGTCCATCGGGGCGTACAACTCCGGCCTCGACGTACAGCAGTTGCTCGCGGCCGGGGCGCCGACCACCCCCGCCGTGGTCGTGTCGATCAGCGACACCGGCAGGCTCGTCAACTTCGACCCGGTGGTCGACCTGGTCCTCCAGCCGAACGGGACCGCCGACCGGATCGCGCTCCAGACCATCGTCTCCAAGCTGCGGATTCCGCGCGCCGGGGACCAGGTGCTGCTGGTGGCGGACCCCGCCCGGCCCGGCGGCTACCTGTACGCCGGGGACGGGGTCACGCCGTGAGGGCCGCCCGTACTCCGGCGCGGGTCCCGGTCCCGACGCCGACGCCGATGCCGACGCGCCCGCCGACGCCGTCGCGCCCGCCGACGTCCGCGTTCGTGTCCGCGTAGGAAACTCTCCGGGGAGGGTCACATGCGGAGCTACGCCGGTGCGTTCATCGGCAATCTCCTCTTCACCGCGATCTGCTGCATCGCGGGCCCGTTCTTCCTGCTGATGGGGCTCCAGATATGGCACGGCGGGACCGACCGGGGCGCCGCGCTGGCCTGCCTCGGCGTCGGCCTGGCCGGCACGGTCACGATTCCCGTCGCGGCCTACACGTCCACGCGGCAGGGGTTCCCCCGGATCACGCGCCGGGACCGGGCGAAGGACGCGAGTGTCCGCTACGACGACGACACTCTCGTGATGCTGACGCCGGAGTCCCCCAAGGGCCCGGCGCGGGCGTGGCTGGCGCGGGCCGACGTCCTGGAGGCGTCATTGGTGCGCTACAGCCCCGACGGCGAGGCCACCTTCACGAAGCACTTCGGCAACTACACGCCCGACGAGTTCACGCCGCTGATCCGGCTGAGGCTGCGGGTGCACGGCGTCGAGGGCGCCGACCCGTTCGAGGTCACGCGGGAGTGGCGGGTGCCGTCCATGTGCCTGTCCGCCGTGACGGCCGGGCGCCTGGTCGTCCTCGTCCACCCGGCCTCTGCCGCCGGACCTGCCGCCGGACCTGCCGCCTGGCCTCCCGGCTCCTCGGACGCCGTCCCCGGCACAGCCTCGGACGCCGCCCCGGCCACCCCCGGTGAGGTCACCGCCCAATGGCCGCGCAGCCTGCTGCTCGCGGGGACGAGGACCAGTCGGCTGCTCGACCTCGACGGCCACCGCACCGACGTCACCCGGCGCCCCGGCCGCCTCCTGGAGCAGATGCGGATCTCACGGGCGGCCGGAGGAGTCGTGATGACCGGCGACACCATCGACCTGCGACGACTGGACCCGCACACGGCCGGGCGCTACGCCGCCCTGGCCGAGCGAATCCGCGCCCACCCCGAGGACCGCGCACCGGTCACGGAACCGGGGGAGGAGGCCCGCTGGATCGTGGACGAACTGCCCGGCGCCACGGGCGAGTTCGGCTCCTCGGGCCGCCGCTGGTCCCGCCGTGGCGGCCACCTGATCCGCGCCCGCTTCGTCGAACTGCGCGGCACGACCACCTTCCAGGACCACGGCCCGGTCCTCGACACCGTCGTCCGCGTCCAACCGGAGGACGGCACGCCGCCGTTCGACGCCGCCCGCCGCCTGACCCTCCCGATGAACTACCTCGCCGTCCTCCACCGCACCCGGGACGTCGTCCTGTGCGTCGCCCCGCGCGGCACGTCCTACGTCGTCGACTGGCCCCGCACCAACCTCCTCGCGGGCGTCACCCCCGCCAAAGTCATCACCCCCGACTCGGCCGAACTCCCCCTCACCGGCCGCCCCGACCTCATCTGGCCCCTGATGACCCTCCTCGCCGCCCACGGCCTGTCCGCCCCGGCCCCCACTCTCGACCTCCGCCGCCGCCGTATGGCCCCCATCGCGCCGTTCGCCCTGCGGATACTGGACTCGGCGCCTCCCCGCTGACCCGGCGAAGTCGGCGCGGGCCTCCCACCGCGCCGCCTCCGCCGGGGCAACCGCCCTTGCCGGAAACAGCCGTTAGAGGCGGCGGCCCAGCAAGTGGGCGTCGAGGAAGCCCCGTTCGGAGGCCGGGTCGTGGACCAGGCGGGCGAGGTTGAACAGCCCCGCCCCGGCGAGGAGTTCGGCGAAGCGGTCCACCGGCCAGCTGTAGGCGGGCGTGACCTTGTGGTCGAAGCGGACCGGCTCCGGCCCTTCGGTGGCGAAGAAGGAGGCCATGAGCAGGCCGCCCGGGGCCAGGACGCGTACCTGTTCCGCGAGGAGCGCGGGCACTTCCTCCGGCGGGGTGTGGATCATCGAGTAGTGCGCCAGCACGCCGCCCAGTGCCCCGTCCTCGACCGGCAGCGCCTCCATCCGCGCCTCGTCGAACCGCAGCGCCGGATGAGCGCGCCGGGCGTGGCCGACCATGCCGGGCGAGAGGTCGAGCCCGAAGGCGTCCAGCCCCAGGTCGTGCAGCATGGCCGTCATGTGCCCCGGCCCGCACCCGAGGTCGGCCGTCCGCACGTTCCCCGTCCCGCGCACCAACTCGGCGAAAGTGCCGAGCATGCCCCGCGCGAACGGCTGCGTCTCCAGCCGGTCGGCGAACAGCGACGCGTACAGCTCGACGACCCCGTCGTAGGCCGCCCTGGTCCCGTCCTGGTGTTCCGCCACGCGAAGGAAGCTAACACCTCCGCCACCGCCGCCGCCCCCGTGTGACAGGCCCCGCCCGGCGCTCAGGGACGGCCCCGCCCCACCCCGTCCACCTGGACTTTTACGGGCCTGGGGCCGTTCGACTGGGCCGCTCACCACAACGGCCGAACCTGGCCCCGTCGGTCACGGTTCGTGTCCGCCGCCGGCCCGATCCTGGCGGCGGACCGCATCTGCCCAGGCCGTGGGCAGGGGGCCATCTCGCCGACCCATCTCCCGAAGGGGAACGATGAAGCGCATTCTCTCGCTCACTCACGCCGCCTGGACCGCCGCAGCAGTGGCGGGCTCCATGGCGGTGTTCGCCCTCCCGTCCGCGTCGGCGGCGGCGTCGCCCGCCCCGTATCCCAGCGGTTCCGAGGGTCCGGTGTTCGTCCAGACGGACAACACCGCCCACAACGAGATCGTCGCCTACCACCGCGCCCCCGACGGCTCCCTCAGCCGACGCGGCACCTTCGCCACCGGCGGCAAGGGCGGTGTCCTCGACGGCTCGGTCGTCGACCACCTCGCCTCGCAGGGCTCGCTCGTCCACGACTGCGCGCACCACCTGCTCTTCGCCGTCAACGCGGGCAGCGACACCGTCACCGTCTTCTCGGTCGACGGCGAGAGGCTCCACCGCGAGCAGGTCATCACCTCCGGCGGACGTTTCCCCGTCAGCCTCACCGTCCACGACGATCGGGTCTACGTCCTCAACGCCCGCGACGGCGGCTCCGTCCAGGGCTACCGGATCGCCGGGGGCAAGAGGCTGGAGCGCGTCGGCGGGTGGAGGCGGGAGCTCCGCCTCGACACCACGACGGCGCCGGAGTTCACCCACACCCCCGGCCAGGTGTCCTTCACCCCCGACGGGTCCCGACTGATCGTCACCACGAAGGCCGGCGGCAGCAGCGTCGACGTCTTCCGCGTGAGCCCGTCCGGCGCCCCGTCCGCCCGTCCCGTCGTGAACGTGGAGAACGGGGCGGTCCCCTTCGGCTTCACCTTCGACAGCGGTGGCCGCCTGGTCGTCACCGACGCGGGGACCAACGCCGTGCTGACCTTCGCGGTCCGCGAGGACGGCCACGTCGTCCGGCTCGACAAGGTGCTCACCGGCGAGCAGGCCACCTGCTGGATCTCCCGCGCCGGGGACCGCTTCTACGCCTCCAACGCCGGCAGCAACGCGGTCTCCGGCTTCCGGCAGACCCGCCGGGCGACGCTCGAACCGCTCGGCACCACCGCTACCGGCGCGGGTTCCACGGACTCCGCCGTCACCCCCGACGAGCACTTCCTGTACGTCCAGACCGGCGGTACGGGCGGTGTCGACGCCTTCCGCGTCGAGCGGGACGGCTCGCTCCACAAGGTCGGCACCGTCATCGTCCCGGACGCCGTCGGCGGCGAGGGAATCGTCGCCCTGTAGAGCCCGGGACCGCTCGTAGAGCCCGGGACCGGCTGTAAAACCTGGCACCGGCTGTAGAGCCTGGGACCGGCTGTAAAGCCTGGCACCGGCTGTAAAGCCCGGGACCGCCCGGAGAGTCACCGCCGCGCGCCGCGCGGCACGGGCCCGTCGAAGCGGCTTTTCGGCGGGCCCCACGGCGTTCTCGGCGGTGACGACCGCCCGCCGCCGCCCGGGGGGGTCTTGACAAGGCCCGCCACCTGGCACGTACGTTCATTCCGCACCGTCAACCCGCATCACGCGGCCGAAGCGTTCTCCCGGCCGCGTCGCTGTGCCCGGCTTTCGCCGCCGGGCCGATCGGAGTCGTCGTGAAGGGATCGCGCGCCGTATCGGTCGGGGCCGCCCTTCTGCGGCCCGGCCGGACGAAGCGTCGGCACGTCGATCTGTGCCGGATCCACACCACGCTCTGTCGCTGACGATCCGCCGTCCACGACGGCTTTCTCCCCCTCTTCTCCGGGTACCGCCGCGCGTTTTCGCGCGCCTCCGCACCTCGCGGCAGCACGTCCGCGCACAGGGGCGGGCACCCGCGCGGCCCGTCGGCCCGCGCCGGAGAAGACCCCGATCCTCAGCCACATGACGCACCGGTGCCGTCGCCGCCGGTGAGAAGGGACGACCTGTGAGCGCGCAGCCTCCGAGGACGCTGAAGACCGTGACCGGGGCCGGCGGTGTATCGGAGACGTACGACCTGGCCGTCGATCCGGAGCGGTCCACCCTGGACACCGCCGTGCGGGTCGCGGCGCTCGCCGAGGCGGCGCGGATCGACGCGCTGTTCACCGCCGACCTGCTGAGCTTCGGCGCGCAGGGCGCGATCGGCTCGCAGGAGCCGCTGGTGTTCGTGTCGGCCCTGAGCCAGGTCACGTCGCGGATCGGCCTGATCGCGACCGTGTCGAGCACCTTCCACCACCCGTACAACCTGGCGCGCCTGTTCGGCACGCTCGACCACGTCAGCAACGGGCGGGCCGCGTGGAATCTGGTGACCTCCTCGCTCGGCGAGGAGAACTTCGGCCCCGGCGCGCTGCCCAGCCCCGAGGAGCGTTACGCGCGCGCCGCGGAGACGCTCGAGGTCGTCAACGCGCTGTGGGACAGCTGGAAACCGGGCGCGCTGACCCGCGGGCCGGACGGCGCGGCGGTGCTGGACCCCGCCAAGGTCCGGCCCGTCGACCACCGCGGCCCGTACTTCTCGGTGGCCGGTCCGCTGAACATCCCGCCGCTGCCGCAGCGCCGCCCGGTGCAGTTCCAGGCCGGGCAGTCCGAAGCGGGCCGGGCACTGGGCGCGCGGTACGCCGAGGTGGTGTTCACCTCGCTGCCCACGCTGGACGTCGCGCTGGACTTCACCCGCCGCATCCGGGCTCAGGCGGCGGAGTTCGGCCGCCCCGGCGGACTGCCGCTGATCTTCAGCTCCTTCCACGCCACCTACGGCGCGACGGAGGAGGAGGCGCGCCGACTGGTGCGCGAGCGGCGCGAGTCGATCGACTTCGAGCGCGGCCGGGCGCAGGTGGCCGACATGCTCGGCGGCGGCGTCGACCTCTCGGAGCTGCCCCTGGACGCGAAGCTGCCGGACAGCCTGCTGCCGGACGTCACGTCGGTGAACCGGCGGCGCGGCCGGGTCGACATCTTCGTCGGATACGCCCGACAGGGCTACACGCTGCGGGAGTTGATCGTCGCCGCGCAGGACACCGGCCACTGGGCCGCCGCGGGCACGCCGGAGCAACTGGCCGACGCGGTCGAGGAGCGCTTCCGGGCCGGAGTGCTGGACGTCATCACGCTCGGCGGCCTCGCCGACCCGCGCGAGCACGACTTCGTCGTCAACGGCCTGCTGCACGAGCTGCGCAAGCGGAAGGTCGTCGCCGAGGACTACGCCGGGAGGACGCTGCGCGAGAACTTGGGGCTCGAACTGCCCTCGTGAGAAGCCCGGTTCGCCTTCCGCTCCCACCGACTGTCACCGCTTGTCACCGAATTTGACCATCTGCCACCGCCCGTCCACCCCGACGAAAGGCCCTGCCGTGCCCGTCGAATTCCTCGGTATCGCCGCCACGAACGACGGCTCCGAGACCACACCGCGCAGCGGCGCGTCCTTCGACAAGGACTACACGCTGCGACTCGCCCGCGCCCACGAGGACCACGGCTGGGACCGGGTGCTGTTCGCGTACAGCTCCGCCTCGCCGGAGCCCGGTACGGCCGCGGCGTACATCGCCGCGCGCACCGAACGCC
Organism: Streptomyces sp. NPDC025721; assembly: GCF_055558595.1. Classification (NCBI taxonomy): domain Bacteria; kingdom Bacillati; phylum Actinomycetota; class Actinomycetes; order Kitasatosporales; family Streptomycetaceae; genus Streptomyces; species Streptomyces sp. NPDC025721. Next base: position 39,516 of record NZ_JBVHMF010000008.1, on the reverse strand, counting down.
TGGAGATCCTGCTCGCGCACCGCCCCAACGTGTCGTATCCGACCTTCGCCGCACGGGAGTTCGCGACCCTCGACGCGATCAGCGACGGCCGGCTCGCCGTGCACTTCATCACCGGGGGCAGCGACCACGAGCAGCAGCGCGAGGGCGACGTCCTGAGCAAGGACGAGCGGTACGCGCGCACTCGTGAGTACATCGAGATCGTCAAACGCGTGTGGACCGAGCACGAGGCGTTCGACCACGAGGGCGCGCACTACCGCTTCCGCGACTACGTCTCCGACGTGTTCCCGGTGCGGCAGCCGCACCCGGACGTCTCCTTCGGCGGTTCGTCGCCCGCCGCGTACGCCGCCGGTGGCGCCGTCGCCGACATCTACGCGCTGTGGGGCGAGCCGCTGGCCGAGACCGCCCAGCAGATCGAGGCGGTGAAGGCCGCCGCGCTGGCCGCGGGGCGCGGCACCCCGCCGCGTATCCAGGTCGCCTTCCGGCCGATCATCGCGCCTACCGAGGAACTGGCCTGGGAGAAGGCGCACCGCACGGTCGCCGCCATCGAGCAGCGCCGGGCGGCGGGCGCGTGGCGGCGGCGCGGCGGCGACGCCCCGCAGAACACCGGTTCGCAGCGGCTGATCGGCATCGCGGAGCAGGGCGAGCGCTACGACCGCGCGCTGTGGACCCGCACCGCGGCGGTCACCGGGGGAGCGGGCAACTCCAACGCCCTGGTCGGCACGCCGGAGACCGTCGCGCGGGCGCTGCTCGACTACATCGACCTCGGCGTCGATATCATCTCCGCGCGCGGCTACGACCTGCTGGGCGACGCCATCGACTTCGGCCGCCACGTCATTCCGCTGGTACGGGCGGAGGTCGCCCGGCGCGACGCCGAGCGGGCGGCGGGGCCGGTGCCGGCACGGCGGTGACGGCACGGCGGTGACGGCAGGCACCGGGCGGATCGGCGGATTGGCGTACGAGCGGATCGGCGTACGAGCGGATCGGCGTACGGGTGCGCGGGCCGTGCCGCTGACCCCGCTCCCGGGGTGCGCGGTCCGTGCCGCCGACCCCGCTCCCGCCACCTCCCGGCGCCCACCACTCAAGGAGATCGCATGGCCAGATACGAGTCGGTGCTCGACGCCATCGGCGGGACACCGTTGATCCGCCTCACCCGCGCCGCTGAAGGACTGCGCCCGCGCGTGTACGTCAAACCGGAGTGGCACAACCCCGGCGGCAGCGTGAAGGACCGGGCGGCGCTGTCGATGCTCCGCAGGGCGGAGGCGGACGGCTCGTTGCGTCCGGGAGGCACCGTGGTGGAGGTGACCAGCGGCAACACCGGCATCGGCCTGGCGCTGGCCGCCGCCCACCTCGGCTACCGGACGGTGGTCTTCACCGGCTCCGCGACCTCGCGCGAGAAGCGGGACCAACTCGCCGCCTACGGAGCCGAGGTGCGGCTGGTCGACGCCTTCGTCCCGCGCGACCACCCGGACAGCATGCGCTCGCAGGGCACGCGGTTCGCCGCCGAGACGCCGGGCGCCTGGTTCGTCGACCAGTACGACAACCCGGCCAATCCGGCCGCCCATTACGCCACCACCGGCCCCGAGATCTGGACGGACACCGAGGGCGCGGTCACCCACTTCGTCGCCACCGTCGGCACCGGCGGCACGATCTCCGGGACCGGCCGTTACCTCAGGGAGGTGAGCGGAGGCCGGGTCCGGGTGGTCGGCGCGGACCCCGTCACCTCGATGTACGCGGGCGGCGACGGCAGCCAGAAGTACATCGAGGGCGCGGGCCACTTCCTGCACCCCGAGGCCACGGCCGACGTCTGGCCGCTCGCCCTCGACTCCGCCGTGATCGACCGCTACCTCGCCGTCGGGGACCAGGACGCGATCGACGCCGTGCGGCGGCTGGCCCGTACCGAGGGCATCCTCGCGGGCGGCTCGTCGGGCGTCGCGCTCGCGGCGGCCCTGCGGGTGGCCGAACACCTCACCGAGGACGACATCGTGGTGGCCCTGCTGCCGGACTCGGGCCGGGCCTACCTGTCGACGTACTTCAACGACGACTGGCTCACCGCCAACGGCTTCCGAGGCCCGGCCCCGGCCGACGGCCCGACCGTCGGCGACCACGCCACCCCGGCGCCGGTGGTGGAGCGGGACGAGGACCCGGCCGACGCCGTACGGCGGCTCACCGCCGACGGCCTCGGCGACGACGACGTGGTGCTGGTCGCGTACCGCCGTGACCGCCGCCTGCTCGCCCCCCACCCCACCGACCTCCTCGGCTGGACCACCCCCGCCCGCCTCCGCACCGCCCCGACCGTCGCCGAATCCGCCCAACCCCTCGCCCCCCGCCTCGGCGCCGCCCTCCCCCTCACCGCCCCCGCCGTCACCGACTGGCCTTCCTCCGCCGCCCCCATCGCCCCCGTCCTCACCCAAGGCCGCGCCACCCACACCGTCCCCCGGTCGGCCCTCCACCCCTGACCCCGGTCCCTCTTCCGCCGCAGTTCCCCGTCGCGTCAGGTCCGTACCGTCCCGGCGTTCCGCACCCCGTTTCGCACCGTCCCCGGCGAGCGCCGTCGCACTTGGCCGCCGCTACACCGGATGTCGTAGGTTGAGCGATTTCACCGCATGCCAGCGTGGTGGGAGGTGACGATGGTGGGCGATGTGCACAGGAACTTCCGCGTGGTCGATGGGGGAGAGCGTGAGCTCTGCACGGGATGCCGGCACAGGTGACAGGGCGAAGCGCAAGAGCAAGGTCTGGTCGTTGCGTTCCCGATGGCCGCAGACCAGCTTCCTGGCAGGGCTTGAGGAGGACATTCTCGCCGCGTTGGTGGACTCCTCCGAACCCGTGCGTTTCGACCGCGACGACGTGCTGGTGGCCGAAGGCGCCGTCGGGTCCGATGTGTTCCTCCTGCTCACTTCATACGTCAAGGTCACCACGCTGCTCCCGAACGGGTCACGGGCGCTGCTCGCGGTGCGCGTCGGCGGTGACCTCGTCGGGGAGTTAGCGGCCTTGGACAACGGGCGGCGGACCGGGACGGTCATCGCCTGTGGCGTCGAGCCGGTGGACACTCTGCGTATCGACGCCGAACTCTTCCTGCGCGCGCTCTCCACGTCGCCGAAGGCGATGCTCGGTCTGTCCGAGTCCGTGGCCCGCAAGCTGCGCAGCGCGACGCAGCGGCGCATTGACCACCAAGGGGGGCACGCGTCGGTTCGGCTTGCCCGCGTGCTGGTGGAAATGGCTGACGACCATGGCGCCACGACGTACCGCGACAACGTGGTGATCGGCATCGATGTCACCCGCCTCGAGTGGGGCAGCCTCATCGGGGTGAGCAAGCGGACCGCCGAGCGGGCGATCGCGACCCTGCGGGACAACAAGCTCATAGGGTCGGGAATGAAGCGCATCACCATCCATGACATGGAGGGACTGCGAGCTCTCGCGAACTCTGAGTGAGCGATCCCGCCAATTGGCGGGAGTCTGTGGGCGATTACCGGCGGCTGGACATACTGCTCGCCCCAACCCTCACGATGCCGGGCCTCATGTGCCGGTTCGCAGCACTTCATGGAGCATCGCGTGGTCACGCAGTCCAGCCCGTCCGGTCGTTCCGGAGACCTAGCCGCCCCTCCCGTCCCCCCTGTCCGTGCGAGCGCGCCTGCTCCGCGTGACTGGCCGGCGTCGACCCTTCTGGGCAGGCTGCCCGGGACCACCCGGGACCTCCTCCTGGAGGAGGGCACACCGATGCTGTATCCCAAGCACCGGATGCTCCTGAGGCAGGGAGACGGCGGGAAGCACCTCTTGCTGCTCACCCGCGGGGTCGTGAAAGTCCTCGCCTCTTCGGAGAACGGGATGGACGTACTGCTCGGGATTCGCGTGGCAGGTGAACTGGTCGGTGAGATGGCCGTGTTCGAGGAGAAGCCGCGGTCCGGGTCTGTCTTCGCGTGCGGCGAGGTCTCGGCGCGGATCATCCCTCTGGAGGTCCTGGAGGGCTTCCTCACCCGCCACCCCGAGGCGATCAAGGCGTTGGTCGCCTCGTTGAGCGCCCGTCTGCGCTGGGCGAACCAGCGGCGTATCGACTCCCGTTCCTACGACGCGCCGGTCCGTCTGGCGCGGGTACTGGTGGAACTCGGCCGCGCACACGGCCGTACGCCGCCCGAGGGCATCGCGGCGCGCAAGGTTCTCGGCGTGACGATAAGCCAGTCCGAGTTGGCGTCGCTGTGCGGATTGGCCCTCCCGACGACGGAGAAAGCCCTCGCCTCCCTTTCTCGAAAGGGGCTGGTCGAGCGTAGTTACCGCCGCATAACGCTCTGCGATATGCCGAGTCTGGTCGAGTTCGCGAAAGTCGGCGACGAGATCCCGTACTGGTAGGGAGTCCGTCCGCCGGAGTCCGCCTACTGTCCAGGAAAACGCAGCACCTACTCCGTTCCAGGCCAGAGAGGAATGGTCACATGGCCGCATGGTCCGGGTTCCATCCCTGTACGTGTATTGCCGTCGATGCCCAGGCGTACAGCCGCAATGACGACCGCAGACAGTCCGAGATTCAGCACGACCTTCCACGACTTCTCTCCCGCGCGGCCGACGGTGCGGGATTGAACCGTTCCCAGTGGCACCTCCAGCCCAAAGGCGACGAGGAACTGGCCGTCTACCCGATGGACGGGACGGAGCCACGCCTGGTCGACGATTTTGTACGCCATCTGGTCTGGGAACTAGGGGAATACAACCGGAGCAGGATCTCCGCGTCCCGGCTACGGCTGAGGCTCGCCGTCGACCACGGGCCCGTGGAGGTGGCGCCCAACGGCTTCGCGGGCGCGACCGTGGTGTCGGTCTCCCGGCTGCTCAACTCGGCGCATCTCTATGAGGCACTGCGTCAGCACGAGCCGGCGGAGCTCGCCGTCCTGCTGTCCGACCACGTGTACCGCTCGACGGTGGGAAGCGGTCACACCACCTTGTCGCGGGAGGACTTCCGGGAAGTCGCCGTACAGGTCAAGGAATACGAGTCCGTCGCCTGGCTGCGGATACCCGGCGGAAACGGTTTCGGCCCCTGGCCGCGTCCCGCTGATACGGCGACGGCTTCGTCCGCGTCGCCGAGCCGATCCCACGGTTCGGCCGCCGAGAGCGCTTCCGGCCATCATTACCGGGCCGATCGCCTGAATGTGAACAACTTCGCGGGTCCGGTTGATCTGCGAGGAGGCACCGTGGGCTTCGGCGGCTCGAATGGCTGACGACGGTGAGACTCCGACCGACGAGGCCGAAGCGGCGCCGCCTGAGGGAGTTCCGCAAGAACCGCTCGCCGCGGGCGGATCACCGGAGGCGCACGCCGTATCCGACTCCGCGGAGAAGGAGGGCGACGCCCAGGGATTCGCGGAGCTCCACCGTGCTTTCGGCCAACAGGTGCACAATCACTTCCACTCGACCGTCGAGGCTTCTGGGGCCACGTTCGGATTCGGCGCTCCACGGGCGCCCGGACTCGCCCCGGGCAATGTGCGTCCGGAGGAGGTCGACCACGCGCTGCGGCACTACTTGCGCCCTCAGCCGTGCTTCAGCGAGGCGCTCGCCAAGCTCCGCCGTGATCACCTGGTGGTGCTCTCCGGCCACGAGGACACCGGCCGCCGCGCCGGGGCCTTCGCGCTGCTGCGGGAACTGACCGAGCCGGGTATCGGCCTCAGAAGCCTTTCGCCCGCGAACTCCCTGGCAGGGCTGACGGCGCCGAACGCCCTCAAGGAGCGCCAGGCGTTCGTCATCCTGGACTACGTCGGAGAGACGAACGCCGATCCCGTGCAGTCGTACGACATCGGACGGCTGGCGGAGGAACTGCGCCGCAAGGACAGCTATCTGGTGATCACCGCGACCGAGAGCAGCCTGCGGAGACTGGCCTTCGACGGCTACCGCGTGCCATGGCGGGCTCCCGACCCGAAGGAGCTGTTCCGGGCTTGCCTGGATCCGCTCCCAGCGGCCGGACTGCCCTCGGCACTCATGGAACGGGTCGGCGAACAGCGCCGGCCCGCCGATGTGGTCGCCGCCGCGACCGGGTTCTCCGCCGGGGGGACGCCTACGGCGATGAAGACGATGAGCGGCAGCGACGCGGATGCCGTCCGGACGTGGTTCCGCAAGGTGCCGCTGCTGGAGGACCTGTTGCCGCTGGCCGCCCTGGCCTTCTTGGAGGGCATCCCGGAACGCAGCTTCGAGGAGCACCTGGCCACGCTGGAGGGACTCGTACGTGACTGGGAGCTCAGCGGTGAGTCCGCTCCCGGTGAGCGCGACGCGGTGCCGGTACCCGGCACCGGCACGACGGTGCTCCGCCAGAGCCGGGCCCTGTGGCGCAAGCGGGCGACCGGACTCGTCCGTGTCGATCGACGTCCCGAGCCGGGGCTGGGGGCGGACCGGAGCGAACGCCGGATGGTCTTCATCTCACCGGGCATCCGCGAGCTGGTCATCGGGGAGCTCCACACCCTCTACGGATACGAACTGTGGTACCCGCTGCGGCGTTGGCTGCACGATCTGGCGCAGCACCCGGACCTCGCGGTCCGCACCGAAGTCGCCCGGGGCACCGCCCTGTTCGCCGGCCACTCCCTGGCAGAGGTCGATGACCTGCTCCTCCAGGAGTGGGCGGACGGCCTGACCAACCAGCGAGTGACCGCGGCCCTCACGCTTCAGCACATGGCCGAGACGGACCGGTTGGCCCCGGCGGCCCTGAGCATCGCCCTGGGCTGGGCCAGCAACAGGGGGCAGGCCCGGGCGATCACGATGGCGATGGCGCTGTCGGGAACGCTCGGCTCCGTCTACCGCCTTGAGGTGCTCAACTGGTTGTGGCGCCTCACCGGTCGGGGAGAGCGCATGGCGGCCGCCGCACGTCGCTCTGTCGTGCTTCTGTTGCAGACGGCCGAGCAGGAACCCGAGCGGGCGCTGTTCACACTGCGCTACATCCGTACGCGGATGGCCAACGCCCGTGCGGGTACCTGGGATCACCGTCGAACGACGCTGATCGCCGCCCAGGTGCTCGTGGCGCCCAGGCTCGGGAACCAGCCGGGCACCCTGCCCGGAGCCCTGCTCCGGCAGCGCCGGGAGAACGCCCGGCAATTGGGGAAGCTCTGGGCCGGGCTGCTGCTCAGCCGGAGTCGCCGTACCGCGTTCGAGGCGCTCTGCGACACCCTCGTCGACGTCCGCGACGAACCGTCCGTCGCCGACGCCGTACGGACCCTGGGCGAGGCGATGCGCGAGGAGATGACGCCGGCCCAATGGCAGGCGCTGAGCTCCCGGTTGCTCGCGGTGCTCCGCCACCCCGACCTCGCCATGCCGAGCACCCGTCAGATGGCCCACGTGCTCCTCGGGACGCTGGGGGTCTAGCCGTTCCTCGGGACAGGCCGCTGTTCCGCTCGCAGGCCGAGGCGCACCTCAAGGCGCGGATCAAGCCGCGCCTCAATTCGTACATCACGTCGCACCTCAATTCGTACCCCAAGCCGTACATCAAGGAGATCGAGGCAAGTGAATTATCCCGTTGTGTCCGAGCACGTCCTTGGCGTGGTCAGCAGCCGCTTGTGGTCCCGCCGCCGACGTGAGGACGTGCCGCCGCTTCTTCCCGGCACCGTCCATGTCTTCCGCGTCGGCGGAGAGTACCGCCAGTACCCGGAAGGTCTGGTCTTCGACCCGGGTCACGCGGATGTGCTCGACGCCTCGTCCGTCAGCCTGATCGACACCAGAGTGCGCGTCGTCGATGTCCGTCGGACAGTGCCCTCGGTGAGCGAGGCGGACCAGTTCACCGTCAGCGTGTCCTTCTCGTGCCAGGTAACCGACCCGGCCCTGATCGCCCGCCAGGGCGTGGTCGATGTGACGGTGCCGCTCCGCGCCTACCTGGCGGGGGAGGACGACCTGCCCCGAGTGAGCGCCGGCTATCGCGTCGAAGAGGTCAACGCCGTCCGAGCGGAGGCGGCTCGCTGGATGACCGCGTACAGCACCGTCGTACCTCCCCGTGTCTCGGGCATGAGCGTGGAGTTCGTCGGCGTCGAGGTATACGTGGCCGACGAGCTCCGTGCGTGGGAGGAGAAACTGCGCGAGCAGCGCCGCTCACACGAACTGCTGCGCGGCCAGAACGACTTCGAGTCCTACGACGCCCAGCGAATAGCCGAGTTGCTGGCCCAGGGGTCCGACTACGCCGACGCGATCGGCATCGTGCGCGAACGCGTCGATGTCGCCGACGCGGCCGCGCGTATCCACGGCCTCGCCGCCGCCCGGGAGGCGCGTGCGGCCAGGATCGACGAGGAGAAGCGCGCACACGCCGAGGCCAGGGAGATGCTCTCGGCGCAGACCCAGCGGGACCTGATCCTCGAACTGGTGCGGCAAATGGGTGCGGAGGGCACTCTGTCCGATCCCCAGCCGCTGCTTGAGGAGCTCGTGCGCCAGGGCGCTTCGCGGTCCGGTGCCAACCCCGCACTCGACGTCGGCGGCACCCGGCCGTCGCAGGAGCCGCCCCCGGCGCCCCGTACTCTGCGGTCCGCGCGGACGCCGGAGGACGACTTCGTCAAGGACGAGGACGATTTCGTTGACTGACATGCCACAGAACCCGATCGCCCGGACGTTGTCCCGGCCCGTCGGCGCGGACGGGTCCCCGCACGCCGTGCCCGACCTGGGACGGTTCCTGCGCTCGCTCACCGGCGTCGACGAGGAACTGCTCGCAGAGGTCCGGCACGAACGCAGCAAGTACACCGCGCTCGGCGGTGTGGTACTCGGTACAGCCGTGATCGCGGCGTTCTCCATGTGGAACTTCGCCACGGAGGCACTGGGCCGGGTCTCGATCGTGGCCCTGCTGCCCACGGTCATCTGGCTGCTGCTCATCCTCAATCTGGACCGCTGGCTGGTCACGCCCGTACCGAACGCCCGGCGCAGATTCGGCCCCGTCGTGCTGCGGCTGGTGATGGCCCTGCTGCTCGGAGTCGTGATCGCCGAGCCCCTCGTGCTGCGGATCTTCTCCACCGCCATTGAGGAGCACATCGCCGACGGCCGGACGACCGCGCTGGACGACCTGCGCGGCAAGCTGCTGGCCTGCAACCCGGTGCCGTCCGACACCGCCGCCGCGCCGCCCGCGAACTGCGGCCACTACACGCTGGTCTTCGGCGCGAACCCCGGCAACCAGGCCGACGAGCTGGCGACTCTGCGCGAGGACGCCACAGCCCTGCAGAAGCGGGTCGACCAGGACAACACGGAGCTGACCGCGCTCGACACGCAGGTACGCGACGAATGCCGGCAGCTCATCCGTGACGCCGCCAGCGGCTTGCTGGAAAGGACGTCCGAGTGCCAACGGCTGCGCGCCAAGGCACGCGACTTCCGGGCGACGCACGCACTGGACACCGAACAGCGACAGCTCAGCGGGATGAACGTCCGCATCGCCACGCTGGAGCGCGGGGTCGCCAGTTCGCGCGGCGACTTCGTGAAGGCCCGCGCGGCGGCGGTCGACAAGCGGATGGCCGAGGAGCAGGCGAAGCAGCGGGAGATCGGTGTCCTGGAGCGCATGCAGGCGCTGGACGAACTGGCCGCGGGCAAGCCCGTGCTGTTCGTCGGGATCTGGCTGGTCAGGGCCCTGTTCGTGTTCCTGGACGTGCTCCCTGTCATGGCGAAGTCGCTGGGGGGCGAGAGCACCTACGAGCGGATGCTCAGCTACGAGAGCACCAGCGCGGTCAAAGTGCACAGTTCCCGGGTCCGGCTGGCCGAACTGCGGGCACTGGCGGACACCGAAATCGCCCAGCACGCCATCGAGCAGGACGTCCGGCGCAGTCGTGCCGAGTCCGAGGCCGCGCACCGTGAGGTCGTCGCGACGACCAACATCCGTACGCGGCAAGCGATCAGCGCACTGGAGGAAGAGCTGCGCCGTACGTCGGCGCACTGACCGTCATCGTTGTCGATGTCGTCGGGCGGGCTCCGAGAGGCCGCCCGACGACCGGCGAGACAGGGAGGGTCCGATGCCTGACCGCAACAGAGCGACGAACCGTCAGAAGGACTTGCTCCGGATCCTGACCGCCGAGACCCGGGAGGAGCTGGTGAAGGCGGACGGAAAGGCGGGACTCGTCCTGTCCTGTCTCGGCGCGGCACTCGCCACTCTCCTCGGCGCGCTCACCACGGGCAACCTCGCGCCGCAGCACTATTCACCACTGCCGCAGGCGCTGTTCTGGGCCGGTTGTGCCACCTGGATACCGGCCTTTCTCTTCCTCGGCATGGTCATCGCTCCGCGCCTCGGCCCGTCCCGGGCGATGCGTGCCCACTACTTCGGAGACGTGAACGCCACCCGCTCCACGACGTTTCTCGCCGACGCCGTCCGGCGCACCGACATCAGCGACCGTGACCTCCAGCAACTGGAGCGGCTCTCGCACATCGTCTCGGTCAAGTACCGCTGCGTGCGGTACGGGATGCTGTGGTCGGCGGCGTTCGTGATTCTGACGACGGCGGGTTTCCTCCTCGGCACATCGACCTGACGCCCTCTCGGCCGTGGGCCCGGGAACCGCGGCCCGTACGCGCCCCCAGCAGTTCCGCGAGGTCCTGACGGTTCAGCACCCCACACGACCGCGCCCCCTGCCGGGTGCACGTAACCCGTGATCATCACCCGCACAAGCGGCGGACGGCGACAACTCCGCGGGTGGAAGCCCGGCTCCGACCCGGCCGCACCTCGCTCCGGTGTCCGACCCGAGGGTGAGGCCCCGCCCATGACGTGGGGCGGGGCCTCTGGTGGTCTGGCGGCCGGGCGGGTCCGGTGCTCGGGGAAGCGGCGCGGAGCCGCCTACTTCACGCGGACGTAGGTCTCCGGGCCGTTGGAGTCGATGTGGCGGCTGTCGGAGGTGAACCACACGACGACCCAGGTGCCGCTGCGAGTCGACTTGCCGCGCAGGTGGTAGGCGCCTTTGGAGTCGGTCTTCACGCGGGTGACGTAGTGCCAGGTCTTGCTGCCCGCGGGCCGGAATTCCAGGTACGCGTAACTGCGGGAGATTCCGGACCACTTGCCGGAGGTGCTCCGCTGCTGGAGGTGGCCGCCGAAGGTGACGTAGGTGTTCTTGCGCACCGTGGTGCGGCTGGGCTTGCCGCCGGTGACGCGGGTGGGGGTGCGGTAGATCTTGACGGCCGCGCTGTAGGAGGGCGAGAAGTCCGGGGTGCCGGGGAAGTACGCCCGCCAGTAGCCGTTCGCCTGGCCGCCGTAGGTCGCGTAGGTCATGAACTCGTCGCCGGGGAGGCCCTGGCGGCCGATCCGGGTGGTGCCGACGGTGTGCCAGGACTTGCCGTTGGACGAGTACTGGATCGTCATGGAGTGCGTGTTGTTCGCGAACTCCGATCCGTACAGGTCGAGATGGCCGTCGATCACCGCCTCGCCGTACTCGTCCTCGCTGACGCGGAACGGGGTGACGCGGCTGGGCGTCGGGATGTGCACGTGGACCGGCGTCGTGCTGTTGTCGGTGGGCAGGAGGAAGGGGTCGTAGTTCCAGTAGTTGCAGAAGTAGTACGAGCCCGCGGTGCCGGTCGTGACGGTGAAGGTGCCGTCGGCCCTGGTTCTGGCCGTGGCGTCGAAGTACGCCGGTCCCTGGGTGTAGATCTTCTGGCCCGGCGTGCCCACCCACGCGGACCCGGCCTTCCGCTCGTACACGCCCGTGATCGTGGTCCGGCCGCCCCGGGGGACGTTGACGTCGGTCTTGCTCAGGACGCGGATCCGGGTGGTCTCCGCCTTCGCCCGCACGGTGAGCGGGGTCTGGTCGCTGCCGTCGAGGAAGTACGGGTAGCCCGCGGTGGCGGTGCCGTCGGCGCCCGCCGTCCGGTAGGTGACGTCGCCCTTCACCGTGACCGGCGCGCTGACCCGCCCGTCCGCCCGCGCGGTGGCGACGGCGACCGTATCCACACCGCCCCCGAGGTCCGGGTTGGTCAGGTCGACTGACACACCGGCCGGGTCGAGCGCCGCGCCCGTGCTGGGGTCGGTGACGGTGACCGGGGCCGAGACGGCGTACGAGCGGTGCTCGTAGTCCACCGAGCCGCGGTCGGCCGAGAGCTTCCCGACGGACACTTGCGCCGCGTACGTGAACTGGCCCGCGTCCGGGAAGTGTTCGACCTCTCCCCGGCTGTCCGTGATGTCCACGGAGATGTCGTAGACGCCCATCGCGGGAAGGGCGATGCGCTGCGCCGCCGTCCGGTCGGTGTAGAGGTACGGACTGGTCACGAAGGCCGATGTCGTACCGGCGTCCGGCGCGTCCGCGGGCGCACCGTGCGGACGGTAGTGCGCGGTGATGCCCGCGACCGCCGAGGTGTCGCTGTACACGGACACCGAGAGTTTCCAGTGGTCGGACCAGGAGTTGCCGACTCTGTACACCTGGAAGCGGTGCGGGGGCGGGGTGGTCTCGGCCGGGTCGGGCGTCCCGCTCCCTGACGGCTCCGGACTCGCGGTGTCCGTGGGCGTGGGTGTGGGCGCGTCCGTGGGCGTGTCCGTAGGCGCAGGCGGGTCCGTGGGCGTGTCGCCGACGGTGCCGGTGGGCGTGGCGGTGCCGGTGGGCGTGCCGGTCGCGGTGGCGGTCGGCGTGTCCGTCGGACCGGGGCTCGCCGCGCCGGACGGGCTCGCGGTGGCACCCGGCACCGCGTCGTACGGCGCCGCCGTCCCGGAGTCGGCGGCGGTCGCCGGAAGCGCGAGCGCGGCCGTCAGCAGTGCGCCGGCCGTCACGGCAGGCAGAAGAGCGCGAAGTCTCACTCGGTGTATCCCCCCAAGGAAAACAAGTACCCCTGCCGCCCGCGCCATCCCGGCGCCGATAGCGGACATGTACGGGTCAGCCAATCCTAGAGCCGGCCCCCGGCACCGCCGCGCACTGGGGCCGGGGCACGCCGATGACGGCGGGCACGACGCATCTGCACATCAGCGCCGCGTACCCGGTGTACGGACAGATCATGGGGCAGGCGCAGTTGGTGGACGGTGCGACCGGCAAGGACATCGCGGACTCCTCCACCAACCGCTCGACGAGCGGCCTGATCGTGACTCAGCCCTATTTCACGTCCAGTTGGACCGACGGGGGCGTCACCTCGTACAGCGCGAGCCCGCAGATCGCCACCGGGGCGCCGCACGCCGTGACCGAGCGGCTGAACATCCGGATCGTCTGGTTGAGCCCGGCGTCCGGGCATACGACGAGCACTCAAGTGGTCTTTACGGCAGCCCAGATCGCCGCAGCCGGATACATGCCCGAGCAGCTCGAGAGCGCCGTTGCGGTCCGGTTCAGCGCCGACGGACAGAACTACGCGGTCAAGCCCTGGATGCCGGGTGCCGACGGGTCGTTGAGCATCGACCTTCCGCCGGTCGACTGGCGCGCCGACGTCACCCAGTCGCAGTACCTGAGCTTCAAGGCGGCCTGGGGCCTGCCCGCGGGCAGGCTCGTCGGCACGATCGAGGTCCGCGACCCGCAAGGGTGGCAGTGCGTCGGCGCCACGCAGACCCTGCGCCCCACTGCCGACGTGCGACCCGCGGAACTCGTCCCCAGCATCTTCGGGCGGGACGCCAAAGGCGATCTGTGGCTCATCCCCGGTGCCAGGGGGCCCGTTCGTCCGCGTACTACGACGCCCGCAGTCTGGTCGGCGGCGGCTGGAACGCCTACACCCACCTCCTGGGCACCGGCGACCTCCGCCTCGACGGCCACGACGACCTCATCGCCACCGGTCCCACCGGCCTCTGGTGCTACGAAGGCACCGGCAACCCCGCCGCCCCCTTCAAGCCCCGCCTCAAGATCAGCGGCGGGTGGCAGGCGTACAGCACCCTCCTCTGACCCGCCCTTTAACCGCTGCGCGGGGTACGGACGGGGCGATGGCGACGTCGGCGGGGAGTTCCGCGCCGAGCGTCTGGCCAGGGTGCCGATCCGGTCGGCCCGCCGGGGGTTCGGGTTCTACCGGCCTCGGGCCTGTTCCATGTTGGCCCGGTGAGGACGGGCGAGCCAGTCCGCGTGCGGGCCCAGGCGCGCGTCGACCGGGTCGTCTCCTCGCCGGAGCGCGTCGATGTAGGCACGCTCGGCGGCGAAGCGGGCCGCCACCTCGCGGCCTTCGGCAACGGAGCCGTGGCCCGGGACCACGACGTCGGCCTGCCCGGCAGCCTCGGCCAGCCGGTCGAGAGCGCTTTCGTATGCTCCCACCTGATCGTCCTGGCGAGCGTCGAAGAGCGGGATCAGGACGTCGGAGAGCATGTCGCCGACGAGCAGGACGCCGCGGTCCGCCAGCAGGACCGAGGCGTGGCCGACAGCGTGCGCCTGGTGCTCGATGACCTGGCCCGGCACCGCTCCGCCGTCGGCGGGCAGCGGGGTGACGAGTGCGACGAGGTCGAGGGGTACGCCGGACGCGCTCTCCGCCGCCATCGCCTGCGCCCGCTCCCGGGCCTGACCGGCAACGTCGGCGGCGGCGGTGGTCGCGTAGCGCGGCACATCGCCGAACCGGGAGTGCCACAGCAGATGGTCCCAGTGCGGATGGGTGCAGAACCCGGCCACCACCGGAATGCCGAGCCCGTCCACATCATCGGCGAGCTGGTCCAACTCGGAACCGTCGATGCCGGGATCGATCAGGACCAGCCCGTCCTCGCCGCGCACCACGATCGAATTGGACCAGACCCAGTCGCTCTGCCGCACCCAGACACCGTCGGCCACCTGCTTCAGCTTGCCCATCTCTGCTCCCATCGCTTGCCTGCACCACTGAGACTGCTGCCCGCGGCCGAACTCATCGCTCCCATCGCCGCCCGCCGCGACGGATTCAGCGCGGATGGCCCCAGCTCCTCGACCTCGCGCTTATCAAAGGAGCGGACTGCTCCTCGTCCTGGCCGACCGCCGCGCCGGTCATGCGCCGTACGGCGAAGCTCGGGATCGGCGAGGACGGCACGGTCGTCAGCAGGACGGACTTCGTCTGGGACGGTACGTACGCGACTGGCCGAGCAGATCGTCTCCACCGGCTACGGCTACGGCTACGGCGATGGCTCCGGCGACGGGACGGTCGCCGTCACGACCTGGGACGCCCTGCCCGGCAGTCATCGACCGGTCGGCCAGACCGAGCGTGTTCAGGGACTCGACGGCGCGGCGCGGCTGCGCGGCACCGGTGAGCCCTGGCCGCTGGAAATGCGTCGCGCTCACGCACGCCGGGTCACCGATCACGTATGGCTGCACGTCCTCGACGACGCGGCCACCGAAGAGGCACGCTCGACTACATGCCGACTGACTACCAGCGGGAGGCCGCCGCTGCGGCCGTCGCCGAATGGAGCGCCCGCGAATGCGGCTTTCCGCCCCCAACCGTCGAAGTGACCTTCCACCGGGAGGGACCGGCGGCGGAGGGGTCGGCCTTCAGAACGCGTATCTGACCCGTAGCCAAGGGGCGTGCGTCGCGATCAGCTCCCGGAGCCGGACGACGGCGCCATGCTTGACGTCGCGCGCGTAGCGGACATTGAGCGCGCCGTTCTCCGAGCGTTTGACCTCCTGGGCGTCCGGCTGCCACAGGAGGTCCTCCGCGCGCGGGTGCCAGCCGAGGTTGACCTCGTGCAACTGCTGGTTGTGGGTCAGCAGGATGACCTCGGCGGCAGCCTGCCGCTTCACCCGGACGGGCAGGACATCGTCGAGGTTGGCGAGCAGATCGGCCCAGTCCCGCTGCCAGCCGGGCCGCAGTACGACCGGTGAGAGGTTGAAGTGGACCTCGTAGCCCGCGTCGAGGAAGTCCGCGGCCGCGGCGACGCGTTCCGCGACCGGGCTGGTGCGGATGTCCAACAGGCGCGAGTCGCGTTCGGGCATCAGCGAGAAACGCACCCGGGTACGGCCCCGCGGGTCCAGCGCCAGGAGGTCGGGGTTGACGAACTTCGTGGCGAATGACGCCTTGGCGGTGGGCAGGGCGCGGAAAGCGGCGATGAAGTCGGCGGTGTTGTCGCAGACCAGGGCATCGACCGAGCAGTCGCCGTTCTCGCCGATGTCGTAGACCCACGAGTGGGCGTCGCACTGGTTCGGCTCCCGCTTGGGGCCCTGCGTCCGCACATGTCGCCGGACGTGGGCGATGATCGCCTCGACGTTGGTGAACAGCGTGATCGGGTTGGAGTATCCCTTGCGGCGCGGTACGTAGCAGTAGGCGCAGGCCATCGCGCACCCGTTGGAGGCGCCGGGGGCGATCCAGTCGGCCGATCTGCCGTTGGGGCGCGTCTCCAGGGTGCGCTTCACGCCCAGGACGAGTGTCTCTGTCTTGACGCGCACCCAGCGGGAGACGTTTCCCTCGTTGCCGTGCAGGGCGGGGATGCGCCAGTGGCCCGCCACCTCGGTGACGGGGACGCCGGGGAGCCGCGCCATGATCTGCCGGCCACGCGGGGAGGCGAGCGCGGCCGGCTCGGCGTACACCTGCCGTACGTCCAGCATTCGTCGGGCCTGCGGGCTGTCCCGGAATCCGCCGTCGTCGGGCGGGGCGGCGGACGGTGTGTCCTCCCACCCGAAGAGGGTCTGCTGCTCGGGAGCGCCGGGAGCGCCGGGAGCGTCGGCCGTATCGGGCCGGTGCGGCAGGTCCGGCCGGTGGTGGGACGAGTCGGCCGGGGGCTGTGGCACGGCGCTCCTCCTGCCCTCGGCCTGATCCGTATCCGTGTCCGTATCCGCGTCGGCCGTTCGAACGGTACGCGCGGGGGCCCGCGCCGCATGTGGTCGGCGGCGCGTCCGGCGGACATCGCGGCGGACATCGCGGCGGACGGACACGTCCGAGCCTACGGGCCCGAGTCCAGGGGCGGTCGTCAGGGCCGAGCCCGGCGGGGCGGTGAGGAGCGACCCGGTGGCGTACGTCTTGGCCCTCCGGAGTCCGGTCGCGCCGGAGTGTCGGCGCGCAGGACCCGCGCGGAGGCTGGCAGCATCGGCCGAAGGGACGGTCCGTGCGTAGGCGCGGCCCCATTGACCCGAGCTCGCTGTCGTAGGAACCGGCCGGGCGTACGAAGGTTCCGCGCCCGTCGGCTCGGCGTCGGTCCGGCGTGGAGCATCGACCCGCCGCGGGAAGCGCAGACCCGTGGAGCACCGACCTGTGGAGCACCGACCCGCCGCGGGAAGCGCAGCCCCCGTGGAGCACCGACCCGCCGCGCGGAGCACCCGGGCGCCGCGAGAGGAGACCCCCATGGAACCGCGACCGCACTGGCTGTTCGGCGACCAGCTCGGCCCCCACTTCCTCGATCCCCGGCACGGCGGCCCCGACGCACAGGCGCCGGTGATCATGATCGAGGCCCGTTCGGTGCTGCGCCGCCGCCGGTTCCACCGCGCCAAGGCGCATCTGGTGCTGTCCGCGATGCGGCACCGCGCGGCCGAACTGGGCGACCGGGTGACGTACGTACGCGCCGAGACGTATACGGAGGCGCTGGCCGAGGTGCCGGGCGGCGGCGGGGACCGGCTCACGGTCTGCCACCCCACCTCGCGCGCCGCGCTGGCCCTGGTCACGTCGCTGGAGCGGGTGGACGTGCTGCCCGCGAAGGGCTTCCTGGTGCCTCGGGCCGAATTCGCGGAGTGGGCCGGACGCCGAGACGGTCGCAGCCTGCGGATGGAGGGCTTCTACCGCTGGGTGCGCGAGCGGCACGACCTCCTCATGGACGGGGACGGGCCGGCGGGCGGCCGGTGGAATCTCGACCACGACAACCGTGAGCCGCCGCCGCGCGGCCGGGACACCCTGACGGTGGCCGGTCCCTCGCGGCCGGAGGAGGACGAGATCGATGACGAGGTCCGCCACGACCTCGACCGGTGGGAGCGCGACGGCCAGGTGTCCTTCGTCGGACGCGACAGCCCCCGGCTCTTCCCCGCCACCCGCCGCGAAGCCCTGTCGGCGCTGCGCCGCTTTCTCACGCACCGGCTGCCGGACTTCGGACGGTACGAGGACGCCATGCTGGCCGCCGATCCGGTGATGAGCCACAGCCTGCTGTCCGCACCGCTCAACCTCGGACTCCTCGACCCGGCCGAGTGCGTCGAGCGGGCCGAGGCCGCGTACCGCGCGGGTGACGCGCCGCTCAACAGCGTCGAGGGCTTCGTCCGGCAGATCGCCGGCTGGCGGGAGTACGTATGGCAGCTGTACTGGCACTTCGGCGAGGACTACCGGCACCGCAACGCGCTGCGCCACCACGCCCCGCTCCCCGACTGGTTCCTCGAACTGGACGCCGACGCCGTCACCGCCAACTGCCTGTCCACCGTCCTCGCCCAGGTCCGGGACACCGGCTGGACCCACCACATCCCCCGGCTCATGGTGCTCGGCAGCCGCGCCCTCCAGGACGGCTGGGATCCGGCGGCCGTCACCGACTGGTTCCACCGCTGCTTCGTCGACGGCTACGACTGGGTCATGCTGCCCAATGTCGTCGGCATGTCGCAGTACGCCGACGGCGGCCTGATGACCACCAAGCCGTACACCTCCGGCGGCGCGTACCTCCACAAGATGAGCGACCTGTGCGGGCCGTGCGCCTACCGTCCCACCGACCGCGTGGGCGACCACGCCTGCCCCTACAGCACCGGCTACTGGGCCTTCCTCCACCGCCACCGGGCCCGGCTGTCCGCCAATCACCGCACGGCCCGCGCCGTCCAGGGCCTCGACCGCCTCAAAGACCTTCCCGAACTCCTGGACCAAGCCGCCGCCCGCGGCCCCCAGGCGCCGTGACTCCTCCGCCCCCCTCCGACTCCTCCACCCCCTCCGGCGGCTCGACGGACCCGACACCTCACGTGCGGCAGGTCCGCCCCGGACAGCCAGGACCGCGGTGATGCCGATGAGAGCGGCGCCCGGTCCGGCGAGCACGGTGGAGAGGGCACCGCCGACGGACCGTACCGTCTGGCCGCCACGCGCGAGGTGCGCGGTTTCCCAGGCCCGTCGCCAAGCGCGCCGGCCCCCTTCCGCTGTGGATCGGCCCCGGCGGACACGACAGCCGAAACGGCAAGCGAGCGGCGACCGGCACCTGCTCCGCGGCCGACCGAGCGGACTCCGCGGCACCGGTCTCTGTCGGTGTACGGGTGCTGCCCCGCAGCGACGCCGAGGCCGCGGGCGTCAACGGCGTTCTGCTCTCCCTGACCTGGTATTACGACGACGGACCGCTGACGCTCGCCAACGAGCGGACCTGGAACCAGTTCCGCGGCTTCCAGGGCATGAAGGTCACCACCGGCAACGCGCCCGACCCGGTGACCGAGAGCGACTACACGTACTTCCGCGGCATGGACGGTGACACCCTGCCGAACAAGGGCACCCGCTCGGCCACGATCACCGACTCGCGCGGCGACCCCGCGGTCACCGATCTCGACCAGTACGCCGGCATGGCGTACGAAACCGTCCAGTATGACGGCGCCGGCAGCGGCAAGGTGATCACCGACACCGTCACCGACCCGTGGACCTCGGCCTCCCGGGCGACCCACAGCCTGGGCGACACGCTGCCCGCCCAGAACTCCTATCTCACCGGTCAGAGCAGGGAACGCGTCTACACCCCCTACTCCGACGGCCGAACCGGCGAGACCGAGACCGACTACACCCACGACTCGTACGGCCGGGTCACCAGGACCGACGACCTCGGTGACGTGACCACGGCGGCCGACGACCAGTGCGCCACCACGACATACGCCGACAGCACCAGTGCCTGGATCCTCGACGCCCCGGACGAGAACACCACCGTCGCCGTCAAGTGCGCCACGACGCCCGTCCTCCCACGCGACGCCGTCTCCGACACCCGTACCTACTACGACGGTTCAACCGCCTTCGGCACGGCGCCGACGGCGGGCTCCGTGACGATGAAGCAGAACGCCGCCTCGTACAGCGGCTCCACGCCGTCGTTCGTCACCATGTCCAGCAGCACCGTCGACGAATACGGCCGGACGCTGAAACGACCACGGACCACGACTTCACGGCCCTGACGATCGCGCCGTCGAAGCCGGCGGCCGCGGCGAAGTCGGCATCGGGGGCGGCCCGGAAGACCGCGGCGGTTGCCGTCCTCACCACCACCTGGCACCACCCCTTCTGGAACGTCACCACCTCCCAGTGGACCGACGCCTCCCACCTCACCCCCGGCACCCACCTCCGCCAGTCGGACGGCACCACCGCCGTCGTCACCGCGGTCCGCAATTACCACACGACGGCAGTGACGTACGACCTCACGGTCGCGAACCTGCACTCGTACTATGTACTCGCCGGTAGCACGCCGGTGCTGGTGCACAATTGCAACGGGACAATCGACCCGAGCTTGGTGAGGTTTTCGCAGGATACTGTCAGCCCACGTTTCGGCAGTGGAGAGACGATTGAGCAGACGGCGGCCGGTCTGCGATCTGGATATATCAAGCCAGAAGATCTTCCCACGGTGAGACTTCAGTACAAGGATGGAAATCTCTTCTCGTTGGACAATCGGCGGCTCGTTGCATTTCAGAAGGCTGGGATTCAGATGCCGTTCCGGATGGCGACTCCCGAAGAAATCGCAGGGGAGGCGTGGAAGTTCACCACTAAAAATGACGGGGCGTCGATCTTGATTCAGCACTTCGACCCAGTGGAGTGGCCGTGAACTGGCCGGACCCAGCATTGAACGTAATCAACA
Organism: Streptomyces sp. NPDC025721; assembly: GCF_055558595.1. Taxonomy (NCBI): domain Bacteria; kingdom Bacillati; phylum Actinomycetota; class Actinomycetes; order Kitasatosporales; family Streptomycetaceae; genus Streptomyces; species Streptomyces sp. NPDC025721. The sequence goes on along the minus strand of NZ_JBVHMF010000008.1, from coordinate 19,028 downwards.
CGCGCGAGGATCTCGCCAAATACCTGCAAGGGCTGGCAATCCTTCTGCGCGATGGAAAATTGGAACTGCAGAATCCATCCACCTCGGACTTTGTGGACGCCTCCGCGCGTTGGACTAAATCGATGGACGGATTCTTTAAGAATGTCATCGGCGAGCCGGTTCCTGAGGTGCCCGACTGGGCGTTGATTGCAGCAATCTTTCGTGCGGCAGTCGTGTACGAGTAGAACGCGTTCGAGACTGTCAAGATAGTACTGAGCGGAATTGCAGCGGCCCCACTGGTTTTTTCCAGTGGGGCCGCTGAGGGTCTCTGACGGCAGTAGTTGACGGCAACGTCAGCGGACGGGTGCTGCACAAGTGGGTGGTTCGTCGCTGTCGTCGCATCCAGCGGCGGGCTGGGCGGGGTGGCGGAGGGCGTTGCCGAGGAGGTCGATGGCGTCGCGCTGGAGGCGGAGCCGGACGTGGGCGTATACCGTGGCGGTCACCCCGATGTGGGCATGACCGAGGAGCTCCTTGATCACGACGAGTTCGACGCCCTGCTCCAGGAGGAGGGTGGCTGCTGAGTGTCGGAGGTCGTGGAACCTGATGCGTCGCAGGGCGGCTCGGCGAAGGAGGGCGTTGAAGTGGCGGGTGAGGGTGGTGCCCTCGATCGGGCTGCCGTCGGGCCGGGTGAAGACGTAGCCGCTCGCCTTCCAGCCCGCCCCTGCCGCTTCGCGCTCCTGGCGCTGCCGGTCGCGGTGCTATTCGAGGGAGTGCAGGCATTCGGTGGGTAGGGCGATGCGCCGTTCCGAGCTCTGGGTCTTGGTCGGCAGTGCGGTCAGGCCGCCGGAGTTGGTGCGCTGCAAGGTGCGGCGGATGCTGGCGGTTCCGCCAGCAAGGTCGAGGTCTTCCCAGCGCAGGCCGAGGAGTTCGCCCTTGCGCAGTCCGGTGCGCAGGGCGAGTTCGAACAGTGCGCTGAGTCGGTGTCCGTCGACGGCGGCGAGGAACGCTCGGGCTTCCTCTGTGGTGAGGGGTTCGAAGCGGCGGGGTCGGGGTGTGCCCATGCGGACGTTGCGGGCGACGTTGCGGGGGATCTCCTCTTCGCGGACGGCGTGCTCCAGGGCGGACTTGAGCACGGAGTGCAGGTAGGCCAGCGTCAGCGGGGAGAGCCGCTTGCGGCAGCAGGTCCCGGCCGCGCAGCACTGGGGCTGGTCGCGGGCGGTGTCCAGGCCGCGTGTGCAGCACTGGCAGGTGGTGCGGAGGTGGTCGAGCCAGGTGCGGACGTCCTTGGCGGTGAGCTTGGCGAGCTTCCTCCTGCCGATACCGGGGATGACGTACAGGCGCACGCAGGCGGTGTAGCGGGTGTGGGTGTTTCTCCCGGAGCCGGTGGACCGCGACGGTCTCCAGCCAGTAGGTGAGGAACGCCGCTACGCTGCCCTGCGCCGAGGGGGCGGCGATGCCGCGGTTGCTGGTGGCGACCTTCTCCGTCAGCAGAGCCAGCGCCTCCTTCCTCGTGCTCCCGTAGACGTGGATGCGCTTGCGGGTGTCGCCTGCGGCGAGGACGTATCCGGCGGCTTCCCAGCGGCCGTCCTTGCGCTGGTAGACGGTGCCGTCGCCGTTAGCGCGGACCCTGCGCGAGCCGGTGCCGGTGCCGGTGCTGCTGGTGGTGTTGGTGTTGGGGTTGGTCATCAGGCTGCCTGTTCGAGTTGGTGGTGGACGAGGGCGTCAAGGGCGTGGGTGGGGATGCGGCGGGCGCGGCCGATGGTGAGGGAGGCGAGCTGGCGGGTGCGGATGAGGTCGTAGACGGTGGAGCGGCTGATCTTCAGGCGCGCCATGACCTCGGGCACAGTGAGGAGCTCGGCGTCGGCGGTCACCCGGTCACCGCACTCCGGACAGGGGCGGTCAGCGGGGCGCCGGAGTGACCGGCCCGGTCACCGGGGCGTCGCGCCTGCCGGGGGCGGGCAGCTTGCTCAGGTGGGGGCTTCGGGGCAGCGCCCAGGAGGTCGGCGAGGTGGGCGAGTTCGGGCAGGAGGCCGCTGCCGGTGTACTGCCAGTGCGAGATCACCAGGGTGGTGTCCGTGCCGGCGCGTCGCCCGCTCTGCGCGTGGTGACCGCTGGGGTGACCGGCGTCGGGGTCGGTGTGACCGGCGGTCAGGTCAGCGCGGTCACTGCGCTGGTCAGTGACCGGCCCGCCCTCACCTGCCCGCTCCTGGGCATCGTTTTGGCGGGTGCGCCAGGCGCTGCGATCGGCTCGGAGCTGGGTGAGAGTGGTGGAGTAGTGGCGGGTGCGGGTGGAGAAGTGGCCTCGGAATCCGAGCATGTGGGCCCACTGCCGCAGGCGCAGGTGGGCATGCCGGAGCTGGGCTCCGAGGTGCCAGGCGGTGTGGATCATGCGGCGCGCATGGTCGGTGAGGTCGTGCTGGGCGAGTTCGGCCAGGAACCGCAGTTGGCGGTCGAGGGTGCCGGTGGTGGTCTCGGCTCCCTTGGTCGCGTACTTGGCGATATAGGCGGCGACGTGCCGGTCGGTGGGGGTTCCGTCGCCGGTGAAGTCGGTACTGCGGATCGCCCGGACGTCGATCTGCTGCCCGAATCGGAACACCGAAGGCTCCGAACCCTGTGCCAGGTCGGCCCTCCCTGCCTGGGAGGGCCGTTGAGGCTGAACGCGGCTGCGCTTTGCGGCGGCGCGGACGGCGTGGTCGAGGAGCCCGGTGGTGGCCCAGGCGGGTGGGGTGCTGGTGGGGCCGGTGGGTCCGTCGATGCGGATGACGGTGTGGAAGTGGATCTGGCCGCGCTTCTGGTACTCGGCGACCTTGGCGTAGGACAGGGTCGCGTGGTGGCGCAGGGTGCGCTGGGTGAGTCCGGCGGCGTGGGCGATCTCGCGCCGGAGGTGGGTGGTGAAGCGGGCCCACAGGGCGGGGGCGTGGGCGTTCCACAGCACCGCCCCGGTGTAGTCGTACCGCTGCGGGTCTAGCGGCGTGCCGAGCAGCGGGTCGCCGTCGGTGTGCCGGGTGCCGCAGGTGCACGGGGACGCGCCGGGTTGGTTGTGGACGGGGCCGAAGCCGGGGGCGGTGAGGGTGGCGAAGACGCGTGGGTGGGTGGAGACGGTGGCCGGGACGGCCTTGCCGCCGCGTAGTCCGGCGGCGATGAGCTGGTAGGTGTCGTAGCGGTAGACGTGCGAACAGGAGGGGCAGCGGGTGGCGCGGCGGTTGCCGCAGCGCAGCAGGAGTTCCCCGGCTGGGAGGCGGCGAGTGTCGAGGTGGTCGAGGATCTGGCCGGTGGCGGTGTCCATGCGGGTGCGGTGACCGGTCATCCGGATCGGGCGTGCGCAGCCGCCCAGTGAGCCGATCTGCCGGGCCAGGGTGCGAGGTGTCCGGCGGCGGCGAGCTTGGCCAGCCTGGCGGTCAGCCGCGCCCGGCGTTCCAGCGCCGAGTTCCTGTTCGCTGACGTGTCGGGGCTGGTGGTGCGCGCCGGTGCGGCGAACGCCGTGCTGGCGGGAGTGAAGGTGGTTGCGGGGGTGGGGAGTTGGAGCTGTGCGGGCATGGGGACAGACCTCCGGCAGGAGTCGGGAGAAGAGGAGAGGCGATTGAGGGGCGACCCGGGTGGTCGGCGCACGTGGGCGCGGTGCGCGTTATGGCGGGCGCGGATGGTGGGCCGGGGACGTCTGGCCTGGTCAGCGGTGCTGTTCTGCGGCGGTGCGTGAAGGTAGCATCGCTTCACGCGCGCATTCAAGTACATCCCTCCTCATCTGTTTCGGTGGTCGGTGGGGACGCGGGTACTGTGGCCCCGATCTTCCGTTTTGGACGGGCCGGATTTCGGTGGTAGTGGCGCAGAGAGGGCGGGTGACCTGCGGTGACAGTGGGGCGGCGCGGGCGTAGACCGGCTGGCGGCACGGTGTTGCTGACGTTCGAGGTCATCGCCGAGGCCCTGCGGGAGCGGATCCGCTCCGGGGAGCTGAAGCCCGGGGACGCGCTGCCGACGCAGGCCGTGTTGATGGCGGAGTACGGGGCCTCCAGCCTGTCCGTGCAGAAGGCCATGGCCCTGCTGAAGCAGGACGGCTACGCGATCTCCCGCCCTGGCAAGGGAGCCTTCGTCGCCCACCCCGACGACGGCATCGACGGCGACTCAGGTGACGGGGAGGCGGGGAGCACGCCCGTCGGCGGGACGGCGGCGCGCGTCGAGGCACTGGAGCTGGCACTGGCCGAGACGATTGATCAGCTCACCGCCCTGCGTGCCCGCGTCGAAGCCCTTGAAGCGGGCGGCACCGAGCGAGGCTGCTGATCTGTCGGCCGCAGGACGTGCCAGGGGCCGGGGTGCGTCCAGATTTTCTCTACGAGGTTCAAGGCGGGCCCTGTCCGCCGGAGCTCGCCGACCGTCGCCGACCGACTCGTCACTGGGCAAGCACCCGACGCCCGACGCGGGGTGTCGGCGGAGACCGGGCCCGCGCCGAGGGTGTGGTCCCGACCGATGCCCGCAGGCAGCAAGTTGTGGCGTAAGGACTCCTTGCCCCGTGGCGGAGCAAGTTGTCGCCTGCGACCGTCCTACGGCCGGATCGCAGACAGAGGGCCAGCCAGGGGGCCGACCCTCACGTCCGTCGCCGCGGTCACCGAGGGCGGTGGCCGAGGCTGCCTCCAGCGGGGAGCGAAGCCCCCGACAACCCGCCGTCGCCCGACCCCTCCGCCCCGGGTTGCCCGACCATCGGGGCGCGAGGCAAGCCGTTCGCCCAACGGGGGCCTCGACGGCCAAGCCGCCGAGGCCCCCGGATCACGTGACTGGTCTACACCGCCGACGGCAGGAGTGACGGCAACAACCACGAACAACCCCGGCCGACCCCGTACCCCAGCGAGACACCGAAAGTCGCTCTACCTGCGAAAACGCAGGTAGAGAGGGGTCGCATAGCACTCGTACTATGTGCTGGCGGGGGCCACACCAGTCCTGGTCCACAACTGCGACGTAGAGATCACTCAGGAGCAATCGGATACCCTTTCCGTCGGACCCCATGCGAGCGTCGAAGGAATTTCTACGACGGAACCGGACCCCTTGCCCCAAGAAATTCGAGACGCAGTTCAAGATGATGTCTGCCACACCTGCGGCGATACGCAGCCCGGTGCCGGTCCGGTGAAGATTGGCGATCACCAGCCGCCTGTCAGTGTCAGTCCCGTCGGCTTCAGCTACCGCGTTTTCAGTCATTGCTCTGTGTGCAGCGGAATCCAGAGCAGGGCGGTGCAAGTTCTGGCTCGCATCGGAAGAAACCACCAGATCTACGAACCGAAGGGGAACTACGAAGAGTTGATGGAGCTTGCGCGTTCACGCGTTTCGGGTGGATAGGCGGAGGAATTGACTGGGAGAAGAATATGAAAATCGGCGAAATCGAGGTGGTCCTGAATCATGGCCTTCTGGTGATTGGGTCAGGCGAGGATCCGGAGTTCGACCTATTGGTGGACTCTCCTCCGGTGAGTGATCAAAGGCATGTCATGGTCGCTACTCGTGCTCAGATCGCACCGGTGAGGGTAGGAGTGTGGCGTGGGACTTCACCAGTCGCACCCCGACCGGTCTTCACCGGTCGGCTGCTCCTCGCTACCGGATATCTGACGTTCAGAGAGAGCTCGGAACAGCCGTTTTTCGCATGGCCGGCCGTGAGTTCGGGGTCCTCGACCCTGGTGTCGGTCGGTACCGACGCGTGGGACGCGGCAACGGACGTGACGGTCGTCATCGATCCGAGCCAGGAGAGCTGGCCGGACCTGAGAAGTCGAGAGGGATTCGTGGCTTCATCAGCCGAGGTTTCCTCCATTTCGCAGATCGACCGGGTACTTGACGGGCATAATTACCCGGAGGAGCGCCTCGCGGCGGCGTTGAGGATTCTGTCCATGGCATCTTCGGAAGACGTCTCGGCGGCGCGTATTCGATATGGAGTTGAATCCGTCAAAGAATGGATGAAGTGGCTGCACCCGGCCATTTCCGCGAACTCCTTCGGCGGGGTTCCGGAGATCATTGAAGACACCGTCACCGGGACGAAAAGCGTGGAGGCGGGCGCGCGAGCTGTCATGATGAGTATTTCGACCGCCATCGGTATTACCATTGATGAGCTGGTTTTGGCTCACCGGTAGGGGCAACTCGCCGATTTGAAGTCGGCCGCTGCGTGGTCGATTGGAGAACGTCCCGTTTGGCGCTCTCGAAGAGCGGGATCGAAGACTATGCTGCCGTTCCAATCGATGACCCCAAGCGAGCCTCCCGCGTTGACCTGGTGCTCGACGGAGGCGGCGACGAAATCGAGATCGGCACCGTGGCGGAGTTGCCGATTCCTCGGATCGGCGGTGTCACGGGTACCGTCGATCCCGATGCTGCGCTTCATCTGATGTTGAGCGAGCACGACCTCCCCCTTCACCGACTGGCCAACGCTCTCGATCTCATGCTCAGAGAGTCGGTGAGCAGTTTGAGCGGTGCGTCACCTCGAGCGGGAGCGCTGAGGTCCGCACGCCTTACCCGACTCGTCCAATGGCTGCATGGGCAAGCTCCATGGGCTTCGCCCAGCACCCTTCTTAATGTCAGGACTTCGACAGAAGAACGGATCGTACGGGCCGGCCGGAGAAGCCTTGGAGATTTCGATGCCGCCGACACCGCGACCGAGATCATCCGGTTTCTCCAACAAGACCGCTTCCGACCCATCGTGCCAGAATTTGGACCTGGGGCCCTATCAATGGAACGGATGACGGGAATCGAACCCGCGCTCTGAGGGAGCGATCTCGAACATGGCCCAGTTCGGTGCGAAGGGGATGTGTGGCGATCGCTGTTCGCGAGAACGGTTGAGATGTTGCGGGTCCGGTCCGCATGGGACCAGATCGTAGGCGGGTTGCTCACGTACCTCTGCTGTCACAGACATCGGGTGGAACAATGGCTGTTCGCCGAGGCTGACGATGGGGGTGCTGGCGGGGTGACGGGGCGTCCGACGGATTGGGATGTGCTGGATCTGGACCGGGATCCGGTGCCGGGTGATCCGTTCGAGGTGAGGGAACTCGCGCGGAAGCTGGGGGATTTCGCCGATGATGTCGCCTCGGCGCTGCGGTCGGTGCGGGGTCTGAGCGGTGACACCGTCGTCCAGGAGTGGGCGGGGCTTTCGGGTGACGCGTACCGGCAGCAGTTCGGGGATCTGCCGGGTGAGCTGGACAAGCTGGAGCGGTCCTACCGCCTGGCGTCGGGGGCTCTGGATGATTACTGGCCGAAGCTGGAGACGGCGCAGGGTGACGCGGACCGGGCGCTGGCGCAGGGGCGCACCGCCCGCCAGGAGCTGGACACTGCGCAAAGCCAGTTGACGAACGCTGATGCGTGGGTGAAGCGGGCGCAGGACAAGTCGAAGTCCTACCAGGAGGATCCGAAGCCGGACGTGCCGCCGCCGTCGGCGGAGGAGGTGCGTGCGGCGGCCCGTAATGCCACGGACGCTAACAGCGCCCACACCACCGCCTCCACCGCCGTCCACAGCGCGCAGGCGAAGCTCGACGCGGCCAAGCAGCTGGCCGCCGACGCGGCCCAGTTGCGGGACGATGCCGCCTCGACGGCGCAGCACGCGCTGCACGAAGCGAGCGACGCGGGGATCAGGAACAAGCACTGGTGGGAGAAGGCGGTCGACTGGGTCGCGGACCACTGGGACGACATCATCGCGGTCTGCAAGGTGATCGTCGCGGTGCTGGGCATTGTCGTGCTGATCATCGGCGGCCCGCTGGCGTGGCTGGTCCTGGCCGCCGCTGTCCTGGTCCTGGCCGATACCGTCATGAAGTACCTACAAGGCAAAGCCAGCCTCTGGGATGTCCTGTTCGCGGCCCTGGACTGCATCCCGATGTTCAAGGGCCTCACCACCGCCGGCGGCCTCCTCAAAATGGCCCGCGAACTCCCCGCCCTCCTCAAATCCGGCAAGGCCCTGGAGAACATCGCCAACAGCATCCGCAAAGGCGGCGCCGCCCTGCGGGACATGCGCGAGACCGCAGTCCGCATGTTCAGGCGCTTCAGGTGCGGCGATCCGATCGACATCGCGACCGGCGAAATGGTCATGTCCGCGGTGGACATGCAGTTGCCCGGAGTTCTTCCGCTGGTGCTGGAACGGCACCATGTGTCGTCCTATCGTGCGGGCCGTTGGTTCGGCACGTCGTGGGCTTCCGGCCTGGATCAGCGTCTCGTCCTGGACGATCAGGGAGCGCAGTACACATCCGAGGACGGAATGGTCCTCTATTACCCGATTCCGAACCCGGATTGGGACGTCTTCCCGGCCGAGGGGCCTCGCTGGCCTCTGCGTTGGGACGGTGTTCCGGGCGGGGAGATGCGCATCACGCGCCCGGGTCAGGGCCAGATCCTTGGCTTCCGGGCGCTGCCGGGCGGCCCCCCGGCGGAACTCGCGCTCACGTCCGTCGCGGACCGCAATGGGAACGTCATCGATGTCCTCCACACGGCGGAAGGCGTCCCCCACGAGATCCGGCACAGCGCTGGCTATCGCGTCGGTCTGACGACGCAGGACCGGCGAATAACCGAGCTCAGGCTGCTGAGCGACGCCGACCGGCCGGTTGTGCTCCGCTATGGATACGACGAGCGTGGCGACCTCACCGAGATCATCGACTCCTCCACTCTGCCGTTCCGCCTGAGCTACGACGACCATCATCGTGTCACCGGCTGGGAGGACCGCGGCGGCACGCGGTACCGGTACGAGTACGACACGGAAGGCCGCTGTGTCCGTACGGCCGGCTCGGAAAACGTCCTCGCCTACGACTACGCCTACGACACCGCGAACCGCACCACACGCGTCACCGATTCGCTCGGGCACACCACGACGTACGAGTTCAACGAGCTGGGCCAGCTCGTCCGTACGACCGATCCCCTCGGCAACGCCACCGTCCGGACGTGGGACCGCCGGGACAATCTGCTGTCCCGCACCGACGCTCTGGGCCGCAGCACCGGCTACGCCCACGACGAGGCCGGCCGCCTGACCCGCTTCACCCGCCCCGACGGCGCCGTCACCACGGTCAGGTACAGCCCGCTGGGGCTGCCGGAGACGGTCACGCTGCCTGACGGCGCCGAGTGGCGCCACGAATACGACGAGCGCGGCAATCTGATCCGTACGGTCGACCCGCTGGGCGCTGTCACCGGACGCGACTACGACACGCGCGGTCGGCTCGTCCGGATCACCGACGCCCTGGGGGGCGTTCGCGAGATGACGCCGAACGGCGCGGGCCTGCCGACGGCCACCACCGACGTCGACGGCGCGGTGACAGGCTACAGCTACGACGCGTTCGGCCGGATCATCGGGATCGTCGACGCCCTCGGCGCGGAATCGACGCTCAACTGGACGCCGGAAGGCAAGCTTCGCGGCCGGACCCGTCCCGACGGGACGACGGAAGAGTGGATTCACGACGCCGACGGCAATCTCGTCCGGCACACCGATCCGCAGGGGACTGTGACGCGCTTCGACGTCGGGTCCTTCGACCGTCTGATGACGAAGACCCTCGCCGACGGCACGACCCTGCGTTTCGCCTACGACACCGAACTGCGGCTGACCTCGGTCACAAACGCCACCGGCCGGCAGTGGACCTACGACTACGATCCGCGCGGTGTACTCCGCGGCGAAACGGACTTCAACGGCCGGACGGTCCGGTACGTCCACGATGCCGCGGGCCAGCTCGTCGAGCGGATCAACGGCGCCGGTGAGGCTACGCGTTACGTCAGGGATGCCGCCGGACGCGCCGTCGAGTGGCACGACGGCGACAGCGTCACGTACATGGAGTACGACCCGATCGACCGGCTCACTCGCGCCGTCAACGCGGACACGGAACTGCTGCTCGAACACGACGCCCTTGGACGGGCGGTTCGGCAGACCGTCAACGGCCGCACGCTGACCAACACGTACGACCGGCTCGGCCGTCGGACCGAGCGCCGCACCCCGAGCGGCGCGGTGAGCACGTGGGAGTGGGACACGGGGATGCGTCCCACGGCCCTGCGCGCCTCCGGCCGGCACATAACGTTCGGATACGACGTGGGCGGCGTGGAGACCGAACGGGTCCTCGACGGCGGCCTGGTGAGGATCCGGCAGGAGTGGGACAGCAACCGTCGCCTCGCCTCCCTGACTGTGAGCCGCGGGGGCTCGTCGGACGGGCCGGGGACGCCGGCCGCCCGGCGTACGTACGCATACGGGGCGGACGACCACGTCATCGGCGTCACGGACGCGGCGGGCGGACGCGGATTCACCCTCGACGCGATGGGCCGGGTCACCGCGGTGTCCGCCGAGAGCTGGACCGAGCGATACGCGTACGACGCGCTGGGCAACGTCGTGGTCGGTCAGTGGGACACCGGGCGGCTCGGGGACAGCAGCCCGAACGGTGCCGCGGAAGCCTCCGCCGTGACCGGCGACCGTGTGTACGACGGCACGCTGATCAGGCGCGCGGGCCGGACCTCGTACGCGCACGACGCGCAGGGCCGGGTGATCCGCCGCGTGCGCAGGACGCTCTCGGGGACCACGACCGCCTGGCGGTTCCTCTGGAACGCCGAGGACCGGCTCGTCGAGGTGCGCACGCCCGACGGGATCCGCTGGAGGTATCTGTACGACCCCCTGGGGCGCCGTACGGCGAAGCTCGGGATCGGCGAGGACGGCACGGTCGTCAGCAGGACTGACTTCGTCTGGGACGGTATGCAGCTGGCCGAGCAGATCGTCTCCACCGCCACCGCCTCCGGCTCTGGCTCTGGCTCCGGCTCTGGCTCTGGCTCCGGCGATCGTGACGCCGACGGCACGGTCGCCGTCACGACCTGGGACGCCCTGCCCGGCAGTCATCAACCGGTCTGCCAGACCGAGCGGGTTCTGACCGCCGACTCGCCGCAGAGCGACATCGACGCACGTTTCTACGCGATCATCACCGATCTGGTCGGTTCACCGACCGAATTGGTCGACCCGGACGGCGATGTGGTCTGGCGGGCCCGCGGCACGCTCTACGGCGTCCGCCCGCCCGACGCCGCCGACGGTGTCCAGTGCCCGTTGCGCTTCCCCGGCCAGTACTTCGACGCGGAGACGGGCCTCCATTACAACGTCTTCCGCTACTACGACCCGGAAGTCGGCGGTTACTTCAGCCCGGATCCGCTCGGGCTCGATCCCGGACCCAACCATTACGCGTACGTGCCGAATCCCCTGTCATGGTGCGATCCCCTGGGGCTGAAATGCCTGGAGTTCTTCTCCGTCCAGGGACTCGACGACGCGGCGCGGCTGCGCGGCACGGGTGAGCCCTGGCCGCTGGAAATGCATCGCGCTCACTTCGGTCCGGGCGTCTACTCCTGGGGGTCGCGTGCCGAAGCGGAGAAGTACCTGGCGCTCAAACTCCGGAGGTCGGAGAACGCCGATCTCGAACTCATGCGGTTTACCATCCACGAGAAGGACTTCGCCAAGCTCAAGAAGGTCGACATCTCACAGATGACCGACGACGAGGCGCAGGCGTTCCTCGACCGCTACAGCCTGATGTCCGACACCGGGAAAACGGACCACGGGCTGGAGTACATCACCCGGCCGACCGGCATGGGCCCCGAGCACTTCTTCGACAAATCCGTCTTCGGCCACCTCACATTCGACTAGGGGCCGACCGCCTTGACGAGCTGCGACCAGCCGTGTGACCAGTCATGACCAGCACATCCGACAAGCCTGGAGTTCCGTTGAGTCCCAGCCCCTTCGTCTACCGCAAGATCCTCGGTCCCTGGGCGCTGTACGCCGAACTCTCCGCCGCCGTCTCGACGCCGCCGACGCCGCCCGACGGCGCACGCCGGGTCACCGATCACGTGTGGCTGCACGTCCTCGACGACGCGGCCACCGAAGAGGACGTGACCCAGCTTGAGTTCGGCCTCCGTCAGGTGGCCGCGCAAATCGAGGGCTCACACCAGAGCGACCTCGCCGTCATCGAGGTCAACACGCTCGACTACATGCCGACCGACTACCAGCCGGAGGCCGCCGCCGCGGCCGTCGCCGAATGGAGCGCCCGCGAATTCGGCTTTCCGCCCCCGGCCGTCGAAGTGACCTTCGACCGCGCCACCGGCTACACCCTCACCTGGCCGCCCGCCCACTGAAAACACCCTGCGGATCACTTCGGCGCCCCCCGCCATGACGTCGCCTCCGGACACGCTTCTGGGGCGCAATTGACGCAGTGGCCGACGACGGAGCGCGTCGCGGTCGAGCGCGCTCACGAGGCGTTGCTGGCATTCGGAGTGAGCGATGGTCGGCCCATGTGGGAGGTCGCCGACCTCATCGAGGGAATCGCACATGCAATGGGCGGCCTGGGACAGCGGCTTGTTCATCAGGGCGCGCTACGCGGTCCGGGGTCGGACGTGGAATGAAGGACAACGAGAAAAAGCCCCGGGCGGTAAACCCGGGGCTTTGGTAATGGAGCGGATGACGGGAATCGAACCCGCGCTCTGAGCTTGGGAATCACAGGGGCGCGGTCGGCGAAGCTGCAGGTCGCGACCTATCGGCGGGCGGGCGGTTGCTTGTCGGGTGTGCGGAGCCTGACCGTGGTTGGCCGAGCCGTACCTGTGCGTCTGGCGCGATGTGGTGCGCGGCTCGACCAGAGCGGCACCTCGGCTGTCGGCCGGATCTCGGCCGTGCGTAGTTCCACCGGATACAACGGCAGTACCGAGAACTGGCAGACGGACATGGCGACGGTGTACGACGGCGCCGGCCGCGCCGTCGATGCGCTCGACATCACCGGCCAGGACACTCATACCGACTTCACACCGGCCTGGACCTCCGCAGGCGGAAACACCAACGCCGTCGGCATCACCACCTACAACGCGCAACGGTGGAAGGAGGTCTCCACACTCGATCCGCTGCGCGGTGTGCCGACCGAGGACATCGACGCCAACAACCGCGTCACGGACATCAGTTACGACGCACTTGGCCGACGCACTGCGGTCTGGCTACCAGGCCGTGACAAGGACGGCGGACAGAGCGCGGACATGACGTTCGCCTACTCGATCAACCCGGGCGCGGTGGCCGCCCCGGGGGGCACGATCACCTCTCCGGGTGCCCCGTCCACGGTGACCACGAAAACGCTGCGCGAGGACGGCACCTACGCAACGTCCATCGCGATCTACGACGGGATGCTCCAGTCCCGCCAGACGCAGAGCACCGCTGCCGGAGACAGCAACTCCGGCCGGATCATCTCCGACACCTTCTACGACTCCCACGGCTGGCCGACGGTGTCGTACGCCCCGTACTCCGAACCCACCGCGGTCCCCGGCACCACACTGTGGGCCGCCAACGAGAACGAAGTCCCTTCGGAGACCACCACCGAATACGACGGCGAAGGCCGCGCGGTCACCAGCACGCTGTGGCACCAGGCCGTCCAGCAGTGGCACACCACCACCACCTATCGCGGTGCTGACGAGACCGACACCACCGCACCCGTGGGCGGCCGCACCGCAGCCAGCTTCACCAACGCGCTGGGGCAGATCACCAGCAACGTGGTGAAGAACACCGGTGCGACCGTCACTCTCGCCCCCGGCCAGACCATCCCGTCCGGCACCTCGCTCACCTCCGACAGCGTACGGCTGACGATGCAAGCGGACGGAAACCTGGTCCTCAGCGCATTGGCCACCGGGACGACCATCTGGTCCAGCGGCACGAGCGGCAACCCCGGCGCCTTCGCTCAGTTCGGCACTGACGGAAACCTCGTCGTCCGCACCACGGCGGGCACGTCCAAGTGGTCCACCGGTCTCACCGCCACCACTGGCGCAACTTTCCAGGTGCGCAACGACTCCACTGCGGCCGTCGTCTCCAGCGCAGGCGGCACGCTCTGGCACCAGGGAACCGCGGACGCCGTCCGGGCTGCCGACGCCACCACCCGCTACACCTACACACCCGACGGCCAGGTCGAGTCCGTCAAGGACACCGCCGGCAACACCTGGTCCTACGGATACGACTTCCTTGGCCGCCCGACGACCCAGACCGACCCCAACATCGGGCAGAGCAGTCTCGACAAATACGACATCGCCGGAAATCTGTTGCAAAGCACGGATTCCCGCGGCCAGGTCATGTCGTACAGCTACGACTGGGACAACCGCGTCACAGCCGAGTACAGCGGCGCCTGGTCGGCCACGCCCGACGCCACGAAGGAACAGGCGTCCTGGGTCTACGACACGCTGGCCAAGGGGTACCCGACCTCCGCTACCCGCTACCTCAACGGTGCCACGGGGACGACGAGCAAGGCGTACACCCAGGCTGTGACCGGCTACAACGCCGCCTATCAGCCGTCAGGTTCCACGGTGACCGTGCCCGCCGCGGACGGGTTTGCCGCCGCCGGGCAGAGCCAGCCTCCCGCGAGCGGCACTGTCACGTACAGCACCACCAACGCGTACACGCCGACCGTCGGTCTGCTGTCGACCGTTAAATACCAGGCAGACGGCAAGCTCCCGGCCGAGGACATCGACTTCGGATATACGCAGCAGGGAAACCTCGACGGCATCGGCGGGTTCATCAGCAGTTCCAACACGCCGTCCTACCTCGACACCGCGGTCCACGACCCGTTCGGGCGAGTGCTGCAGACCAACTACGGCCCCACCGGCAAGGAATTGGCGACCTTTGCCCAGTACGACGTCACCACCGGCCGCACCACACAGACATCAACGATGGTGCAGACCTCAGTCACCGCCCTTGACGTCGTCGACTACCGCTACGACCAGTCGGGTCAGCTCACCGCTGCCGACGACCTGCAGAACAACACCACGCACGACACCCAGTGCTTCAGCTACGACTCGTTCCAGCGGCTGACCGCTGCTTGGACCGACACCGCGGGAATCACGAACCCGAGCAGCGCCCCGGTCGGCAGCGTCGGCCGCTGCAACACCGCTTCCGTGGAGACGAGTACCACCACACCCGTCAAGACGACGACCGTCGGCGGCCCGGCACCGTACTGGCAGAGCTACAGCTACGACCTGCTCGGCGACCGTACGGGCATGGTCGACCACGACTCCACCGGCAACGCAGCCGGCGACTCCACTCAAGCCACCTCCTACACCGGCGCCAACGGCACGACCAGCGTGGCATTGCCCGACCAGGCGGGCGCCACCACTACGACAAACCCGACCACCGGCACCGCGACCTCGACGCCCGCGTACACCGACCCGACGCACGGCGGTGTCAACGCGGGCGACACGACCAATCGCAAGGTGGCCTCGACCGGACCGCTGATCAGCGGATTCGCCCTGAGCGGCGGCGGCAGGAAATGCGTCGAGGACGCCGCGTCCTCCACCACGCCCGGCGCCAAGGTACAGATCAACACCTGCGGTACCACCAACGCCCAGAAGTTGTCGGTCGGCACCGACGGCACCATCCGGGTGATGGGTCTGTGCCTGGACACCACCGGTAACGCCACCACGTCGGGCACAAAGATCGTCATCGACACCTGCTCTACAGATGTCACCCAGAAGTGGAAGATCACCAGTGCCAACACGGTTGTCAGCGCAGCTGCCACCACGATGTGCCTCACCGACCCGGCGGCCAGTGCCACCAACGCCACCCAGCTGACGCTGGCGGCCTGCGGAAGCAGTGGACAGACCTGGACCAACGCCGCGGTCGGAGCCGTGTCCGCCGGCCAGACGCAGACCTTCACCTATGACGCCGAGGGTCGTACGGCGAGCGTAGCCACCGGTAACGGAGCACACACCAACACGAGCAAGTACCTCTACGACGCTGACGGCAGCCTGCTGGAGCAGACCGCGGCAGTCGACAGCACCGACACCACCCGGGTCCTCTACCTCTTCGGTGGCACCGAGCAGATCACCCTGAACGTCGCCAACAGCACACTGACCGGCCTGCGCAACATCACCGGACCTGACGGCACCACCGTCACCCGTTCCAGCACCGGCACGGTCACCTACCAGGTCGCCACCGTTCAGGGCACCGCCACCACCGCCGTCGACGCCACCACACTGGCGGTCACCCGCCGTTTCTACGACCCCTACGGCAATCCGCGCGGCGCCAAGCCGACGACGTGGGTGGCTCCGGACGAGAATCGCGGCTTCCTGGGACAACCCACGGACGCGGCCACCGGACTCGACCTGCTCGGCGCCCGCAACTACGACTCCGCTCAGGGCCGTTTCCTGACAGCGGACCCGCTCTTCCAGGCGGGCGACCCCAACCAGATGGGCGGCTACGCCTACGCCGCCGACAACCCGGCCAGTGGTTCCGACCCCACCGGATACGACGACTGGTACAACGACCCGTCGATGAACACGTGCGCCATCGATTGCGGCCCGCCCCCCGGCAATCCTGACGCGGGTAGCACCTCCACCTCCTCCACCACCTCCAGCGGGAGCACTTCGAGTACTGGCAAGAAGAGCGGTGGTGGCGGTTGCCACAGCTTCTGGAGCTGTGCAGGCCACGTCGTTGAGAAGGCCGCACCATACGTGGCCGTGGCCACGGTCGCAGTTGTCGCAGTGACGGCTGTCGGGGTTTGTACCGGGGAGTCTCTCGGTGTTGCTGGACCAGCTTGTGCTGAGGCCGGAACCGCAGCGGTCGTTTCCTCATGTGCCGCCCTCATGGGCGACTGCGGCCCCGGTGTGGGAGGCGACCCCACCAGCGAGGACTCCGGCGAGGATTCAGGCGCGGCCAAGTCCGCGGAGACCGACGGCGGCAAGGCCAAAACGCCCACGGCCGGCACGAAGGCCTTCGAGGACGCAGCTGGTGATGGCCACCCGGCCCCCGCCGACAACTGGGAAGCGGACCCCGCCCAGAACAGGGCCGTAGCCGAGCCGAGCGATCCGGCTACGGGCACTGAAAAGCCCAGCCCACGGGGAACCACCTCACGCGGACCGCGCGGCGCGAAGTCTCGTCCCGCGTACCTGCACAAGGAAGCAGCCCCCGCAGACTGGTCACCGGCCGAGCGAACCGACCGAGGTGATAATCTCGCCCGTTCCGCGGCCGTCGACAACCGCGTCTCGAAACTCGCCACTCGATCGTATGTCTCGGGTTATCACACCGAGACTGACGAGATGGCAGTTGCCTCGTCCGGTCCGGATGTCTTGGGCTGCGAAGCCACCTATTGCGCAGAAGGGAATGTGGTCCGCGCACTGGGCGGGGACTGGACGAAGGTGCGTCTTGGCATCGCCTACACAACGAAGGCTGTGACAGGGTCGGATCCCAGAGAATATGAGCCGGCTGCGAAGAGCGTCTGCATAAAGTGTCAACTTGATTATCCACCCAGTGCCTTCGGTCCGGGTGTCGAGGGCGAGCCGGGTGGAGTATGGTGATGTGGCCTTGAGTAAATAGTAAAGTAAACAGGAAAGTGAGTCGGGTGCTCCAGTACGGCTTGCTCCCATCCTAGTTCGAGGAGCTGAATTAATTGAGTCTTGCGCGAAGAGAACTAGGTCGGCAGGACTGGGATGCGGTGGAGTGTGGTTGCGGAGAATCGGCGGTACATCTGATCGCGCTGCTGGAATCCGCGATCGACGGGAACCCGGGTGTGCTGCGCGCTTTGGACGGGCATGTATTCATCCAGTCGATCCTGATGCCCCCTGCGCCTGCGGTGTGCACGGTTGTCATGGCGATGTTCGCCGACGGGCTGCCGCCGGCCCAGGTGGAAGAAGCCACATGGGCTGTTCTCGGGTTTGCTGCCGGAGAGGAAGATGGCGATTCGATCGAGTCGGGCTACTATTGGCGCTGCTTTGAGACTATTCGCGATGGTCTTTTGTTGCTGTATCAGGAGTTTTTGAGGGAGCACAGTTACGAAACCAGTGGATATCTCGATGACATTCTTGAGATTATGGAATGGGACGCCTCGCGTCTAGCGCACTATCGAAGCCGGCCTTGAATATCTACCATCGGTCGTCCTTGACCGCGCGTTCCCAGAATCGGTCTTGACAAAAAAAGCCCCGGGTCTTCGACCCGGGGCTTTGGTAATGGAGCGGATGACGGGAATCGAACCCGCGCTCTGAGCTTGGGAATCACAGGGGCCTTGTTGGGGTTGGTGCTGGTCAGGGGCCTGGTGGGTCATTGGGGGTCCCTTGAGCGCTGTCTGTACTGACCGTGGCAGTCCGCGTCTTACCGCTGCACGTGGTGCGGATGTGGTGCGCGGGGCCGTATGGAGCTGTTCCTGGACGGGCTGTTCGCTACGGGATTCGTTCGAGGTGGGGTTTCGGCATTCCTCGACGCCCATCCCGGATGTGCTGACAGGTTGGCGCGAGGACCGTGAAGGCCGCACCGGTTTCGCGGGTCATCACGGGGAAGAACTGCTGGGCCATGGGTGATTGCCCCGATGTTGTCCAGCGATAGCTTTCGCAGCCGCGCATCGCCCTGCGGATCAGGCGTCGACCGATCCCCTGGCGCTGTCTGTCGTCCGCTATGGAGATCTTGGCGATCACGCCTCGACGGCACTCATGGCACGTGCGCCAGTACAGGACCGCGAAATCGTTTCCGCCTCGCGTGCAGACCCGCAGGATTTGGTGATCACCGTTGCCGTCGTTCGGGTAGTACAACCAGAGGTCAGTTGTGAGCGGGTGCCGTCGCTTGAGCCATGCCCATTTGCCGGTCGCTGAGACCCTCGGGTGACATCTGCCTGTCCTCCTACGTGGTCCGCTTCCGGTGCACGATGAGGCCCGATCGTGTTCCCTGGACGTTATCTACCCCGCGGGGGAGGAGTGTGTCCGGGCGGCTGCGAAGGCTGTTGGCCCAGTGCCTCCGGGGAAGTCTGAACTGCGCCGCGGGCAGCGTTCGGTGAGCGGAGGTTGGCGGCCCTCGTGCGGGCGTCGGAGCGGTCCTCCGCGTCGGTGAGCGCACTCTGCCACGTGGCGAATACCTGGCGGATCGCGGCGGCCTGCGCGCCGTCGAGTCCGTAGGCGGCGAATTGCTTGTCGGTGTAGCGCTGGACGCGCGCGAGGGAGTCGGCGAACATACGCCGGTCGAATCCGGCGTCGTTCTGCGCGGCGAGTTCCATCAGCCGGTCGGGGGTGTAGCCGGTACTACAGGGGGCTTCGAGAGCCCGCTGTCGTCGCTGCCGGTAGTGGATGCGCTTTGCGATGGTTTGGTAGGTTCTGCGCCATAGCGACTGGGC